>JAAYJH010000111.1 GCA_012523035.1 Fibrobacter sp.
ATTATAAGTTGCATAGGCTCCTTCATAACTAGCCAAATTCCACTCAGAAGAAGGGAAATTTAAAGCGAAAGCGCCATTGATGAAAAATAGAACATATAAAGAAAAATATACCAGAAAATGTTTCAAAGCATCCCCTATAGTAATTGAATATTAAGCTTATTTATCTAGTATAAATAATAACTTTTGATTTGACAAGTTCTTTTCTGTAAATTCATGCACAAAAAGTAGATTTTTCCATTTCTATAGTGGCTTAAAAATTTAAGACAGAAAAGTTACTTCCTTAGTTTAAAAGCAAAAATTAAATTTAACCACAAAAGAATCAAAATTCACTTTGGAGCGGTTCACGAATATTCTTCTCTTGACGGGAACACACCATCGGATGTATATTTTGGAAGAGTCAAACTCGAAAAAATTGACTAGGAAAAACATTAACTAAGAATCAAATTTTCTGTTGAAAAAGTGAAGCAATTTAGTTATGAAACTCTTTTTATATCGACACCCAAAGAGCGAAATTTTGTTTCAAAATCTTCGTAGCCTCGGTCAATGTGATAAATTCGACTCAAAGAAGTTTCCCCTTCGGCGACTAGAGCTGCTAAAACCAATGCCGCCCCTGCGCGTAAATCAGAAGCCATGATGGGTGCACTAGAAAGAGGGGACCCTCCATATATTTGAGCTGTATTCCCTTTGAGTTTGATTTTTGCACCTAGCCTTTCTAACTCTGCGATATGAGTGAAGCGGTCATCATAAACGGTGTCTTGAACTAAGCTGATACCTTCTATAGTAGTGAGTAAAGCCATAATGGGGGCTTGCAAGTCTGTAGGGAATCCAGGGTGTGGTAAAGTGGTGATAGATGTGGGTTTCAGAGTTTTTTTTGTGGCATCTACTATGGCCCAGTCTGGCCCTGTTTGTATTTCACAACCTATTTCTTGGAGTGCGTCTAAAAGAGCAGTGATGTGCTGTGGATTCATTTTTGTGGTTTTGATGCGTCCACGACTGATAGCCGCCGCTATTAAATAAGTGCCCGCTTCGATGCGGTCTGCAATGGTGGATCCAGAGCCTGGTGTTAAAGAGGAAACGCCTTGGATTTGCAAGACCTTGGTCCCTTTTCCTTTGATTTTAGCTCCCATACCAATGAGGTAGTCAATGAGAGCGTCGATTTCGGGTTCGAGAGCGACATTGTGTAAAATGCTTTTTCCTTTTGCTAAGCAAGCGGCCATTAGCACATTCACAGTAGCCCCCACAGAGCTGATTGGAAAGTGAAATTCTCCCCCTTGGAGAGGACCATTGGAGGTGGCTTCGACATAACCATGGGTGACTTTTATAGATGCACCCAAGGCTTCTAAACCTTTTAAGTGTAAATCAACAGGGCGAGGGCCCCAAGCACAGCCACCAGGAAGTGAAACACGACAACGCCCAAAACGAGCCACCAAGGGACCCAAAACATAAAAGCTGGCTCTCATGGTCTTGACTAATTCGTAAGGTGCTTCTAAGTGATTGGCCCCACGGGTGTCTATTCGTAAAGTGTGTGGTCCTCCATCGACTCGGCACCCAATCACTCGAAGGACATCGGACATGGTTTTCATGTCTTTGAGGTGAGGCACATTGGTGATTTCTGAGATGCCATCGGCTAAAAGAGTGGCGGCCATCACGGCCAGGACAGCATTTTTGGCACCAGAAATTTGCACTTCGCCTTGGAGTGCTTGACTTATAGTCGGGATCAAATAAGTGTCCATGATTTAGAGCTCTTTGCTTTGTTTATGAGTATAGATGACTTGTGTTTTTGCTAAAAAATCGTGTAAAGCTCTTTTTTTGGGATCGATAAGGACCAACAAATAGCCAAGTCCGTAGAGAGGGATAGTGAATTGAGTCACAACACTAAAAATAAAACGAGTAAAAGCATTTGAAAATGTGAGTTTGCTAGTGTCTGCGTTTACGACTTTAAGTTTTAAGAGCAGCTTTCCTATGGTTCCACCATATCGAGTGAGAAAAAAAATGGAGTACAAAGCTTGTAAAAAGTACGAGGCCACCATCAGATAGAAAAAACCGTCGGAGTTTAAAAGCTCTTTGCTTAAATCGGGGGAAAGTAGGTTTTGATTGTATTTGTTGATAATAGCTTGCATGGATTCTAAATTGATTATTTGAAAATAATGCATTAGATAACTTAATAACACCCCTATAAGGCTTAAAAGAATAAAGTCTATAATAAAGGCCAAAGCCCGAATTCCAAAACCAGCTCTTTTTGTGGCTTTCAATTGTTTTTCGTGGAGTATTTGAGCAACAGTTTGTTGGAGTAATTCTTGTTCTTTTTCTTTGCTGATATAAGCGTCGGAGTTTTCCCAAAAAATCCAATTTTTTAAACCTGAATGCCAAATCAAAGTTTTTTCATCAATGGTTTTTTCAAAAAATAATTCACGCATTTCGTCTATGGTGTATGGACCCATGCGAGAATCGTCTGTTTTTATGTTTTTATCTATATAATACCAATTCATAATTGCTACTAATTTAGAAATTCTTTTTCTTTTTAAAAGTAAAAATGTTAATTTTAAGCTCCATGAGTATTTTTAAGCTAGGTCAACGGTATATTAGCAAAAATGAGCCCGAGTTAGGTATAGGCCGTGTTTTTGCTATTCAAGGAAAAAATGTTTCCTTTGAATTTTCTGCAGTCAATCAAACTCGTATATACAGAGTTCACGATGCTCCTGTAAAACGATACAAGTTAGAAGTAGGTGAAACGGGAAAAATAGAAAAGGGAACTTCTTTTTTGGTAAACTCTATTCAAGAAGAAGAGGGTTTGCTTGTTTATTACACCCGGAGTGGTAAAAAGATAATGGAAGCAGATCTTGCTTCTAAATCACCCCCCAAAAGCTCTGATTTGTTTCGCTTTTTGCTAGAAAATAAAAGGTCTTCTCTGGAGGATTTTCGACGAAGGGAACAAGCGCAGCAACTTTCTTGTGAATGGCAGTCATCCTCTGTTAGAGGTATGGTTGGGCCCAAAGTAGATATGCTGGAGCATCAGTTTTATTTGACGCACAGAGCTTGTGCTTCTTCGAGTTTGCCTCGTTTGATGCTTTCTGACGAGGTGGGTCTTGGTAAAACCATTGAAGCCGGTATGATTTGGCATGCGTTAAAAACAAGGTCTCGTATAGTTCGTACTATTGTTTTGGTTCCTGAATCTCTGAAACACCAGTGGATGGTGGAGATGAAACGACGATTCAATCAAGTGTTTACTTTGGTGGATCACGAGCTTTTAGAGAGTTTGTACGATGAAAGTACAGAAACGATGAAAGAGAATCCCTTTTTGCAATCCAATGAAGTGATTTGTACCATAGAGCACCTTATTGAAGAGCCTGCCTTAATCGAAGATTTGTTGAAATTCCATTGGGATTTAATCATTGTAGATGAAGCGCATCATTTGATTTGTGAAGATGGTTTCACTAGTAAAGAGTATGTGCTGGTCAATAGAATAGTGGGTGCTTCGGCTGGTGGGGTTCTTTTTTTGACTGGAACTCCATTGCATTTAGAGCCCGAGTCTCATTTTAATCGTTTGAAAATTTTAGATCCTGTTCGATTTTCTAGTTACGAAGATTACCTAAAAGATCTAAACAAATACCAAAGATTAGCAAAAGATCTCGAAAAATTACCTGTGGACTCTAGTGAGCCTCTATCTTGGGATGCCCTTTATGATTTAGTCCCCAAAAACTCAAGTATCCGTGAGTGGTTAGAAAAAGAAAATTCTAAAAGCATCTCTGCAACAGATTGGATGCGTCGAATTGTAGATGCATTAGGGACAGGTTTTTTTGTTTTTAGAAATACAAGGAAGGGAGTGGGCGGATTCCCTAAAAGGATTTTAAATGAAATTCCATTAGAGCCTAATCCAGATTACAGGGCTTTGATTGCTGGAATTGTGAGAGAAAAGCCAAACGCGAGTACAATACTTCAAGAAAAAGGCCTTTTAGTTTTGTCCAATAAAAACTTGTGGTTAATGGATGAAAAGGTGATTTGGTTGAAAAAGTTTTTAGAAGAAAATAAAGACAAAAAGTTTTTATTGATTTGCGAAGACTTGTCTATGGTTTTAGCTTTAGAATATGTTTTAAAGAGTCATTTTAGTGATGATTTTTTACTGACATTCCACGAAAACATGTCCATTTTAGCTCGAGACCAGGCTGCGGCTCAATTTGCAAATTCTGAGATACAGCTATTGATAGCTTCAGAAATAGGTTCAGAGGGTAGAAATTTTCAATTTGTGCATCATTTGATTTTGTTTGATTTGCCTTTAGATGCAGCCCTTGTAGAACAAAGGATAGGTCGATTGGATCGCATTGGGCAAAAACACGAGGTGGTGATCCATGTGCCTTATGTTCAAAGGTCAGGGCAAGAGGTGTTGTTCAGGTGGTATCATGAAGGTTTGGGGGTTTTTACAGAACCTTTGATGAGCGGTGGGGAGTTGTTTTTGAAATATACTGTGGATCTGGTTGAAGCCATAGATGTTCCACATTTGAAATTAGAGCATTTCAAAGAAAAAATACTTCCAATGGTCCGTGAAGATAGTATAGAAATGCGTAAAAACATTGAAAAAGGGAGAGATAAATTATTAGAATTTAACTCCAAAGACACTGTGGTCGCTAGTCAAATCATTGAAGAGATAAAAGAAGTGGACGCAGATCCTTCTATGAAAAATTTTGTTTTTGATGTTTTGAGAGCACATGGCATGGATATTGAAGATAAAGGAGACTCAGAAAACTTTGTTTTTCGTTTAGGACAGCAAGTGGAGCCCGGTTCTATTCCAGGGCTTCCTATTGGTGCGGCCTTCAATGAAGAAGGAGGCGAGGGCATTGTGTTTAGTGTGACCACTTCTAGAGAGCAAGCAAAGCTTCAGGATCAAGTCGAGTTTTTGACTAGAGAGCACCCTTTAGCGATGGGAGCCATAGACTTAGTGACTAGTCTTGCAAAAGGGAGTGTGTCTTGTGTGATTTGGGAGGACTCTGGTTTGCGTGGCTTGATGATGCAGTATAACTTTATATTAGAGCCGTCTGTATTAGAAAAATGGGGTTTTTCAGATATTGCTGGTCCTGTTTTTGTCCGAGTTTTAATTGATGCAAATGGAAATGATGTTTCTGAACATTTGATTTCAATAGAAAATGCTGTGCTTAGAGATACTACTGTGCCTCAAGGGAATGCTGCTGTAAATGCAAAAATTCAGTTTTTTGCTAGCGATGCTTTGGGTATCGCCAAAAAAGTGGCTTCTTTGAAAACGCAAGATGCGGTAGAAAAATCAATTGATTTAGTCTCGAAGCGAGTGGACAAAGAGTACGAAAGGTCTCAGTATTTGCTCACTGTGCAAGAGCGTCCTAGAGCAGAAGAAGTGCTCCAGGTGCTTCGTAAAAAAACGCTAGAATATAAAAAAGCAGCTCTTTCTCCGCAACTTCGACTAGATGCGATTCGCCTCATTGTCTGTAGATAAAAGGTTTGTATGTCTGAAACTCATAAACAAACATTAAAAAACATCAAAAGAGTGGTGTTAAAAATAGGCTCTAATATATTGGTAGATTCCAAACAAGGGGCTGTGAACAAGCGTTTTATTGAGGCTCTTGCTGCTTCTATTAAGAATATAGAAGACAAAGAAATAGTCATTGTGACTAGTGGTGCAGTGGGAGCAGGCATGTTAAAGTTAGGCTATAAAGAAAAACCTTCGGTGATTCCAGAGAAGCAAACTTGTGCATCGGTGGGGCAAATTGAGCTGATGCATGTTTACAGTCAAGCTTTTGCCAATGAAAATATCACGGTGGGGCAGGTTTTGTTGTCGGCCGAGGATTTTAGGCATAGAGATCGTTATAAAAACTTACAAAATATGATTCACTTGATGCTGTCCAAAAAAATAATCCCCATTATCAATGAAAATGATTCCGTCGCCACGGCAGAAATCAAGGTGGGTGACAATGATAAGCTCTCTAGCGATGTGGCTCTTTTTTTGGATGCAGATTTATTGCTTCTCTTTACAGACGAAGACGGTTTGTTTGATGATAATCCAAAAATTAATCCAAAGGCAAAGTTAATCCCTTTGGTTTCTAAAATAGATGAAAGTATTTTGAGTTTAGCTGGAGACCCTAATAGTACTGGCTCTGCGGTGAGCACTGGTGGAATGTATTCTAAGTTAAAGGCCATCAAAGCCGTGGTCGAAAGTGGTTGCCATGCTTTTTTAGCTAATGGAAGACGAGTTTTGCCTCACTCTGTTTTTTTGGATGAGTCTACGGTAGGTACTTTTTTTATGGCTTCACATAAACGGTTGAGTAGCCGTAAACGCTGGCTTACTTTTGTGAGTTCTCCAAAAGGGAGTTTGGTGGTCGATGCTGGTGGTATTCGAGCTTTAAAAAACACTCATTCTAGTTTACTTCCTGTGGGGATTTTGTCTGTGGTGCATCAATTTGATGCGGGAGACTTGGTGAATGTTTTAGATGAGTCTGGTAATTTGGTGGCTCGCGGGATCACTAAATATGATAGTGAAACTCTAAGGTTATTGCTAAGAAAGAAAACTTACGAAATCCATGCCCTATTGGGTGATAAAGCACCCGAAGAAGTGATTCATAAAAATGATTTGGTGCTCTTGGCTTGATTTAAAAAGGGTTTAACCGGTAAGACACCATACAAAAATAAAGACTAAAATGGTGGTGCAAGTCAAAAGTATTTTGATAGATACGATGCTTTGAAATTGCGAAATATTAAATTCAATACCTTGCTTGGGATTACTGAATGATGGAGTTTAGGGGCTTAGGCTTTCTAAGTAGGCTTTTAAATTGTTTAAAAAGCGTTCGTTTTGAGCCGAAGTGCCCACAGAAACTCGAAGTACATCTCCCATTTGGGGTTGTGGTCGTATGATAGTTCCTTTTTTTTGTAGAAAATCAAAGGCTTCTAAGGGTTTTTGAACTCCTAAAATGCAGATGAAGTTGGCACGACTGGGTATATAAGAAAGTCCTAATTTTTGTAGCCCGAATTGGAGTTGCTCTAAACCTTCTTGGTTTTTTCTTTTGACTTTTTCGATGAAGTCTGTGTCTTCTAAAGCTCCAAGTGCAGCGGCTTGAGCAATGTTGTTTACATTAAAAGGTTCGCGGACCCTTTGGATTAGAGATATAATGTCGGGCCTAGAGATAGCGTAACCCACTCGAAGCCCCGCTAAACCGTAAATTTTTGAGAATGTGCGGCAGCAAATAATGGGGTGGCCTTTTTCGATCAAGGGGAGTAAATCGGGGGCGTCGGATTCTATGAATTCGGTGTAGGCCTCGTCCATGACCAGTATTACATGCGGAGGGAGAGAGCTTGCGAAATCTAAGATGGCAGAGGCACTCAGTTCTGAGCCTGTGGGGTTATTAGGGTTGGCAAGGAATATGATTCGTGTTTTGGGAGTGATTGCCTCTTTCATGGCTTTGAGGTCAAATTTGAAGTCGGGGGCAAGCATTGGGGTTTCTACAATTTTTGCATTGGCGGCTAGAGTGGCTAGCTTGTAAACGGCAAAACTGTGGTCTCCCATGATGGCTTCGGTGTTTTCTCCTAGGAATACTTGGGCTATCATATTTAAAATTTCATTGGAGCCATTCCCTATGATGATCTGTTCTTTTTGGACTCCTCGAATGGATGCTATTTTGGAACTCAAGTCATAACAGCCACCATCGGGATAAAAATGGATTTCTTCTAAGGCTTTTTGAGCCGCAGCGAGCCCTTTGGGACTGGCTCCGAAGGCGTTTTCGTTGGAGGCTAGTTTGTCAATTTGATGGGGGTCTAATCCAAATTCTCTAGCGGTATAAGCGATGGGCTTTCCAGTGACATAAATGGGCTGTTTTAGTAAATGACTTTGGGCTAATTCTTCTGCTTTCATAAAATCCTTCTATTTATAAAATACAATTTAGAAAAAAGATTGGTTTTGTCTTTTTTGTATTCACCTAAAATTCAGATGGAAATTTATAAACGCCTTACTTTGTTTAGGCGCTTCTAACTACCCACCACTACTAAAGAGATATGCGTGTTTTATGAGGGTTTTGCTTTGGAGTTTTTTGTTAGCGATGTTTTTTTTGTGAAAACGACTGCTCTTTTGTGTAGTCTTTTTTTAGGCTTTTATTTAAAAGCATGCCTTATGGTGTCTTTTTTGATTCGTTCTATTGCGAAGAGTGGTAAAAAGTGGTATATTTTGTAGAGTAGTGGTAACAAGTGGGTTGTATTGTATGAATCTTGGTTTTTTCATTGGACAGGCTAAAACGGCTATTGACGAAAAAGGAAGGACTTCTTTTCCTAAGGAGTTCCGTCGTCAGTTGAGTATTAGTGAAGAAGAGGGCTTGGTGCTTTCTATTGGTCCAGAGAGGACTTTGATTTTGTATGAGTTGCCAGAGTTTCAAAAGTTTATGACGGATTTGAATGCTCGACCAAAAAATCGTAAAACAGAAGCTCTTCGAAGCACTATTCAAGGTCACACGAGTTTTGTTTCTTTGGATGGACAAAATCGAGTTTTATTGCCTAAAAAATTTTTGGATTATGCTCAAATTGAGTCAGAGGTTTTGTTTATCCCCCATGTCGGAAAGTCCCTGAAATTATGGAATCCCTCCATTTACGAGTCTTTGTATGGTTTTGCAAAGCCCGAAGACTTTGAAAATTTTGATGATGAGTTCTTTAGCGATATTTGGATGGGAGATTCGAATGAAAAAGGATGAGTTTTACCACGAGCCTGTGTTGCTAAAAGAATGTTTGGAGTTTTTAGACCTTAAGGGTGATGGGGTTTATGTGGATTGTACCTTAGGAGGTGGTGGGCACTCTTTCGAAATACTCAAGAGATTAGGTGAAAAGGGGCGTCTTTTTGCTTTTGATAGAGACCCTGTGGCTATTGCGTTTGCGAGCGAAAGGCTTCGAGATTTTGAATCTTTGGTGACTTTTTACCCTTTTCCTTTTTCGGAGATTGGAGAAAAACTCCGACCAGAGAGTCTGGATGGAGCTTTGTATGACTTGGGTATGAGTAGTCGCCAGGTGGATGATCCAAAAAGAGGTTTTAGTTTTTCTGCTGACTTTTCTGTGGATTTGAGGATGAACCAAAGCCAAGGAGAAGATGCACAAGAGTTTTTACGACGAGTGAAACTAGAGGACTTGGCTTTAGCTTTTTCTAAAAACTCCGATTTAGAACGGTCTTATAAACTAGCTGGAGCACTTTTGGAAAAGGTGGAACAGTTAGGTGAAGATTTGATGCCACAGGATTTTAAAGAAGTGGTGGTGTCGGTGTATCCACATAAGACGCGTGAATTAAATGGGCTTTTGGCTAGGGTGTATCAAGCGATTCGAATGGAGATAAATGAAGAATTAAAGGAAATAGAAAAGAGTTTGAATAGTGTGGTGAAATGCTTGAAAAAAAATGGCCGTTTGCTTGTGATTTCTTATCACTCTGTAGAAGATCGATGTGTGAAAAATACAATGTCTAGTTATGAGAAAGCTTGTATTTGTCCGGTAAAACAACCTGTTTGTTTGTGTGGTGCTAATCATAAAACTATTCAAAAAGTGCTTAGAAAACCTTTGCTCCCGAGCTTCGATGAAATAGAAAAAAATCCAAGGGCAAGGTCTGCAAAATTGAGAGTGTATCAAAAACTATGAAAAAACTGATTCAAAAAAGAAATAAAGAGAAGAAAATAAGAGAGAGAATCTCTTTTTGGTTCTTGGCTTTTTTGGCTCTGGGGCTTGTTTTTATTGCTCCTATTTGGTTGCAAAATCGATATGTTGAATTGTCAGAAAAAGAAGCTTCGCTTTCAAAAGAAGTTTTAGAATTAAAAGCAAAAATAAAAAAAATGGAATTAAAAAACAATAAGATGTCCTCTTTAAATCATTTATCTAAAGTTGCTGAAAAAAAAGGTTTTGATTATAACACAGTGCCTTTGAAGTTGATGATGGTGGGGGGTAACTGATGCGTTTTGATCGTCTATGGTGGCTTGGCTTTGTTTTTGCGATGCTTTGGCTGGCGGGTTTGGTGCAAAGTTTTCAGATCCAAGTTATTGAAAAGGATCATTATCGAGAAGGAGCTAAGAAAAGAGCTTTAAAGCAAATAGATCTTTATGCCGAAAGAGGAAAGATAATGGATAGGCATGGATATGTATTGGCCGATAATATTAGGGATGAATCCAATAAATTCTTGGATTATAGTCGTATTTTTTTGCATGGAGAAACAGCGGCACAATTGATAGGGAAGGTGGGTTACAATGGAAAAGGAGCAATGGGACTGGAATATCTTTTTGATGATAAGCTGAGGGGGAGTGCGGGATATTCTTTAAATGTGAAAACAGCAAAAAATGAAACTGTTTATGGTATGGAAAAGGCGTACGAAGAAGCAATTCCTGGTAAGGACATGGTGCTTACTATAGACAAGGATATGCAAAAAATTGTGGAGAAAGCATTAAAAGATGGTGTGGAAAAGTTTCGTGCTACTAGTGCAAGTGCTATTATTGTGGACCCCTTTAGTGGTGAAATTCTTGCTATGGGAAGTTATCCTACTTTTGATCCCAATCAAAAACAAACAGGCTCTTTTTCAAGGGCATTTAGAAATGATTTAGTGTCTCTTTCCTTTGAACCTGGTTCTACTTTTAAGGTGATAACCGCTGCAGCAGCTTTAGAAGAAAAGGTGATCAATCCAGAACAAAAAATAAGTGGAGAAAAAGGTCGGTGGGTGCTTCCAAATGGTGAAGTGATTCGTGATACCAGAGATCATGGGAGCATGGATATGACCGAAGCGATGACCTATTCTTCTAATATAGTGTATGCTAAAATAGCTGATTTAATAGGAGCAGAAAAATTTTACCGTTTTGTTCGAGATTTTGGTTTTGGGTCCAAGACATCAGATAATTTTCTTGGAGAAGAGACCGGGTATTTAAAAGAGCCACATATTTGGAGTGGACGCACTTTAAAAACGATGGGTTTCGGTCATGAATTGACGGTGACTCCTATTCAAATGGTTATGGCGTTTTCGGCTATTGCTAATGGTGGAAAGTTAATGCAACCGATGATTATTAAAGAATGGAGAGATAAAAGTGGAGCGGTGATAGAAAGCAATAAAGCTTTGGAAGTGAGACGGGTGATTTCGGAACAAAGTGCAGCAAAAATCAGAGACATGCTACATCAAGTGGTAGAGCACGGTACGGCACAAAGTGTGCTGTCTTCTAAAATTGCGAATGTGGATTTTGGAGGGAAAACCGGAACTGCAGAAAAATATGATCCAAAATTAAAACGATACGATAGAAATTCTCAGATAGCTTCTTTTATAGGATTTTCTCCTGCAAGAGATGTGCGTTATGTGTGTTTAGTTTTATTGGATGATCCTCAAACAGTGACTGTTGGGGGTTTGACGGCTGGGCCTATTTTTAAAAATATAATGGAAAGTATTTATTTTCATCCGAAATTATCTCCAACACCTTATAACTTAGTGCAAATAGAAGAGAATCAAGCTTGTGATCTAAATTATGTAGGTAAAACGGTAGAAAAAGCAAAAGCAATGGCTGAAAAAAACAATTGCTTCATTTCTATAAAAGGAAATGGTAGCATTGTGGTTTCACAAAAAAAAGATTTTGTAAAAGAAGCTAGTTATGAGCTAGACACTAAAGATCGTTCTTATTTAGAAATGCCAAATTTAAAGGGGTTGACGCTAAAAGATGCACTAGAGCTGATGAGCCTTGTGCGAGCAAAGGTAGAATTTACAGGAAAAGGTTATGTGAAAGAACAAAGTCCAGCTCCTATGACAAAAATTTCAAAGGATCAAGTCTGCAAATTAATCTTAAAGGATGAGGTTTGATATGGATTTGAATTCTATTTTTACTCGTTATGATATTAAAGGTTTAGCCGATGATTCTCGTCTGGTTCAGCCCGGTTTTGTGTTTTTTTCTTTTGCTCATAGTTCAAGATTACAATATGTTAAAAAAGCATTAGAGCAAGGTGCTATACTTATAATTGCAGATATCGATGCACCTTTTGATGTCAATGCAGCATGGATTAAAGTGGAATCGGTGAAAAAAGCAAGACTCCATTTTGCCATTCATTTTTTTGAAAATCCTTTTTCTAAGCTAATCGTTCACGGTGTTACAGGGACCAATGGAAAGACCACCACGGCCTTCTTAATGGATTCTTTATTAAATGCCGCGGGTAAAAAAACAGCGTTGATTGGGACTGTTTACAATAAGATAGCAGATAAAGTGATGGACTCTGTTTTAACAACGCCTGGCTTGCTCAGTCTCTATGCTTTTGCTAAAAATGCAGTGGATGCGGGGTGTACTGACTTGATAATGGAGGTGTCTTCTCATGCCCTAGAACAAGAACGCATAGAAGGTCTTCTGTTTTATACGGCTCTTTTTAGTAATTTAACTCAAGACCACTTAGATTATCATGGCACTATGAGTCATTATTTTGAGGCCAAGGTGAAACTTTTCACAAAATATTTGGCAAATGATGCTTGTGCTATTATTAATGTGGATAATTTGTATGGGGAACAATTATATCAGCTTTTATCAGACAATAAAATAGCGGTATCCAGAGAAAAAAGAAAAATTGCCTCTGTATATTTAGAATCTTCTAAACTTGAAAACTCTAAACTCTGTTTAACAGTGCCTAGTGTTTTGGATTCTGTTTTGTGTTCCAATTTGATTGGTGATTTTAATGTGGACAACCTTCTTTTGGTTTTGGCTTTTGCAAAGTTTTTAAATATTTCGCAAGAACAAATTCAAAGGGCTTTGAGTGAGGTGCTTGTACCCGGTCGATTTGAAATGGTTTACCATCAAGATAATAAATGTGTGATTGTGGATTATGCACATACTCCCGATGCTTTAGAACGCGTTTTAAAATCGGCAAGAGCCTTGTGTGAAGGGCGTTTGACTGTGTTGTTTGGATGCGGTGGAGATAGAGACAAAGAAAAACGACCTTTAATGGGTGAAATCGCTTCTATGGCAGCAGATTTGGTGTGGCTCAGTTCTGATAATCCAAGGACAGAAAATCCGATGCAAATTATAGAGGATATACTTTTTGGTGTTAAAAATCAAAAAAATGTTCGAGTAGTAGAAAATCGACGAGAAGCTATCCAAATGGCTTGTTTGGAAATGAAAGAAAAAGACTGCTTGATCATTGCAGGAAAAGGACACGAAAACTATCAGATTATTGGAAATGTAAAACATCCTTTCGACGATAGAGAAGAGGTGAGGAGGGTGTTTAATGCTTTTTAATTTGGATCTAAGTATCGATGAAATGTGTGAAATCCTAGAGACTAAAGCTGTAGGTTTAAAAGCATTAGATGCAAAGAAAAAAGTAATGCTTTGCCTGGACTCCAGGGAATTAAAAAAAGGCTGCGTTTTTTGGCCTTTGAAAGGAAAAAATTTTGATGCCCATGATTTTTTGGAAAATGCGGCAGAAAAAGGAGCTGTGATGAGTGTTATTAATGAAAATAATGAAAATGTGAACCCAATAAAAATTTATGCACCAGTAAAGGATACTACAAAAGCTTTACTTTCTTTGGCAAGGGGCTATCAAAAACGATTCAAAGTAAAAAAAGTAGCGGTCACAGGTAGCAATGGAAAAACAACGACCAAAGAAATGTTACGATTAGTGCTTTCTAGAAAATTCAACACCTTATCCACTCAAGGAAACTTTAATAATCATATTGGTGTGCCTATGACTTTGTTTCAATTGAAACATAGCCATGAGATGGCCGTTGTAGAAATGGGGACCAGTGGATTTAATGAAATTAAACCCTTGTCATTGGCGGTAGAACCCAATGTTGCTGTTATTACCAATGTGGGAGCCAGTCACTTAGAAGGCTTGGGTTCTTTAGAAAATGTGTTCAAAGAAAAAAAAGACATTGTAGCAGGAATTCAAAATAATGGTGTGCTGGTAATCAATGCTGATGATCCTTATTTGTCAAAAATAAGAAGCACTAAAAGATATAAAGTGCTTACTTTTGGAATACGACGAGGAGTGATAAAAGCAACAGATATTAAGTGGGATGAAAATGCTTGTGCTTCATTTAGAGTGGGACGCACTGAATACAAGTTGAATGTAGCAGGAGTTCATAATATCTATAACGCTTTGGCAGCCATTGCAGTAGGAATTACCATGAAAATTCCAAAATCAGAAATAGCTTTGGCTTTGAGTGAATTTAAAGCTTCTAATATGCGTATGGAACTACACAAAGCAAATGGTTTCCAAATTGTGGCTGATTGTTACAACGCGAATCCTGCTTCTACTCGTATGCTTTTAGAAACCATCGGAGGATTTAATCATATTAAAGGGAGGCGTATAGCCATTCTTGGAGATATGTTTGAATTGGGAAAAGAAAGTACGAGCTTACACCATCAGATAGGGCGATTGATCCCCGAAAAAAACATTGACTTGTTGATAGCCGTTGGTAAAGATGCCAAAGAATATCAAATGGGTGCCATAGAAAATGGGTTACTTATAGAAAATGCCCTTTATTTTTCTAATACAAAAGAAGTTATGGAGTTTTTGAGCGAAGAAGTTCGCGTTGGAGATGTGCTTTTGGTCAAAGGCTCTCGTGGAATGAAAATGGAAGAAATAGTAAAAATGTTGCTTCGTTTAGAACCGGTTTATGAGATATAATATGAAATCCATATTTGCAAAAAACATAGATATGCCTTTATTGATTACAATTTTAGTGCTTTTAGCCGCTGGAGTGATTGTGATTTATACTGGTACTTCTTCTTTTGCACATCAAAAAGGTTTTTCTCAAGAGTTTTATGTGTTTTCTCATTTAAAAAGAATATTGATTGGTTTAGTTTTAATGTTTTTCTTTGCTAAACTGGATTATTATTTCCTATTTAAATACGCTAGACCAGCGTTTTTTATCATTTTATCGATGATGTTTTATTTGGTTCTCACTCAAACAGAGGTCAAGGGTGCGGTGCGGTGGATTTCTTTAGGATTTATGACTATACAACCTTCTGAATTTATGAAATTACCGTTATTAGCTTTTGTATGTATGAAATTAGTGAAAATAGGGAATGAAATTCAAGACTTTGGAAAGGGCTTTATTTCTCCTTTGGTGGGTGTTTTTATAGCTAGTGTTCTTTTGATGAAGCAACCTAACTTTTCAATGGCAATTATATTAATAGTGACAGCCTTTATCTTGCTTTTTGTTGCTGGGGTTCGACTTTCACACTTAAGTATGACCATTTTGTTGTTTTTGTTGCTGGCTGTAGTGGTGGGTTTTATGGAACCTTATAGGTTGAATAGAATCAAAGCGTGGTGGGACCCTCAAAAATACCCTGAATCCTCTTATCAATTGATCAATTCGCAAGTAGCTCTTGGAAATGGAGGCATTTTAGGCACAGGGATAGCACGGGGAACTCAAAAACTGGGATTTCTCCCTGAGGCACACAAAGATGTGGCCTTTGCTGTGATTGGAGAAGAAATGGGGTTTGTGGGTACTTTTGGAATTGTATTTGTTTTATTTGGGGTTTTTACATATCGAGGATTTGTGATTGCAAGAAATGCAAAAACTCGTTTTGCCAAGCTTTTGGCTATTGCTATTACTTCTTCGATTTCTTTGAATGTGATTTTACATGTTTTTGTGAGTATCGGATTACTTCCAACCACGGGACAGCCTTTGCCTTTCATTAGTTATGGGGGTAGTAATTTGATAGCCTCTTTGATTTCTATTGGTGTGCTTTTGAGTATATCCAATCCAAATAAAGGGGATAGAATAAAAGAAGTCCCTCTAAAATCAGCTGCATATTCTATGAGGTCAATATAATGATACAAAAAAAGTTTTTATTTGTGTGCGGAGGCACTGGTGGGCATGTGTTCCCTGCTTTAGCTATAGCAGAAAGTTTAAAAAACAAAGGTGTCCAAAATATTTTCTTTTCGGGAAGAGCGGGTTCTATGGAAGAACGGTTGGTTTCTCCATTATGGCCCTTTTATGAAATGACCGCAGAGCCTCTTCGTCGAGGGTCTTTTTTACAAAATTTGAAACTGCCATTTAAATTGAGTCGCTCTTATATTTATGCCAAGAGATTGATAGAAAAATTAAACCCAGATGTGATTATTGCCACTGGAGGCTTTGTTTCTTTTCCTATTGTGGTGGCTGCTGGACGCTTAAAAAAACGAGTGTATATCCAAGAACAAAATGCAGTTCCAGGGGTAGCCAATAAACAAGGTGCCCGCTATGCCTCTATGCTATTTGTGACTTCTAAAGAAGCTGCAAAAGCATTTGATCACCCTAAGATTAAAGTGGTTGCGAACCCTATTAGAGCTCTTCCAGACATTAAGGATTTAAAACGCCCCGCTGAATTTTCGGACAAGAAAAAAGCTGTGTTTATTATGGGTGGTTCTCAAGGAGCACTCGGGATTAATAATAAAGTAGAAGAATCTATAGCCAAAATAACCAATAGAGATGATGTGGATGTAGTTTGGCAAGCAGGAGCAAAAAATGCAAAGGGAATCCAAGAGCGTTTGGGGATTTTACCTAATGTCACCGTTTGTACATTTATAGAGGATATATACTCGTATATTGCTCATGCGGATTTAATTGTGAGTCGAGCAGGGGCTTCTGCACTTGCAGAAATTTTAGCTTTTGCTAAGCCTTCGATACTAGTACCCTATCCGCATGCTACGGCGAATCATCAGGAGCAAAATGCTCGTGTAGTAGAAAAAGAAAAAGCCTGCTTGGTCGAGTTAGATCATGAGAAAAATGAACTTTGGGAAAAGGTCGAGTCACTATTAGATCATCCACAAAAACTAAAAGAAATGGCAATGGCTGCTAAAAAATTAGGAAACCCAAAAGCGGCAGAAGAGATTGCAGAGATTATTTTAAAAGAAGAGGCGGGCTTATGACTTTAATGAGCAGAAAACGCATTCAAAAACTCCATTTGGTAGGTATTGGTGGATCTGGAATGTCGGGTATAGCCGAAGTTTTACACGAAAATGGATTTGTGGTCACAGGATCTGACACAGGAAGTGGAGAGCCCATAGAATATCTAAAGAAGATCGGTATTTCAATAAAAAAAGATCACGCGGCAAAAAATGTAGAAGGTGTGGATTTAGTGGTGTATTCTTCTGCAATTGGAAAGGATAACATAGAGTTAATCGAAGCTAAAATGCGACATATTCCCATTATTCGTAGAGCAGAAATGCTGGGTGAATTGATGCGATTAAAATACACCTTGGCTATAGCAGGGACTCATGGAAAAACCACAACCACTTCTATAGTAGGAGCTATATGGGAGGCAGCAGGTTTAGACCCAACGGTAATATTAGGTGGTGTAGTCAAAGGGAAGGGGAGTGGTGCTCAAGTGGGGCGAGGATCGTATTTAATTGCAGAAAGCGATGAGTTTGATCGCAGTTTTTTATCGATGATGCCTAGCTCTGCAGTGATCACCAATATTGATGAAGATCATTTGGACACCTATAAAAATATAGAAGAAATTAAAGCTGCTTTTATAGAGTTTGCCAATAAAGTGCCTTTTTATGGTCAAGTGATTCTTTGTTTAGATGATTTGAACATACAATCGATTTTATCAAAGCTATTAAAACCTGTGGTCACCTATGGTTTTAGTAGCCAGGCTATTTATAGAATTAAAAACTTAGAAACAAAAAGTGAAGTTTCTCATTTTGATATTTATAAAAACAATGAATATTTAGAAAGTTTTGAGTTTAAAAAACCAGGAAAACACAATGTGTTAAACGCCACTGCAGCCATTGCTCTTGCAGTCGAAGAAAAAATACCTTTATCGGTTATTAAAAATGCTGTTTCTGATTTTAAGGGAGTGCGTCGTCGTTTTGAATTGATGGGAGAGGCAAAAAACATTTCTGTTTATAATGATTATGCACACCATCCAACAGAGGTAGAAGCGACTTTACAAGGTTTTAGAGATGCCTATCCTAACAAGCGTTTGGTCGTGGTATTCCAACCACATCTTTACTCTAGAACAAGAGATCTTCATGAAGCATTTGGAACAGCTTTTGGAAATTGTGATGTGTTTTATTGCACTGACATTTATCCCGCTAGAGAAGCTCCTATAGAAGGGGTAACTGGTGATTTGGTGGTGAGAAGTGCACAAAATCGAGGCCACCGAGATGCTCACTACATTTTGAAAGATGATGAGCTTGTTGTAAAACTAAAGAAAGAACTAAAAGAAAACGATATTGTCATTTTTATGGGAGCGGGTAATATTTGGCTAGAAGGAAATAAGTTGTTAGAGGTGTTAAATGCTTAAAGATGATACCACTTTTTATGGCCGTCGTATAGGTTATAACGCTTCGCGTCGAAAAAAAGCACGAAAAGAAAAAGTAAAAAATAAAACACTTTCACTTCTAAAATGGTTTTTTAAAAAAGGGTGGGTTTTTTCACTATTACTAGTCTTTATAGGGATAGGAGCATGGAATTTTAAAAGTCATTTGAAAAATTTAGACTTTAAAAAATTACGGACACTAAAAACAATAGAAATAACAGGCAATGAAACTATTTCTTATGAAGAACTAATGCGGAGTTCTGGTTTGAGTATTGGAATGTATATGGGAGATTTAGATATGGATCTTCTTAAAAACAAAATTTTAGAAAATCCAACGGTGAAATCTGTAGACTTGAACCGCTCATTTTTTTCTTCCTTAAAAATTGCAATTACAGAAGTGAAACCTTTGATGCTTAGTTTAGAAGGTGGTGTATGGAAAGTTTATTCAGAAAAGTCCAGTTTGTTACCCGCTTCAATTGCTTCTGCCTACCATTTACCTGTGATAGACTTTAAAAACTCTGAAGAATTGAAACTGATCACAGAATTTTTAAATGACATGAAAGAAACAGACGAAAACCTCTACAAGAAACTTTCTCAAGTTTGTATAAATGAGCAAACGCAAAGTATAGAAGTTTTTTTTAGAGACCTTCGTTTTAAAACGCTATTTCATATACATGCGTGGGAGAGTAAACAGTTTGAGCAGTTTAAATTATTGACTCAAAGTTCTATTGCCGACTTAAAAGAAGCAAATGAAGTGGATATGCGGTTTGTTGGCTTTGCATATATAAAATCGAGCAAAAAGAGGTATGGAAATGGATAAAAATAATAACCAAAAAGATGTGATTGCCAGCATTGATATTGGAGATTCTAAGATATTGGTGTGTATTGGGGTTTTAGAAAATGACAAAATTAAAGTGGTAGGTATCTCTGAAGAAAAATTGTCTGTGAAGCCTCACTCCGATTTATCGTTTTTAAAAGAAGCAATAATAAATGCTGTTAAAAATGCAGAAATGATGTCGGGACAGGATATAAAAGAGCTTTATTTAGGAATCGCAGATGAATATATTCATACTTTAACGGTTAGTGGAACCACTACAATCGATCCCAACAAAAAGGAAGTCACTCAAGCTCATGTGGAAAGTATTATTCATTCGGCTACGACCATACCTCAAACTGCTGGAGTTATATTGCATAAATTCCCGGCTCATTATACTTTAGATGGCGTGACTGGAATTAAAAATCCAATTGGAATGTGTGGGGTGCAATTAAAAGCCGATCTTAAAATTATAGTGTATAGAGAATTGGATTTAGAACGGCATAGAAAAAAAGTTGAAAGTGCTGGATTTGATGTGAACGATACAGTATTAGAAACACTTGCATCTAGCTACGCTATTTTGGATGAAGAAGAAAAAGAACTAGGAGTCACTATTATTGATATAGGAGCAGCCTCTTCTGATATTGCGGTATTTAAAAATGATTCTGTGTATTTTACAGCATCATTCAATCATGCTGGAGATATTGTCACCAAAGATATCACAAAAAGTTTTAATCCAGTAATTTCTATTGCTAGAGCAGAAAAATTAAAAATTGAGCATGGTACCGTAGCCCTTTCTAACATTTTAGAGGACGAAGAAATTTATGTTCCTGGAATCGGAGGACAAGGAGATGTACCTTGTTCTAAGAAACACTTGGCTAAAGTGATGCATTCTAGATTGAGAGAAATTTTAACAATTATAGCTTATCGACTAGAAAAAAGCGGTTTTTTTGATATGATGGGTGCCGGCGTTGTTTTGACTGGTGGAACAGCAAACACAGAAGGTATAGTAGAATTAGCAAGAGAAATATTTCGTAAACCAGTTCGTTTAGGCTGTCCTAAGGGAGACCTAGGCTTAGGCAATAGTATTGAAAATCCTTCTTTTTCTGTAGGGATTGGTTTGCTTTATTATGCAGAGAAGTATAGAAAAAAAAGAAAAAAAGAAGAGGGGATTCAAGAAATCACAAAACACCTTAAAAAAGTTTTTTCGAAAATCACAGAATTAATTAAGAATGTTTTTTAACTCAACAGGGAGAACAAAATGAGTACATCTGAAAACAACATAGATATAGAAGTAAAACCCAGGCAATTTATAGCCGAAAACCTTAATAGTAAAGCCAAAATTAAGGTTGTAGGTATAGGCGGTGCCGGTGGAAATGCCGTGAATAGAATGCATGCTATGGACATAGATGGAGTTGATTTTATAGCCATCAATACCGACATGCTAGCTTTAGAAAATAGTTTAGCTGCAAAGAAAATTCCAATAGGTGCTAGACAAACTAAAAATTTGGGTGCTGGAGGTAAACCAGCCCAAGGGCGTGCTGCTATCACAGATGATAAGAATGAAGTTGAACAAGAGTTAAAAGACTGCGATATGGTTTTTATCACAGCTGGTATGGGTGGAGGTACAGGAACGGGAGCTGCTCCCGTGGTGGCCGAAATCACTAAAAAGCTAGGTATTTTAACTGTAGCTGTGGTGACGCTTCCTTTTGAATACGAAGGCCCTGTGAGAGCTCGCAATGCAGCAAAAGGGGTGGCTGAGCTTAGACAATTTGTAGACAGTATTATTGTCATTCAAAATGAAAAAGTGATGGAGATTATTGAAGACTCTTGTACTACAGAACAAGCCTATGTCAAAATAGACGAAATACTTGGAAATGCCGTGAAAAGTGTTTGTTCTATAACGCATCGTCACGGGACCATCAATTTAGACTTTAGTGATATTCACTCTGTTTTAAAAGATGGTGGAGATGCACTGATGGGTACAGGATTTGCAGAAGGAGAAGATAGAGCTCTGAAAGCAGCTGAATATGCCATCAAGGCTCCACTTTTAGAAGGGGTGAGCATTGAAGGGGCCAAAGGTGTTATTGTGAATATTTCTCACGGAGAAAACTTCACCATGTCAGAATTTAATGCGGCTATGAAGCATATTCAAAATGCAGCTGGACCAAATGAAGATTTAGAAGTCTTTTTTGGAGATATAGTAGATCCTAACTTAAAAGAAAGGGTGAGTATCACTGTGATAGCTACAGGTTTTGGCTCTACACCACCAAAAGAAGAACAAATACCTGTAGAGATGGAGAGAGAATTAACAAAAACTGACGATCGACAACAGGCATCTCCAAGAAGCACAACACAGTTCGGAAATTTAGCTAGAAATTTACCAACAGATTCGTGGGATTTAAATCCACCTACTGGCAATCATTTTTTGGGTAAAGCTTCTATGAATGAAAATAACAATGGTGTTTCGCAATCCAGTTTTTTTGAAACAGAAGACTTGAATGTTAAAAACTTTGAAAGTCAAGAAGAAATACGAAACACAAAAGACACTTCGTATGGAGATAGTTTTGAAGATTACAATAAATCTGAAACGCTATTACAACCAGCTTATAAAAGAGGGCAAGCTGCGTTTGGTTCGATTGCATCAGATAAAATAAATCAGGATTTATTTTAAATAAGATGCAATATTACAATTAAAAATACTCATACCCCTGAGTATAAAAAAAGATTGCCGTGTTCTCCCTACGCGGTGGTCTTTTTTATTTTAAAAGCGGTTTCCACAGCCAAACAGGCTGCGTTTAGTGTTTCTTTGTTTTTATTGGAGTCTTTTAAAGCTTCAAAAAAGGCTTGGTATTCGTAAAATAAAGAGTCGTGCTCAGTATTTTTATTGAACAAGAGCGGATAAGATTTGGATTGGTGTGTTTCAAAAATGTCGACCCTTCTTTCTATTTTTGTGGCGTTTCTATGGGCATAAAACTCCACTATTAGTTTGTGTTCCATGTGGACGCTAAGCTCTAATTTTGCGGAATCTTCTGTAGAACTCATTTCCGCATGAGTTATATCAAATTGAAGCCCAGAAAGTGGAGAAAATAATGAAAAAAAAGAATCCAAATCGTGCACAAGCAAATCTAAAGTCACTGGAACATCTAAACCCCTTTGACTCGGAGGGTTAGAGCGAATAAATTTCATCTTTCGTATAGAATTTTTGTTTTTTATAAAATCCTGAGAGAAGCGTTGAAATAATGGGGAATAACGCTCTGAATGCCCCACAAAAAGAGTTTGATGTTTTTTTTTAACTTTTAAGATCGCTTGGATTTCATCGGGGTGAATCGCAAGAGGCTTTTCAACAAAAATAGGAAAGCCATGTTTTAAAAAAAATAAAACATATTTGGCATGAGTGTTCGCCGGGCTTGCAATCAGTGCAAAAGTATCGTGTCTTGAAATAGAATGTATTGATTTTTTAAAAGTATTCCAGTCTGATTCGGAGTCTAAAATAGTGATAAAAGACACCCCTAAATCTAAGAGTCGCTTGTGATGCCTTTGTCCCATTGCTCCATAACCGACCAGAATAGCTTGCATTTTAAATAAAGAACCAAGAAAGATAAATAGCAGGTCTTAAAGAAATTTCATTGGAATTTGAAACCGACCTAGCGTAAACACCAAGTTCTCCAGCCACTTCAAAAGCATTTAAGAATATGGCTTTTGCACCTCCAAATACATTAAAAGCCACACCATTTTGATTGGTTGCAGGGTGTATGTATTTAGCTGTGGCCCCGACATAAAGAGGGAGAGGGTTTACGGCTAAAGAAAAAGAAGCTCCCAGGCCTAAAGAAAAATTATAACTTGCATCTGTGGAGTTATCATATGAATTTCTTGCAAAGTTAGAGAGCAAAAAAATAGCTAGGCTTTGATCCAAACGATAAGTGGCTCGCCATTCACTAGAACCAGAAAAAAGATTGAAGCCTATTCCTACAATGGGTGCATTGTTTTTGTTATTTGTTTTTGAAAAGCTATCGTTTTCGTTTGCAAAAACATTTGCAAAAAAAACTAAACTTAAAATGAAGATAAGTTTTTTCATGTGTTACTCCTTTACCAAATAATGGTAGTTTTTTGTATTAAAAGTGTTCTGGACTTTAGGTCTAATTGAGTGTCGCTAGGGTCTTTAGACAATAAAGCTCCATAAATAGTGTAAGGACTCACACAAGTCCCTTGACTATTCGTTTTCACTGTGATTAAAATACAATTTTCATTGATATTTAAATCTATAATGTGTTCATTTAAATCTATAGCATGCCCACGGTGGTTAGAAACAGTAGGTAAATTTTTTTTGAGAAACTTTGCTTCTAAATTTTGGGGAATTGAATCTGCTTTGTGCATAAATTGCATCGCTTTTGGAACTTTTTTAGAAAGTTTTTCAGTAATCCTTTCTATGTCTATAATTTCTAATCCAGCGGGTAAAATATGATTCAGTTTTTGTAAGAGTTTGGAGCGAGCATCTTCTTTTAGGTCTAAGTTTTCGAGCAATTCTATACTGATTATTTCACAATGGGTTTCTAAGCCAAGGGGCAGTGCTCCTGTATTAGAAATTTTAGGTTTAGGGCTAAAACCTTCACTGAATTTTATTGGGATATCTAGGCTAAAAAAGATCCTTTCAAAGTGACTTAAAGTGTTTTGGTGAGGTAAAAAGCGACTCATTCCAGTTTTTTTAAAGGTGATTTTATAAAGGTAACCTGGTCCCTGTGTCTTTTTGCGACTTTGAATGAGTTCTTTAATTTCTTGAGGGCTTCGACTAGGAGCTGCATACTTTTCGGGCTTAGGGGCAAGGATAATATCTTTTCCAAGACCAGGAATGCCACATTTTTGACAGTCTCCCCATTTACAATTAGGGGTTGGAGCAGAGTTTTCATCAAAAGCTTTGTTCCATTCTATTTTTAGATAGTTTTTGGAGACTCCTGCGTGGATAAAATCCCAAGGGAAGACTTCATCTAAATCTTTTGTTTCAAAAATCCACGACAAATCGATGTTAAAATCATTCCAGATTTCTTTCCAAATATGGGGCTGAATTTGCTTAGAATCACTTTCAAAAACAAGTCCTTTTTGATAAGCGTGATAAATAAGTTTAGATAAACTCCTGTCTCCTTTACTATAAAAAGCTTCTAATAAAGAAGTATCCCAATCACTCCAGGAGATGCGTACATTGGGGTGCCTATAAAAGCGTTCCCTAACAAACTGGATGTGTTTTTCTGCAGTCTCTTGGTCCACAAAAGGAGACCATTGTAGGGGGGTAAAAGCTTTTGGAATAAAAACACCTATACTGACTACAATTTGATTTCTTTTAGAATATCGGCGACCAATTTTCACTAGTTCGTCGATCAATTCGCAAAACTCTTCCATATCTTCTAGGTTTTCAGTGAGAAAACCAATCATAGTGTAAAGCTTGATTTTATTGAAATGATTGGCAAAAGCGTATTCTGCAGCATTGTACATGTCTTCGTTGCTTATCGTTTTGTTGATCATTTTACGGATCCTTTGAGAACCCGTTTCTGGAGCAAAGGTGGTGCTTCTCCCACCCTTTAATGCAGCAGCTTTCCCAGCCAAAGACTGACCATAGCTATTCACCCTAATGCTTGGAAGAGAAACATCGATATTACTAAAAAAGCTGTCATCAATAAGAGAGTCTGCCAGTGCTTCTACAGGCTGGTAGTCTGCGGTAGACAAGCTAAGCAGTCCAAGTTCTCTTTCTCCTGTAGCGAGGATTCCTTGTTTGGCAATATCAATGACTGTGTCGGGGTGAAGTTCTCGACAAGGTCTGTACCAAATCCCAGCTTGGCAAAAACGGCAAGCCTGCGTACAACCACGCATGACTTCAATGCTAAATCGGTTGTGAATGGATTTAGAATTGGCGATTAAATTTTGAATGGGGTAGTATTCGGCTTTCATCTCTGGTATAAATAAACGACGAACACCTTTTGTAGAAGCGTAAGAGCCAGTAGCCGGTGATTTTGGCACTAATTGTCCAAAGGAGTTTTTAGACAGTTCCATGAGCGATGGGACATAAACTCCATCTAAAAGAGATAGGTCTTTTAAAATTTCTAGTCTTGATTTCTTTTGTTTTTTACCCTTTCCAATCAATCTCATCAATTGGGGGGTGACTTCTTCGCCATCTCCAATCACAAAAGCATCAAAAAAATCAGCCACGGGTTCGGGGTTGGCTACTGCAGGGCCACCACCAATCACAAAAGGCTCGTTTTCTTTTCGATCTTTGCTCCAAGCATTGATAAAACCAAGCTCTAAAACATAGGGAACATTGGTGAAATTAAGTTCTGTTTGTAGGGTGATCCCCACTATATCAAATTGAGAAATAGAAGTCCAAGAAGCATGTGTGTACAGAGGAATGGAGTGTTTTTGCATTTCTTTTGCCATATCTGGCCAAGGAGCAAAAGCCACTTCACAAAGCAAATCGGGTTCTTTGTTAATAAGATGATATAAAATTCGCACACCATTATTAGACATGCCTATTTCATAGGTATCTGGAAAAACAAAAGCCATTTTACTCAAAACTTCAGAGTGATTTTTGAGCACACTATTGGCTTCCCCTCCAATATAACGGGCTGGATTTTCAACTAAAGGTAAAATTAAAGCCAGTTTTTCTAAAATATTCATATAAGCTCAAAGATAGAAAGCTTTTTACAATTAAAAAGTATAAAGTTCTTTTTTTTAATTAAAAAAAAGGTAAATTATTGTATATGAGCTGGTTTTTATATCTTATATGGACATTTTGCTTTCTATTGAGTGTGGTTGTCGTTTACTCTTTACCCATAACTAAACTCCCTTTATTGGAAAAGTTTATGTTCATAGGCCTTTGGGGGACTGGACTGGGTGCTGTTTTTTTCACCATATTATCTAAAAAGAATAAAGAACTACTGGAGTCAAAAGAGAGTTTAGAGACAGAGTTAATGGCTGTACTTCCAAAAAGTCAGAGTGAAAATCCTGAGACTATTCCTTTAGAAGAGCGTCCCTTAGCCTCTGTAGAAGCAAATGTTGAAACCAATGTCTTTCCATTTTCGGAGTGGGAATCTTTTTGCTTGTTATTGCAAAAAAATCGTCCTTTTAGTGAAGTAATAGAGAACTTTTCAGAAATTCTTCCTCAAATATTTCCAAATTCTTCTGGTATATTATACATGTACAATGGCAAACAGACAGAATTAGAGGCAATATTTCAATATGGGATCCATAAAATTGGAGAAGAACAAATTAGCTCTATAGAGTGTGTGTCTATTGAAACCGGGAAAATTGTCGTTACGGATTTTTTTAGTGGTCTTGAAAATTATGGGTGCACTCATTTGAAACATCGCCCAAAGGGATATGCTTTTTGTGTTCCAATAGAAGGTGCTGGCGAACATTTTGGAGTGCTGACAATACAAATAGATGAAATTGCAAATGAAAAAGACCTTAATGACTGGAAAACTAAGTTAAATGTGGTGACTTCTACCTTTGGTCTTTATGTGGCAGAACAAGATTGTGAAATGAAATTAGTTAAAAATAGTATTAGAGATGTTTTAACGGGATTGTATAATAGACGGTATATGGAAGAATCACTACAAAGAGAATTACATGCTGCTAACAGGCATCGCACTCCAATTGGTATGATTATGATTTATCCCGATCATCTAGAGGAAATTTTAGAAAAACTAAATCAAAATGCTTTAGACCAACTCCTTTGGGAAATTGGACAACGCTTGCCGGGATACATACGAGCCGAAGATATCCCTTGTCGTTTCAATGAATCTGTTTTTGCTATTATACTTCCAGGTGCAGATCAATTCATTACTAGAGACCGAGCAGAAAAAATAAGAAGAGAAATTGAAGCCTTAAAAATTGAGTATGGAAAGTTTACTTTAGCGAGCACTCTAAGTGTTGGAGTGGCCAATTTACCTCAAAACGCACATACAGCTCAAGGTCTGATGGACGAAGCCTATAGAGCACTTGAACAAGCTGCTCAAGAAGGAGGAAACCGTTTGGTGATTGCAGAAATCGACTATAATTAACATTTCTTTTAAAATCAAAGCCTTTTTACCGCTGGCACGGTTTTCGCAAGGTGTTTCACACAGGCATGCAAAGCTTTTTGGCACGGTTTTCGCACAGTTTAGCCTCCCATTTTAAACACGCTTTTACACCATTGTTCTGGTACAAATTACACCTAAACTTCGTTTGTCTTTACATTTCTGGCACGGTTTTCACATAGATTGCCACGCAATGACGGTGCATTCTTGGCACGGTTTTCGCAAGGCATTTCA
>JAAYJH010000112.1 GCA_012523035.1 Fibrobacter sp.
GTTGGAGAGATTTTTACAACGAAATTAGACCACATAGTTCTTTAGGTATGATATCACCTAGGAAATATATAGCTAAATTATGAATAGAAACTATCACTTCAAGTGTCCATCACTTGGGGGCATCTCAATGTGATCGCTAGTGTTTTCTAGTCCCGAATTTTGAGGGGTCCACGACTGTCCATCAAAAAATAAGATGGTAGAATTTTTACCTGTTGCGAAACCAAAATCAGGGGCTAAAAAATGAACTGCCAAAAGCTCTGTATCTACGGTTGATTCAACTGGACTCCATGTTTTTCCATCGTATTTTATAATTCGACCTGTAGTCCCTACAGCCCAACCTTCATTTTCACTCAACATAAAAACACATCAGATGTGAAGTAAAGTCGGCCCCAATCTCCTACAACCCATCCTGTGTTTTCGTTAATAAAAAAACACCAAAAAAATCACGGGTCTCGCTTGGATTTATAGGTGTCCAAATATTATTTTCGTATTTTAAAACACGTCCTTTATTGCCGACACAATAACCCAACGAATTGGAAAGCATTTGTATTGAATTTAAGTTTTGAACGGTATTGCTGTTTTGAGGTGTCCAGGATTCTCCTCCATTTGAAGTGCTTAATAGATTTCCTTTGTAGCCCACTGCCCAGCCAAAATCATTATCAACAAAGGAAATGTCATTTAAATCGGTGCTGATAGTGCTATTTTGATCTATCCAGTTTGCAAAAGATGCTGAAACAATCAAGAAAACAGATAATAAAAGTTTTTTATTCATATTAAACCTTATGGTGGGTAGTGTTAGTACATCCTGAATAAAAAGTGAAATAAAAGATTTATAAGCATCTTTTTTTAGAATTAAATAGAAAGTGATTTAAAACATTTTTTTTTGAAATAAAATGGTGAATGATAATTTGATAGAAAAGACTCATTGGAGTTTAAATTTTATAGTTTAAAGTCAGGATCATATTTTTATAAAATGCTTAAAAGGAGTGTGCATGCTTTTAAAGACTTTAGTCATCGATGATGAACCTTTAGCTCTTGTTCGTATAAAACAGTTAATAAAGGAATATTCACAATACATTGAGATCATTGGCGAAGCAAGTTCTGGAGGAGAGGCAGTAGAAAAAGTAAAGAGTTTAAAGCCAGATTTGATTTTTTTGGACATCCAAATGCCAGATTTAAATGGCTTTGAGGTTTTAGAAGCTTTAGAAGAAGATGAGACCCCTATGGTGGTATTTACCACTGCTTACGATGACTATGCATTAAGAGCTTACGAAGAAAATACAATAGACTATTTGCTAAAACCTATAGAGGAAGAACGATTTGTATTAACCATGGAAAAACTCAACAAATACATTAAATCTCAAGAACAAATACAAAAGTCTTTGGCGAATTTTTTATCTATGGACTCTATAAAAAAAGTTGTTGAAGAGAAAGAGAAGTATCCGCCTCGCTTACAGGTTCGTATCGGTGATAGGACTATTCTAGTCCCTATAGAGGAAGTGATACGATTTCAAAGTGAAGAAAAGTACACTACAATATATACAGAAAACTCTCAATATTTAATAGACACTTCCTTAATTGAATTAGAAGCCAAATTAAATCCAAATGATTTTATTCGAGTACATCGTGCACATTTAGTTTCAATTCCAGCAATAGCCGAAATCCAACGAGCAGAGGCCGGGCGTTTAAAGATTATATTAAACGATAAGAGCAAAACAAGTGTACCAGTGAGTCGAAATTTTGTAAAACGCGTGAGGAATCTGTAGCGTGATTTTTAATCAATGTGTTGAACAGAATAGGGTTAATTTCTTATATCCCGTGGTTTCTTGAATTTTAAATCTAAAAGTAAAGCTTATTGAGGAATATAGAGGCTGCAACATCCTTCTTATTTTAATTTATTTCTATTTTTATACTTCTTATGGCAATAAAAAACAAACGCATTATCGATAAATTCAAGAAAATAGTAAAATCTTTGCTTCGTGAGATTATAATCCCTATATTCTTTGCGTTAGTAGTGATTCAGTATGTGGTCCAGGCTTTTCAAATTCCAAGTGGCTCCATGGAGGATTCTCTTTTAACAGGAGATTTTTTATTAGGGCTCAAGTTTACTTATGGCTCACCCATTCCATTTTCGGACAGTAAATTTCCTGGGCTTAGCACTCCTAAAGTAGGAGACATTGTGATCTTTAGGTACCCGGGAGAGCCCTTGTATCCAGATTACAACCGCAAACGCTACACTCATTTGGCCAATGCGTTAATGTTTGGTAATTTTTATTGGGATAAAGAGCCTCTAGCAAATAACCCTCGTTTGGTGCACTATCCTATGGGACCAAAAGATTTTATCAAACGCTGCGTCGCCATCAGTGGAGATTCCATCCAAGTAAAAAAAGGGATTTTGTTTCGAAATGGGCAGCCTCAAAAAACTTTGCCAGGAAGAGGCAAGTATACCGCCGATTTTCGATCTTTCTCGTCTCGTGATCATTTGCCAAGCATGCAGATTCCTAAGCCTGGGGACACTCTAGTTTTTGATTCTATGCCTTTAGATCTTTTGTGGTGGGTTCGTTCTTTGATGGTTCAAGAAAACCCTAAAGACAATATAGAATTGGAGTTGAGTCTATTGAAAGATGCTCAAGAACAGAATGAATATGTTTTTGAAAACTTTAAAGTTCCAGTGGAAGGCGATAGAAATTTTTTGTTGCACACTTTGTTTGCTTATAGTCAAAAATTCCCGCAGCAAATTCAATATGGAGACACCGTTTCAGGCCGTATTCCTTTTCAGTTTTTTAAGGAACATACAAAAACAGGCTTTTTATCGAGGATAGACGAGAGAGCAAGCTCTTCTGGTTTTAAAAGGGTGGTAGATTATGAGTATTTCGAAGGCCGGCAGCTTTTAGATTTAGAATATAATATTGCTTTGTTAAATAAAAGCAAGCACGAAACTTTAACAGATTCTCTTGAGGTTTTGACAGAAAATACATCAGATTCTTTACATGAAAAAACTTCTTTTTATGAACTCAAAAAGCAAATCAAAAAAAATGGTCAGCTTGTTTCTAAGTATGTAGTGAAAAGCCCAGTGTATTTTATGATGGGAGACAATCGAGACAATTCAGCAGACAGTCGTTTTTGGGGTTTTGTAAGCCAGCAAAATATTAAAGCAAAGGCGTTTATCATTTACTTTTCTTTTGAAAATGCAGACCAAACTTTTTCCTTAACAAATCCATTGACTTGGTGGCGTATTCCATTCAAAATTCGTTGGTCTCGTTTAGGTAAAATAATCCATTGGATTGGAGTATAGGTATAGAGGTTTAGGTGCATTTTAAACACTTATTTTTTTTAGGGTTTTTCTTTGTTTTGCTTTCCTGTGCAACACAGGTAGCACCATCGGGGGGACCAGAAGACAAATTGCCGCCTCGGGTTGCAGCTGTGTCTCCTGCACCTCAATCGATAAACCAAAGTCCAGAATTAAATGTGAAGTTGATTTTTGATGAGTGGATTTCACCTACAATCCCTATGAGTGCAATAAGCATATCGCCTCCGATAGAAAAAAAACTACAAATGAAAGTAAAGGGGAAAGAATTGTGGCTTGGCTCTAATTCTATTTTGGATTCTAATACAACTTATACCTTGACTATTGCCAATGGTCTAAAGGATTTAAGAGGAAATTCAATTGCAAAGCCATTTCAATTGACCTTTTCTACGGGCTCTATTATAGATTCTCTCAGTTTGACAGGAAGGGTCATGCTCAGCCCGGAAATGCTAAAAAACAAGACATACCCGAGCATTGCTTTGTTTTTAATGGGAAAAGAAGAAAGAAAATCAAAGAGGTATTTAAGCGAATATCCAGACTCTATCCCGCTGTTGACTCAAGAAGCTCCCTTGTACATAACACAGTCAGATAGTAATGGTTTTTTTCACTTCAAGGGTTTGGCTTCGGGGCAATATAGGGTGCTCGCCTTTGTGGACCTAAATGCAAATAGACGCGTGGATCTTAGCACAGAATGGGTGGGCGTTTACGAAAAAGATATTTCATTGAATGAGTCTTACCAAGATTCTGTATGGATTGCTCTTCAAGATCAAGACACCAGCTTTTTAGAGTTAGAAAAAATATCTCAAGTAGGAGCAGAACTTTTACAAGCAGAGTTTTCTCGTCCCGTTTTCTGGGAGCCTTTTTTCTTTTCAAAAAAGAACTGCTTTTTAATGCCAAATGCAAAAGACACTATTTTCCCCACGGCTGTATTTAAGGCCCCTAATTCTCCTTACATTTTATATTCTTTCGAAAAACAACTCAAAAAAGGTTCTTTGTATGAGTTTAAGTGTTTGTATGCCAAAGATTCTTTGGATCGCGTTTTGGATACGCTAAGGAATTCTTATGAAATACGCTGGGAAGACCGCTTGGGAGACACTCTAGAGGCAAGAATAGCAGAGTTTTATCCCAAAAATGGAGCGAAAAATGTGTTTCCATACGAATCTATAGACATTTTTTACAATAAAGCCCTTTCCAATGATTCTGTTTTAAATAGTTTCAAACTTTTAATTCATAAAGACACGACACCTGTTTCTGCAATAAAAACAAATGTAAACGCCTTGCGTATCAAGCCAAAAGAAAATTTCCCTACAGATGCAAAAATAGAGCTCTTACAAGTCAGGCTGGACACCCTGTTAAAATCCTCTGATTCTACTGGTCACAGAGATACTGTGATTTCAGAAAAACACTCTGTTTTGCTCCGTTTTGAAACAGTTTCTCAATTAAAGCAAGCTACTTTAAAAGGTCACCTTAAAAACACAAAAGCCCCTTCCATGATTCGATTACGCTCCATTGAAACAGGAAAAACTCACAAAACTCGTCTTCTCCCTAGTGGACATTTTACAATGGGTAATTTGTTAGAAGGAAAATATATAGTAGATTATTATTATAGTGATAAAAATGGAAATCCAGAAGTGGGTGGCGTAGCCCCTTTTCGTTATGGCTTGGGCTGGCGTGCACCCATTGATACTTTAGTTTTAGTCAATGGTGAAAATGATTTGAACTCCATCATAAAAAACTTACCACAATTACCATAGGAAAAACATGTCTTTAACAATACCACATTCTTTTATTGCCATAGATCTAGAGACAACAGGTTTAGATTTTAAAAAAGATGAAATTATTGAAATCGCTTTAGTGCTTTTTGAAAACCAAAAACCAGTGAAAACTTGTAATTATTTGGTAAAACCCAAACAAAAACTTCGCTCTTTTATAAAATTTTTAACAGGAATATCTAGTGAAGAATTAAATAATGCGGCAGAATTTGCAACTATTGCTGGTGAGTTACGCTCTTTTATTGGAGATTATCCTTTGGTCGCCCACAATGCTTCTTTTGATTATCATTTTTTGAAAGGGGCATTTTCAAAAGTGGGTATATTTTTTGATGAGCATCCAGTTTTTGATACGCTAACTGTTTCTAGGATTGCTTTTCAAGAAGTTGTCAATCACCGATTGGATACTTTAATTGAGTATTTAGGGATAGAACGCAGTGAAGCTCATCGTGCACTTCCAGATGCAAAAGCTTGTGGCTTTTTATTTTTAAAATCATTAGAAAAGATCCAGACTTTTTCAAAACCTGAATTGGATGCACTAAGCTTAGTGTCTAAAAATTTAGTGTGGAATAAACTGTTTAATACAGATGAGATTGGGGATTCTATAGACTTAAATATTCATCTGGATATTCAATCAGAGCAAATGAGTTTAAGAGTGCCCCATAAGACTCTTGATCGAGTTGAAGACTACATCAAAGATGGCGGTATCTTGAGCCAAAAATGGGCTGATTTTAAACCAAGAGTCAATCAAATTGACTTTGCAAATGTTATAGAACGGAATATGTTAAAAGGGGGCATCAGTATCCTAGAGGCAGAAACTGGATCTGGAAAAACACTTTCTTATTTGCTCTCTGCAGCTCTTAAAGCAGCTTCTGGAGAAAGAGTGGTGATCAGTACTGCAACTAAGGCATTGCAAGACCAGTTACTGAAGCAAGAGTTTCCCAAAATAGCAGCTTTATTTGACCCACCTCTCGAAGCCAGTTTATTAAAAGGTCGTCACAATTACATTTGTTATCGAAAATTCAAAGAACATTTACTTCACTTTGATTTATTGGTGGCTCCCGAAGAAATAGAATCCTTTATGGTCTTGATCCCTTGGGTTCAAAGGACTAAAACAGGAGATATTTCAGAAAACACAGGTTTTAATTACACACGAAATAAAAGTTTATGGAATAAAATAGCTAGTGATGCCGCCTCTTGTTCTGGAGAAGCTTGTCCTTTTTATAAAACTTGCCCTGCTATAGAGGCAAAAAAAAGGGCCATGAAATCGAATTTAATCTTTATCAACCATTCTTTGTTTTTGTCAGATTTATCTTTGGATTTTGCTTTACTACCTGCCTATGAGCATATCATATTTGATGAAGCACATCGCTTGCCTGCGTTAAGTCATCGTTCTTTAGGGCGTAGCGTTTGGTTTTTTGATTTGAGAAACATATTAAAATCACTACAACATTTCAAAGCAGAAGACAAAGGCTTGATTTCTGTCTTAGAGTCAAAACTAAATCAAGAGCAAGAGCTTCACAAAAATTTATTAGAAAAAACTCAAAGCTTACGAGATTTGTCTGTGGATTCCGAAAGACAACTCCATCGGTTTTTAATGAAGATAGGTAAAAAGATATCCAAATTAGACCGTAAAGAAAGTGTCTTTAAATATAAAAACAGTCTTTTTTCAGAGTTAGGGGTGGACATCAAGCCTTGTTTAGATTCTGTAAAATCTATGAATAAATTGATCATAGAAATAGCAAATACTATTCGAGAAAAGGAAGGCTTTTTGGGAATAACCAAAGATCTAGATGGCATCTCTTCTTCACTAGAAACTTTTTATTATAACTTAGACTTTATTTCAAACGCAAATCGAGAAGATTGGGTTTTTTATCTCGAAGATTATTTTAATCCTCATACATTAATTATGAAAGCAGAGCCTTTGGATGTTGGAGATTTTTGGGCTAAGCATTTTTATACTTGGATAAAATCTGTCACATTTACTTCTGCAACATTATCTGTGCAGTCTCGTTTAAACTATTTTGCCAATCGAATGGGACTAGAGAAAAAACTCCCTTTTAATAAAACGCCTTTTTTCAAAATTTATGAAAATGATACGGATTTTTTAAAGAATAGAGAAGTCTGTATTGTAGATTTTTTGCCAAAACCAAATGATAAAAAGTTTCAAAATGAATTAGAAAAGCTACTTTTGTCTATACTTCCAAATACAAACAAAAACACATTGGTCTTATTCACGAGTGTGACCAGTATGTTTGGAGTTCAAAAAGTACTTGCCCCATTATTTGAACAAAAAAAGAAGTTGTTATTGTGTCAGCATATAGATGGAAACATTGAAAGTTTAGTCCATCTTTTTAGAAAAGAAAGAGGAGCTTGTTTTTTGGGTGTACAAAGTTTATGGGAAGGAGTGGATTTTCCTGGAGATTCTCTTGAATTATTAGTGATTCCAAAGCTTCCATTTCCAAATCCTGCGGACCCTTTAATCGCAGGACAGGCTGATTTACTCAAGGAACAAGGAGAAAATCCCTTTAGGAGCTTGTATATTCCTGAAACATATATTAATTTAAGACAAGGGATGGGTCGTTTGATTCGTTCTAAAACAGATTCTGGTAAAGTATTACTTTTAGACAATCGTTTAGTGTTAGAGTCTTATGGTAAAAGTTTTTTGCCTATATGGAACCATACACACACACTGATATCAAGTATAGAAGAACTTGAAAAACAAATGTGATTTTATCTTCGGCGGTAGAAATTTATATGTATAGTGTTTTATTTTTTTTTGAAAATATGCCCAAAACATTACTTCGGGATGTTTATGCAAAAACCTTTGAAAAAAAAGGTTTATTACACAACACTTTAATTTTAAAAGATTCTATTTCGTTTTATAGTGATTTAAAACGATTTGACAAACAGATAGAGGCTTTAGAACCGTGGCAAAGGCGGTGTTTATTTTTAATTTATAAAAGTGAAAAACGAGGGCTTAGCTATAGCGAGCTTCGATTGACTGTTCCCGTTTCCAAAGCCAAGGAGCTCAAGGATTTTTTATTAAATGCTTCTAGAGATTATTTGATTTGGCAATCTAAACTAGAAAAACAGGAGTTTTTGTATCGGGGTTTTTCTGACTTTATAGAAAGTTTTTCTTCCAATGAATATTCAGATTTCAATCAAATAGATTCTACTAATGTTGTTTATTATGATCATTTGCTAGATTGGCACCTTTGTCGGCTTTTAGCTTTGGCGGCAAAAAAGCAATTAAAAGTGAATATAACAGGGGGCCTTAATAAGCGATCCTTAAACATTTGTGAAAGTGTAGTTCATTTTTCTAAGGCACTTTCTTCAAATGCACCTATAGATGAGACACAGCTTTTACTTTATTTCTTGTCAGAATCTCATTGGTTGGTTCAAATGGATTCTCACCTAAAACCTTCTTCCAAGGCCATTGTTTTTTTGAAAAAAAATGGTTTTCGACTACGACAAGAAATGATTTCTTGGTGGACAAAAAAACGATTTTTTGGAAATGAAAGTCATTTGAGGCGATTACTGAGTGAATTTAAAAAGCCACTTAAAATTATGGATGCCGCTTCACTATTCTGGACATTAGATCCATCGTTTAGGCTTCCAGAAGACAAAAATCATATGAGTTGGGATTGTTTGCCTAGGCCTTTAAGAGAATTATGGCTTTTAGGTTTAGTACAATTTCATGTTTTAAAAGATAAAATATATGGAGTTTCTATTTCTGAAATGGGAGATGACTGGCTAAAAGAAGTGGTTGCCCCTTCGACATTTGGAGATTTAAAAGTTTTGCCTAATTTTGAGGTTATTTTTAGCTCTAAAAATCCTCCAAGAGTTTTATACTTTTTAGCCTTATTGAGTGAAGTTCAAAACGACGATTTGCATTTGACAAGTGTGTTTGAACGAGTCACTTATTTAGATGGACTTAAAACCGATTTGACTGCTCCAGAGCTAGAAGAGTTTTTGCGATGGATTAATTTGCCTAACAATGTTTCGGATGCATTGAATGAGTGGGCACACAGTTATTTTTCTACTCAGATAAAAAATGTCCGTTTGTTAAAAGTAACAGATTCAGACTTATTCAAAAATTTAAGCAATTTTTCTTCTTTTAAAGACTATGTCGAAGAAGAAATTCCGAATTATGGTTTTATCATTGATAGTAAATACGAAAAGGAAATTCTGAAAATTCTTTCTAGTTACGGTTTCGAAACTAATTTAATCGCAGAAGATAATGAAGAAGAAGCTATTCAAGAAAAACTGATAGAAGAAAAATTTGAATTAGAGTGGTATAATGCATCTGAACCAGATTATGAGTTAAAAAACTTATTGGATGTAGAAACTCTGGCGGCATCTATGGAAGACACCAAATACGGAGAAACCTATAGAAAGTTAGAAAAGACAGATTTAATGCAAGTGATTCGGTATGCCAAAACAACAAATACGATGATTGCGGCAAATGTCTTAGACCCTGAAGAAAAAAAGGCAGAAAAAAAAGAGTTGATTTTTTATGTGCGAAGTTTGCAATTTTCAAAGTCGCCTTACACCATAAAAGTTTATTTAGCAAGTTCTAAAGAAGTTTTAGATTTAGCATTAAATCAAATAGATGAAATTAAACTAATTTATTCGAGAATGTGATCGTTGTGTTAATCTTTAATGGAATCTAATGCTTTATTGGGACCTATAATAAATAAAACATCGAACTCTTGTAACAAATAATCGGCTAAGTCACCTATTTTAGGCTCTTTTTGTAGAGGATCACGAATAGCAATGATTTGAACCCCATGAGTTTTAGTTAAGGCCAACTCTTTAAGAGTTTTTCCAATAAATTTTTGAGGACAAGTGAGCTCTATAATGGAGTAACCCTCCATAAAAGGCAAGTAATCTAACATGTTAGGGCGATTGATTTTTTCTGCCAAAGAAATGGCCATATCGTGTTCGGGGTGAAATATATCTGTGACCCCCATGTTTTCTAAAAGAGTGGTGTGGGCAGAATTAGAGCTTTTGGCTATAATGTTTTTGATCCCCAATTCTTTTAGGTTTAAAATAGTCAATAAAGAAGCTTCTAAATTATCTCCAATACACACAATCACTGCGTCCACTTTGTTTAACGAAAGAGCGGCCAATTGGTTCTTTCGAGTGGTGTCTGCAACAACTGCTTGTGAAACTAGTGGATTGATGTCTTGAATCGTTTCGACATTAGAGTCTATGGCTAAAACATCGTGGCCAAGTGCGGTCAAGTGTCTAGCCAAAAAATAACCAGAGTTCCCAATTCCTATGACTACCAATTGTTTTACAGACATAATACTCCTTTTAGCCCACCATCACATCTTCTTCGGCAAAGTAAACACCCGAGTTGCTGTGGTGGCGGGATACAGCTGAAATTAAAAAAAGAGGCCCAAGACGACCAATAAACATAATAAGCACAATGACAATACGCCCTGCATTTGAAAGTTGTGGTGTAAAATCTAAAGACAAGCCACAAGTACTATAGGCACTAGCTACTTCAAAGATAATTTTTAAAAATAATGAGGGATTAGAATTTACAGTACCAGCCCTTGCTTCTGTAATCAACAACACAAAAGACGCGAGGATTAAAACAGCAATACTCACAATAAAGACATGGGTAGCCTTATCCACTGTGGATTCTGGAATGTTTTTTCCAAAAACTTGGGTTTTTTGTCTCCCTAAAAGTCGATTGATGCCCAAAAGCACAATAATAGCGGTGGTCGTGGTTTTAATCCCTCCGCCAGCACTCCCAGGGTTTGCCCCTATGGTCATTAAAAAAATCATAAAAAAGCTAGAACTTAGTGTCAAAGAAGACAAATCTATGGAGTTCAATCCAGAAGTTTTAGAAATAGTGGACAGAAAAAAAACAGAATAAAGTTTTTCATGGAGGGGCAAATTGGCAAGACTTTTAGAAAATTCTATGCTACCAAAAACCAAAAGGCCAAGCAATATAAGAATTAAAGTGCCAGAGGCAGCAATTTTAGTGTGCAAAGAAATTTTCTTCCATTTTTTCTTTTTATATGAAAAAGCGTGTCGAAGTTCGGTCGCAGCCAAAAAACCAAATGCTCCGGAGATCACCAAAATGGCTGTAATAAAATTAATAGCAAAATTGCCTCGATAAGAAATCAAAGAATTGGGCAGCAAGCTAAACCCGACATTACAAAATGAACTGATCGATTGAAATAAAGCATAAAAAAAACGGTCATAAAGAGACGGGACATTAAATTGAGAAAAATAAACGACAAGCCCTATAGCTTGTAGAGTCAAAGTAAAGGGGATAATAGCTTTTAGAAGTTTTTTGGTGTCTATATTGTCTTGGGTGCTAAAAGAAGACAAAAACACAGATTGTTGGTTAAAACTAGGACGCATCCCAGCCAGTAAAATGAGTGAAGTGGATAGAGTAATAATCCCAAGTCCACCAATTTGCATTAATAACAACAAGACCCAGTGCCCAAAATGAGTGTAGGATTCTGCAATATTCACCACACTTAGTCCTGTCACACAAGCGGCAGAACAAGCGGTAAAAAGAGTGTCAATAAAAGAAACGGGCTGTTTTTGTGCAATAGGCAAAGAAAGGAATAAAAAACCTAAAAAAATAACGAACAAATAAACCATAACAACGAGTTGGAGCGTATTAGAGGGTTTTCGTTTTTTTGTTTTAAGCTCCGTAAAAGGCATCTCTTGGTATCGAGACAATAGCATTTTAATCCTTTGGTGTAAAAGTCACTTAAAATTAAAAAAAAGATTAGTCCTTGGTAGATAAGTTTTGATAAAGTTCTATTTGTTTTTGCACAATAATATCCCATGAAAAGTGTTTTTGAACATGTTCATAGGCGTTTTTTGTGAGGTGATTTTGCAAGTTTTGGTTGGTAGCTAAACTTTCGATAGCCAGTTTTAAGGCACTTGCATTTTTTTCTTGGACCAATAAGCCTGTTTTTTGATCCACAATCACATCGGGGATCCCACCTACATTGGATGCAATAACAGGGAGATTATATTCAATGGCCTCAATTAAAACCACACCAAGTCCTTCGGTGTCTCCTTTACTATCGACTATAGCAGGCAAAACAAAGGCATTGGCATTTAGATATTCTTTAGTTAAATCTTCTTTAGAAAGTTTCCCCAAAAAATGAACATGAGAAAGCTCTAAGCTTTGAGCTTGCTTTTGTAATTCAGCTGTTAAATCTCCACCACCCACTATTCGAATGGAGTATTGCTCTGGATCTAGCATAGCAGCAGCTTGAATTAAATAAGTCAAGCCCTTTCGTTCGATATGTCGGCCTACAAATAAAACCTTAAAAGGGGAGCTTAGTTTGGGTTTTGATTCCAAGAGGTGAGATGAGCTTAAAGTGGTCCCATAAGGGCTTAAAATCACTGGTGTTGCTTTTATGTCGTGGATTTTCTTAGCCGTAAAACTACTATTTGCAAGAGTGGCTTGGCTGTGTTTTATGGCAAATCGAAGAGGGAATCGAACCCAAGGGTGTTTTTTGACCAAAAGTAATTCTGCACCGTGAAAGTTAAGGATCACAGGCACTTTAAAAATCTTGGAGGGTATAAAACTGATTAAAGCATGAGGGAATGGCCAGTGCACATGCAGGCAATCGAATTTTTGTTGACGAAGCAATCGAAAGCATTGAAACATCCCGCTTATCACATAGGGTATGGCAAGCAACTGCATCCATGGCCTATTAGCCATTTTAGAAGGAGCTCCTTCGTCGTGAGTGAGTATTTCAAGTGATTGGGTAGCGTATCGAAAACGATGAACTTTCACTCCATCAATCGTGTGAGATTTTAGTCCTTGGTATGCAGGAGCCAAAACCTCTACATGAATTTGTTCACTTAGCTTTGCAATGGAGGTCCTAAGCCAGGGCACCTCGGTGTCTTTTTCAAAACGCGGATAAACCGAAGCAATGACCAATACTTTTAACATGGTGGACTCGAACCTGCGACACCTTCAATGCAACTCGGATATACAAAAGCCTTAGTCCCTTTTTTTAAATTATCAGAAATATCACCGATAGTGATTTTACAAAACTCATTGATTCGATTTTGCAAGCGCAGCCATCCATCTATTTTAGAATCTAGCAACAATAAACCAAGACCATTCTCTTCTTGCAAAAACCCAAAAACATCTGAACCCCTTTTTTTTATAGAAATACCTCGAATAGCGGACTCCCAAAATCTCCTTTCCGTCGTATGATTGTCAAAAGAATCCTTAAGGCTATTAAAAAGAATCTCTATATACACAAAGGAACTGTTGTTTTCTTCAGAGCGGACAATTTCCTCTTGGATACGCAGTTCAAAAAACTCCGCAGGATATATTATTAAGTCATATTTATGGTTTTTTATCTCGTCGAAGAGAATTTTCTTCATCATACTATAGAATTTAGTCTATTTTATACATATGCAAAGCCTTTTAAAATTTAAAAAAGCCTTAAAAAGCAGTATTCTTTTTAATTTAATAGAAGAATGGCGTTTTTTAAAACTAAACAAGACTCATAGAGCCTTAACAGCAGAAGAAATTGAGATCTTAAAAGCCAATGGAAACAGTGCCGAGGATTGGTCTTTAATTCAAGTAGAAAAAAAATTTAATCCGCACCGAGTATTAAACTCCAGGTTTCTAGGGACTGTTTATTTACCCGCATTCACAGACACTTTGCTGTTGCCAGGAGATGTCTCTCACCCTACGGGTATTTACGACAGTTCAATACACAACAGCTTTATCGAAAACGCGGTCGTCTATCGAGTCTCAATGCTCTCTAATAATTGGGTGCGTTTAGGTGCTGTGTTACAAAACATAGGTTCATTAGTTTCTAATGGGCCTTTTCGAGTACAGTGGGGCACAGACCTAGTCCTTGGAAACGAAATGGGAGCTCGTCCAATTTTCATCTTTCCTGAAATAGAAGAAAAGTTAATTCAAATACAATTAACACATAAAAAAGATGAAATATTATTGACTGCTTATGAAGAAGCCATTTTGGAATGGAAGAAAGAAGCAGCATTATTGGGTGGCGTGGTAGATAAAGGGGCTGTGATAGCCAACACCAATATTGTTCGAAACTCATGGATCGGACCATACGCTCGGGTCGAAGGTGCTGCCAAACTAAGAGCCTGTGTCGTATTAAGCAGTTTAGAAACCCCCACTAAAATTTATGATGCAGTCATATTAGAAAACACAAATCTACAAGAAGGGGCTGTAGTCCATTCAGGAGCTTTGGTCAAAGATTCACTTTTAATGAAACACTCCAAAGTAGGCAATAAAGCCATAATCAAATCTTCTGTGATAGCACCTTTAGCCACCATAGAAGAAGGGGAGGTTTCTTCTTCTTATGTTGGGGCATTAACTCAAATGCATCATCACTCCTTACTAATCTCTGCCCTTTGTTTTGATGGAGGCCTTAACTTAGGCTATGGAGCCAATGTAGGAAGCAATCACACAGGAAGAATGCCAGATCAAGAGCTTTATGCCTCGGCAGCTTTATTCTTTGGATTAGGCGTGAACATAAAATATCCCGCCAATTTCACAGAGGCTCCTTTTACAGTCATTGCAACGGGGGTTACCAGTGAAGCCCAACGACTTTCTTTCCCTTTTAGTTTGATTTTAAGTGGAGTCTCAAAAGAATCTCGACTCAATGAATTAGTACCGGCATGGACTTATGGCAAAAACGCTTATGCCATAGCCAGGAACTTTTATAAATACAAAAAAAGATCCAAAGGTTTAGTTTTACCTGGCCTCACCACACTTTGGCAAACATCAATAGCAAAAAATGTGCACAGTGCTTATCAAAAATTACAAGTAAAAGAAATTAAAGAAGTTTATTATGACTCTGACATACCGGGGATAGGAAGCAATTACTTAAAAGAAGTCTCTAGAAAAAACGCCATCCTTCACTATGAAAATTATTTAAAACGCTACCTTTTAAGGGTGCTTTTAGAACAATTAGAAAAAGGAGATTCAACAAAGTGGAACTCACCAAAATTCACAACTAATTTTGAAAAGCAAGTATTTAAAAATTTATATAAAGATGAATCACTAGACCCTCAAAGTGTAGAAAAACTCTTAAAACAACTCCGCACATTAGAAAAATCCTGGTTAAAATCTATAGAATTAGGAGCCCAAAGAGACACAAAACGAGGCACCGCTGTTTTTGATGATTACGAAGACTTTCATCCACTAGATTTTGATTTTTTAGCCAATGAAAAGCAAAACTATGAACAAATACACCAAAGGATTTCGGCCCAATTAAACTCTCAAATCCTCACTTAAAATGTTTTATTTCTTAATAATTAGTTTAGCAATAGAGTTTAGCTTTCGACTTTTCATAGAAATACGAGAGATTAAAATCTTTTCTCGCTACAATCCTCTAGCATGGGCGCGCTTAATTCCCATCGTGAACGACTTTGTCCCCATTCCAGAAACTCGAGAACCAATCTCAGAAAGTCCATTTGTTCGCTTTCACGAAGAAGCCCACTCCAAAAACAAACACAACCTCAAGAGACTCTTCATCAAAACGCTATTTGCACTATCAATGTTGTACTGCTTTATATATTTCAAAATGAACCTTTGGAACTTTGTGATTTTTTTCCACTCCATGCTCTTTTATCTTCAAATACCTTACCACTGGTATTTATGGCAGCAAGAAATCTCAGCAGACACTTACGCCCAAAAAAAAACCTCAAAAAACAAAGCAAAAAAAGAATTAGAAAACTTACTCAAACAAGAAATCCCATACAGCTCACTATTTGCACTATTTTACCGAGAACACCCACCCGCTAGACTTCGTCTATCAGCAACACAAAAAATCAAATAGATAAACTCCATTTATAAATTCAAAAAATAGGGTAGTCAGAAGCGCCTATACTACTAAAACACACAAATAAACCCATTCGCAGCATCCCCCATCTCCACCCGCATCCCCGCATTATTTGCACGGCTTTTGCTGTTCCTCTCTAAGCACTAATAAGTTCCCACCACTCACTTTTCTGGCACGGATTTCGCACCATAATCTCTCCGACTTTCACACCGTACACCTTCCGGATTTTGCCCCATAATCCCTCCGACTTTTACACCGCAGCGTCCCCCATCTCCACCCGCGTCCCCGCATTATTTGGCACGCTTTTTGCCGTTCTTCTCTAAGCACTAATAACTTCCCACCTCTCATTTTTCTGGCACGGATTTAGCA
>JAAYJH010000016.1 GCA_012523035.1 Fibrobacter sp.
AATTTGTGATGGATGTGCTTTGCGAAAATTGTGCCAAAGATGAAGTGAAAACTTCTTTTTTTTAGGAATGCTAACTCCTTATCGTCATTGCGAGGGAATCTTTGCGAAAATTGTGCCAGAAAATGGGGTGCATGCCGTGGTAATCCATGGGAAATACATGCCAGAAAAGTGGGAAGGAGGCTGTGCGAAAAGTATATTTGAAATGCCATGCGAAAATTGTGCCAAAGCGTGTTTAGAAATTGGGACGGAGGCTGTGCAAAAATGCTGGGATGCGGGTTTGAAAATTGAGATGGCATGGTGCGAAAATTGTGCCAGAAAATGGGATGCATGCCGTGGTAATCCATGGGAAATACATGCCAGAAAAGTGGGAAGGAGGCTGTGAAAAATCGTATCATCGAAAAAGTTCGGCTTCCCCAAAAAAGCTGTTTATCTTTAGTGACTTATAACTTCTTTCTTCCCACTTAAAATTTTTATTCTCAAAACTTCCTTACTGCAAATGCTTGCTTTGTTGTTAGGGTGGAATCGAGGCGTTTCTAGGTGGGTTTAACCGGTAAGACACCATACTCAAAAGATTTTAATGTGTTGGGTGGGTGCTTTTGCAGGTGATTTGTGATATGATGATGCTTATGAAGTGTATTAGGTTGGCGATGATTAGGGTGACACATAGACTGACTAAAGGCATCCAAGGCCAGCTTAATATGTTTTCTAGAGGGCCTGTTATTTTTAAAAATGGGATGCCATGGAATAGGAGTAGGCTGAACATGCCACATATTACGGCGGGAATGACGGCAAAGGATTGCATTTTTTTGGTGAAAAAGGCGAGTATGAACATGGCGAGTAAAGGGCCTGTGAATAGCCCCGTGAAGAATAAGGCGTTTTTGAGTAGAGAGCCTTGTTGAGTGGCTGCAAAAAAGGCGGCCAAGATGCCTAATAAGCCCCATAGGAGTGTCCAGAGTTTGGCTCGCCGAAGGCTTTTGTGTTCGTTATCTGCTTTGCATAAGATGTCGTTTTCGGTGGTGTGACTGAGTGAGTTGATGGCACTGGATAAGCTGCTCATGGCAGCAGCGGCGATGGCGGCGACGACTAAACCTGTGAGGCCAGAAGGCAAGCTGTGGATGATAAAGTGAGGGAAAACTTCGTTGATGCCTGTGTTTGGGGCTAAGTTTTGGACTTTGGAGACCGAGTAATACACATAAAGTGCTGCTCCTATCCAGTAAAATAAGATGGAGACGACCAAGCCTAAAACCATGCTCAATATGCTGGAGTAGTTGGCTTCTTTTGCGGTTTTGCAGCTGAGGTATCGTTGTACAAATTGCTGGTCTCCCCCACGAATGGCAATTTCTAAAATGGCATAAGCAAAGCCTGCAGAGATGAGAGTACGAGCACTAGAAGGGTCCAAAGAGGGGTCGAAGAACTTGGTTTTTCCGTGTGCAGAAGCTAATCCTATGAGATTTGAGAAGCCACCTACGCTTTGGGCTATGATGATGAATATAAAAAGTCCGCCACCAAAAAAGACTATAAATTGTAAGACATCGGTCCAGATCACAGCTTTGATGCCCCCAAACCAGGTGTAAAAGATGGCTATTCCTGCGGCAATGGTGATGGACACCCGTATGTCAAAGCCCAAAATACTCGATAATACAAGCGATGGAGCATAAAGTAAAATGCCTGTTCTCAATAACAAGTGCATGCTGTAAAAGATGGCGGCGAGTCGACGAGTGGATTTTGAAAATCGAGTTTCAAAAAGTTCATATGCACTCTGAACTCCTGATTTTTTGAACTGCGGGATAAAGACATAGCCGATGACAAAAATGCTAAGGAAAGCTCCAATTTGAAACATTAAAAAGGTCATGTCGGCACCGTAAACATCGGCTGGAGCCCCTAAAAAAGTGGTGGCACTGACCGAAGTGGCGATAAGACTGATGCCTACCGCAGCCCACGGCATAGAGGCTCCCCCAAGCATGTAGTCTTGAAGCGTTTTTTTGCCTCTGGACACCCAAATGCCAAGAGCTAAAGAGAAAAACAAGTATAAAAAAAGTACCAAAGCGTCTAAAAAGCTGAACATTTTTTAAAAACCCTTACGAGTATCGTCTAGCGAAGACTCGTCTTTGAGCGACAAGTCGGTGTGGTTTTGGCTAGGGTGAATGGAAGGGTTTCGAAGGGTTTCTCTAAACTCTTGGATGGCAATTTCTTTTTGGGTAGGAATTTTTGTGTTCTTTGTTATTGCGGGACTGTTGTGTGTGTCTTGATTTGTGTTGGCTTGGTTGCTAGGCATGCCGTTGGTAGCTTCTTTTGAGTCTGGTGTTTCTTTTTTATAAATAAAGACTTGATTTCGACCTAATTTTTTGGCTTTGTATAGAGCTTGATCAGCTTTTTTTAGGGCAGAGGCATAGTCTAGGTCATCGAATTTTAACAGGTAGGCTCCTATGCTTACGCTTACTTTTAATGGTGAGTTTAAGCCGATTTCAAATTCTTTGGACTCTATGGCTACACGGATACGCTCTGCGGTTTCGCCTAGGCCCTTGGCCGAGGTTTCTATGAGTGCAACCACAAACTCTTCTCCTCCGTATCGAGCCACTAAGTCGATTTCGGATCGGACTTCTTTTTTTAGGACAGAGGCGATACCTGCTATAACCTTGTCTCCGGCTGGATGTCCGTAGGTGTCATTGACTTTTTTAAAGTGATCAATGTCCATCATCAAAATACCAATATCATTTTTTTGGCGTTTAGCTCGAAGTTTTTCTGCTCGTAGCTTTTCTTGCATGGCTCGATGATTGATAAGCCCCGTTAAGCCATCTTTATTGGCTTTTTCTTGTTCTGTTTCAAAGGCCTGTGCTCGTTCATAAGCAAAACCAGCGACTCCTGCAAAAGTCCTCAATAAGTTTTTTTCATGGTCGGTGTATGGAGTGACATCTACGCTTTCTAAACAAATGGCCAAATTAGCGTGACCTAGCTTTTCGTCGGTGACAATGGGAATGGCAAAAAGATACTGTAAGTCAAAATTCTGTGGCTCAGCATCGTTTATTCTATGAATGTATTCTGTGGGGTCTTGTTTGATATGTCGTTCTATGATTCTGTTTTTGGATAAGGCTAAGACTAAGAGGCCCTTGTCCGATAAAGAAAATTCATAGCCTTCTAAGAGTTCTGCATTGAAACCATCACTCTTGACCACTCTGCACCGTTTATTTTCTGCGTCTTCTAAGGCAAGGATCATCAAGCGATCATAAGGTATGTTGTCTTTGATATAGTCAAAAACCTCTTGATAAATGCTTTGGACCCGCATGTTCTTAAAAAAGCTCCTCTGGTAATGGTACAATATGCTGTATTGATGTTTTTCTATGTAATTTTTGGCAGAAACAAAACTTTTTTGAACCAATTGATAAAGCACTGCTGCTAATTCTACAAAAGCATCTAAATTTTTATGGGTAAACGCATTTTCTGTGAGTGAGTCTAAGACTAATGCCCCATATAAACCGTATTCTTTGTTAAAAATAGGAACCGCTAATAAAGATTTAATGGGAGTGTCTCCATTTTTGTAATACAAGCCCTTAAAGTTATAAAGATCACCCTCTAGTATGTGTGAGTTAGGATTTTCTATTAAACGACCTATTAAACTTCCTGCTTTTGAAATTTTTGAGTTGGGCACCACCTCGGTAGAATCACTAAAAAAACTCTTGAGCACAAAACAAGTTTCTATTTGATTTTGTAAAAAAAACACGGCGGCTGTATGAGCATTGGGGGTTAAATTTTTGACCCCTTTGAGCAAGCCAAGCAAGGATTGACTGAGTTCTGTGTCGGCTTGACTCCATATTTTTTCTGTTTTGACTCTGGAGCTGGATTCATTCAAGTGAGATGCCGAGGCAGGGACAGTGTCTTTTAATTGTGGGTGCGCACCAGTAGGAGGGTCTTTTTTGAATAAACGACCCACTTTAGTGGTGCCTAATTTTAGGTCCATTTCATTAGAAGATTCTGTTAAAAACTCATCTGGCGTTTTGGATTTATTTAGCCAGGCTAAAAGTATGGAAATTCCAGCGAAAAAAATTAAAAAAGAAAAAACACCGCCTTTAAATGCAAAAGCTATAAACAAACCTGCAACCACATAAAGTATATCTGACAAGTATTTTTTCATCACAACCTAAAAGACCTATATAACATGATTATTGCCACTGCACCAAATATATAATGTGCCACCCAAGCACTAAAAAAAGGAGAAAGAGCTCCATTTTCACCCATTTTTAGGCTCACCCTTATTAATATATAATAAATAAACACGAGCAAAACTCCAATAGCAAATTTTTGAGAAAGCCCGGCAGATCGACTAAAACGATGGCATATAGACGCCCCAATTAAAACAACAATCAAGTTCATCCAGGGTCCAGAAAATTTGAAGTGATAGGCTGTTTCAAAAACTTTGGTGTCTTCCCCTGATCTTTTTAAGACTTCTATTCTGTGAAGTATCATTTTAGAATCCATTTCATCACCTGTTTGCCTTTCATTGATGAGATCTTCTGGATGAGTTTTGACTTTGTCTGCTAAACTTTTGGACTCATAGCCCTGCACTTCTATAGAACCATCAGGCATAAATTGACGGTGAAAACCGTTTTTTAAAACCCATCCGGAGTCTTCTTCTGTTTTTTGATATTGAATTTCTTTGGCATCGTACCTTTCTACTAGTTCTCCATCTTGTCGAAGTAAAAGCACCACATCTCGACCAGTACGATTGCTGGCTGAATAATACTTAAAAAACCAACTCACCCGCTCACTATCTATAAAGACAAAGTCTGTTTTGTGTTTGACTCTGGCATTCTTTTTTTGCTGATGTGCGGTTTGCATGATTTCGAGCCGACGATGATTGGCGTTGGGAAGCACCTTTTCACTGAGCCACCAAGAAAACAAAACCACCAAAACTGTGACCAAAAACACAGGCATCAAAGCCACCAGCGGACTGCGACCCGCCGCTTGAATGGCTGCAAACTCTAAATGCTTGGCCATACTCCCAATAGCCACTATCACCGATATCAATAGAGCCACGGGAGTGACCAAATAAACAATATAAGGCAAATAAGCCCAGTAATATTCTATAATTTCTGAGTTTTCTCGAGAAGCCCACTGCCGAATGTTTCCAATAAAATCAATGAGCACAAAAACAAACATGAGTGCTAGTAACAATAAAAACAAAGTTTTTAAAAAACTCCAGATGATATAACGAGGCAGCTTCACAATTTTTTCCTTTTTATTAAATACCGAAAAGGCCTTGTCAAAAAGCGAAACTTATAAAAAAACGAGTTTCCAGAATAACGGTCACGCATCATTTTAATACTTATGAACAAACCAAATGTCCCTATAGCAATGTTAGAAGACCACATGGCAATTGCAGGAGAAATCACCAAACGATCGGCTAGATTTTCACCCCCTATTAAACTCACCCAGTATATCACAAAAAAAGCCAAGCTATAAACAATCCCAGTGCCTATGCCTCCTTTTCGAGCCATGATGCCAAGAGGTGCTCCAATCAATACAAAAACGAAACATGCCACCGAGGTGCTAAACTTTTTGTGCACTTCTACCATATATTTTGCCTGGATGATTTCTTCGGAGTTTAGCCTTCTGTGAGCTCTTTCTATGATTTGTAGTTGGCTTCTTTCTTGAACTTTTAATCTTTGTACTAATGGTGTGGAGCTAAACACATCTTCTTTTAACTGGATCGAGAGGTCTTTGGGAATGATGGAGTCTCCTTGAAGTACATCGTTTAACAATCTTAAAGGGCCAAACAGTTGTGATTGATAGGTGTCCAAAGCCTCTTTGTAGTCTTTTTTGGATTTGTTTACCACTTCTAACATCATTTCTATGGGCATTTCCCGGTCACTTCGATAATCTCTGTTTCGCCTTTCTAATCGATCATTTACATTTTTCATGGCAAAATCTTGAGAAGAAAAGCGAATTCGAAAGTATTTAGAAGGGTCGTCGGGGTCTAAGATATGATTTTCGCCGCTGCTTAGACGAAACATCAAGGTGGCACCGTTGTCGATATATTCTAATGTGGCACTGTCTGCATAAACAATTCGAGGAACGCCTCTCCTTTGCTCTTCAAAAACTTGAACTCCATAAAGCACTCCAGTGGCAGGGTCTATGTGACTCACCCATACTTGTACCTCTGGAAATTGTGTAATTAAAGAACCCGCATCGACAAAGGCATGAGGTTTTTTTTGAGACACAGCACTCATAAGCTCTACCGCTCGATGGTTTGCTTCTGGGAGTATCCAATTGTTAAAAAAAACTAAAAGCAAAGAAATTAAAGTGGCTACCAAAAGTACGGGACGCATTAGAGCCAAAGGGGATATTCCAGCGGCTTTCATTACGGTTATTTCTTGGTCTCCAGAAAGTCGCCCAAATGCCATAAGACAAGACACCAATACAGCCATAGGGATAGAAAGCGAAAGCATCCAAGCCAAGTTCAGTGCAAAAATCTCTAAAACCGTCCCTAAAGGCAATCCCTTAGATAAAACGCTATCTAGGATATTGACTAAGAAATCAACGATAAATAAAAATGTAATGACAAAAAGAGCCACTAAAAAAGGGGCAATGTGCTCTTTGAGTATATACTTGACTAAAATCATTTGTCCTTTTGCTTGTGTTTTTCTATTTTTATCTAAAATTAAAAATTTGGAAGCAATTATTTATGTCAATATTCATAAAGCCCCCCTTTTTCGCACTACTTTTAGTGAGCACTGTATTCATTGCGGGGTGTGCAAACACTGCAAAGGATCTAGATGGAGACGCTAGCCGCCTTGCCATGTGCAAAGAGCGAGTTTCTGTGGTAGAAGAACGCTTTAAAAAACAAGAATATGGCCGTATCAAAAATAAACTCGAAGAAATCTTGGCCTTGTGCCCAGGTACGGGTTATATGGAACAGGCCCAGTTTATGCTCGCTGAAAGCTTTTTTAATTTAGAGGAGTGGATTGAAGCCCGCGGAGAATATGGTAGTTTTGTGCTTAATTTTCCAGGCTCTCCTTATGCAGAAACTGCCGAATTTAGAAAAGCCGTGTCTTCTTTTAATATGGAGTTTCATATTGCTCGAGACGAGACCCAAACGACTGTGGCTATGAAAGATTTTGAAAGATTCACCTCTAACTATCCAGAATCTCCTTTGGCTGATTCAGTCGATTTTTATTACAATAAACTCATCAATCGTCTTGCAGAACGAGAGTTTCAGACTGCAAACCTGTATTATAAGTTGGAAAAGCCCAAAGCAGTGGTGATTTATTTAAAAGACTTTTTAACCCTTTATCCTCAAAGTGAAAGGCGTTTTGATGCTTATGTTTTAACCGCCAAAAGCTATTCTGAATTAGACCTATTCGACGAAGCTAGGCATTTTTTAAGCACAGCAAAAACAGACCCTCTTGCTTTGCACAAAAAGAAAGAACAAATCATAGCCAAGCTAGAGCAAGAAATCGACAAAGCAGAAGCTCGATTCGAAAAAAGAGTCGCCAAAGAAATCAGTAAAAAACGACTTCGAAAACAAGAAGCCGAAGACTTTGACTAGACTCAAATTCAAACCCTTTTCAATAGTCATGAGGATGCGTGAGTGATGTGCTTTGCGAAAAGTGCTACACTGAGCCTGTAATAGTGTGATTGATGCTGGGATGCGGGTTTGAAAATTGAGATGGCGTGGTGCAAAAAGCGTGCCAAAGATGCTGGGATGCGGGTTTGAAACGAGGGATGGAGGTTGTGCAAAAATCGTGCCAGGAATGCTGGGATGCGGGTTTGAAAATTGAGATGGCGTGGTGCAAAAAGCGTACCAGATTAGTGGGATGAGGCTCTAAAAACTTCCCGCTTCCAACTTAAAAAAAACCAGGCGCTTCTGAAACTTCAATAAAAAAATCTTTTGCTGCTAAGGGCTAATCGATAGAAAGTGTTTTGTTTCGATTTAATGCTCGTTCTGAATGGAAATTAACTGGAGTCCTTGTTTTCATCTATTTTTATTTTCCATTTACATCTTAAATATTTATCTTTAAATGACTTTGACACGAGATTTGATTTGAAAAGCGTAATACTTACTTTTTTATTTTGGAATTCAAGGGCTCTTTGCTTCTTGTTCTTTTTTTGTTTTTCTGCTCATTTTGTTTTTGCTAGTCCCCTCTCTTCAAAAGATTCCGTTTCAAAGCCCCATTTTCCTTTTTTCTCAGTGTTTTTACAGCCCAGTATTGCATTTCTAGGTTTTGATGATCGTGATAAGTTTCAAGTGGCTAACGATTCTATATACCTTGAATTTATGGCGAATGCAACGAGTTTAGAGGATTCTTCGAATGTGAATAAACAAAATCACCAAAAAGTGAATTTCACATTTCCTATTAGTGTGGGCGTTCAAGTCCAACATATTCCCAATCATTTTATAAGTACGGGGATTGGTTTTATTTATAATAAAGAGACAGTGGTGCTTCAAGACCACAAAAATAACTCTCATGCTTATTATTATGCTTTGCAGGCAGTCCCTTTGTTTTTGGAGTATCGTTTGAAGATTCCCCCTAATTTGATCACGCTAAGCCAGTCCGATTTGTTTAGTGTCGCTTTTAGATGGTATTGGATGCTTTCTGGTAGCGAAATTTATTCTAATTGGGGCACCCTCAAGGCTGAGTCTTCGTGGAAAGGCAACGGTTTTGGAGTCAGTTTTGGTTATTTGATTGGGAGTTTTAGTTCTTTTCAATTTTATGGAGATCTGGGCTTCACTTCGATTAGTTTAAATTCTAAAGATTCTTTTTCTAAGATTGTGCCTTATACTTCGGAGTCTAAAAAGGCAAAATGGGATCTAGGTGGCATTCAAATGCAGTTTAGAATGTCGTGGGGTTCGTGGACAACAAAAGAACCATGAGTTTGATTTCTTTACAAAAAGCAGCTTATGCTGAAACTCACTTTAAGTTTAGGCTACCATGGTCTTTGCTCTACCGAAAACATCCCGAGATTTTGATCGATGCTCCGTTTCAAGTGCAAGGCAATTTAGCTCCAGAAATTTGGATTGTGGCTCGAGATGCCGATCGATTTCCTTGTGATTTTTTTGATTTGAAATTATCCATTTCTAAAGAGGGAGAGGAAAGTTTTGATGTCTCTATAGACCAAAAACTTCATTTATCCAAAAACTTTGAATTCCACTCTCTTTGGCTCCCTCAATTAAAGCCCGGTCATTATAAAATAAATGCAAGTTTTAAAACTTCAATTCAAAAGAAAATTAAAACTTGGAAACGCTGGACTTATCCATTTTTAAAAGCCACTCCTCTTCAAATTCATGTCTTGCAAGATAAATACTTTGTGCCCAAGGGCTTTGCTGCAGGCGAAATGCACTGCCACACTCACTACACTTCTAGCCATGTAGAGTTTGGTGCCCCTCCTTGGGTATTGCAAAGGGTGGCCAGTCAAGTGGGTTTGGATTTTGTGTTGTGTACCGATCATTCTTATGATTTGGCTTTTGACGCCAAAGACTATACACTAGAAACAAAGCCCGACGAACGCTTCGCTGCATTGAAAAAAGAGGTGGAGCACTTAGATAAAGAGCCACTGATGCTGGTTGGAGAAGAAGTTTCTGTGGGGAGCCATCAAAATAAAAACTTACACCTTTGTGTGCTAAGGCCAAAAGAATATATACCAGGTATCGGCGATTCTGGACGCTATTTTTTTAAGAACAAACCCAGTCTCTCTATTCCAGAAGCCCTACAAATAATCAATGGTCCTTGTTTTGCCGCACACCCCCTACAAAAAATGAGTTTTTTGGAGCGAATTGTTTTTAATAGAGGCTATTGGGATTCTAAAGACCTGTGTGCGCAAGCTCAAAATCCAGTAAGGGGCATTCAATTTTGGAATGGAAGTCTAGACAAAGGCTTCAAAAAAGGCAAAGCCTGGTGGGTTTCTCTTTTAGAAAAGGGAGTGCGTGTGCTGCCTATAGGTGGTAACGATGCTCACGGGGATTTTAATAATACGGTAGGCATACAATTGCCATTGATTTCGTTAAAACAAAGTCAAAAACACCTCTTTGGAAAAGTGAAAACGGTGATCCCTGTCGATGGGGACTTAAACGAAAATGCTATTGTGAAAAGTTTTGAAAAAGACCGACTTTATTTGACAAACGGGCCAGCGCTTTGGTGGACTCGTACAGAAAATGGGCTTGTGTTTGAGGCACAGAGTAGTACGGACTTTGGAAAAATAAGTGCTTTTTTAATCTTTGCTAAAAAAAACACCCATTCAAAAGAAACTTTGATTTTGAAACTCAAAAACCTTAGTTATTATGAGTCTCAGTCATTGTCTTTTCAAGATTATGCTTACCTAAGAGCAGAGCTGCACACTCAAAATGCTTATGCTCTCACTAGTGCCGCTTTTGCAGACTTCAAAAATGAATCTTAGAGCTAGTAAAAAAGCAAAATCATTTGAACTGATTTAGTTTTCACATCATCCGTCCAACTCAAAAAGCTAGAGAAAAACGAAAATAAAAATCTAAAAGCTTAAAGAAAATTCTAATCACAAAGATGAAATTTCGAAGAATAGATTTCCTAAAAAAGATTTTGATTGAAAAACTTAAAAGTTAAAAGATGTTTTAAAACAAAAAAAAGACCCCTTTGAAAAGAGGTCTATCTATTAAAAGATATTAACGCTTCGCTAAGTAAAAAACTTAGTTTTCGTTATTTCTCATTTCGACTTGCTCACGGTCCATGGTGTGTTGCAAGTACTCTTTAAAGTCACGATCGATATCCACGCCATCAAAATCGGCAGCGTCTTGGTCTAGCACAAAAACCGCACTAGGGTTATCGATCCAACCAATCACATCCACATCGTCGAGTCGCATGGATTTGTCACCAGCTACAGCCGCCACATATTCGATAGCATTTTTACCAATCCACCCCTGACCACAAGATGCTTTTACAAGCACATCTGTGCCTCCGTCTTTAACGATAGACATTTCCTCGCTAAAGCCCACAGTACACACCACATTTCCTCCGCCTTTATCTTTAGTGATTTCTAAATCACCTCTTTTAGACTTGACCCTTTTAGAAGGGGCAGCAGAAGAAGTTGCAATCATTATAACCAAAACCAAAAACAATAGTCTTTTCATATCATCCTCAAAAAAGGGAATATTTGTACACTTTCCTTTAAATATATTCTTTATTTTTGGAATTAGGAGTTTTTTTTTCACTAAATTTAACTTTATGAAGAAATGGATCCTTTTTGTATTTTTATTAATTTTAATTCTCACGGCCTTTTTGTTCTTTTTCGCCCAAAACAGCCTAAAAACGCCATCTTTCAACCAAAAACCTGTGATTATAGAAATTCCAGTGGGAAGTTCTCCTAAAAAGGTTTCTAAAATTTTACATAAAAAAAACATTTGGAAAGAAGAAAAACTCTTTGAAGTCTGGTGTAAGATCAAAAAATGTGCTTTAAAAGCGGGCTGGTTCGAAATTCCTCCTCACCAAAAACTCCCTGATCTGGTTGAAATTTTAGAAAAAGGTGAAAACATTGTCCAAAAAGTGACTATTCCCGAAGGACGAGCTTCTTGGGAAATGCCTTTTTACCTTCAAAAAGTATATCCCAAACTGCAAAGTGCAGTCTGGGATAGCCTGATTCAAAACAAAGAATTTACTCAAAGTTTAGGGGTGAAAGCTTCTAATTTAGAGGGCTATTTGCTTCCAGAAACTTATCTGCTTCCCTACGAATGCGACGAGGCTTGTATTATCAAAACAATGGTAAAAGCAAACTTAAAGCTACGAGAAGAGTTAAAAGACATGAACCCTGCTATTTGGAATAAACTAGGAGGTTGGCACCAGGTTTTGACTCTAGCTAGTGTAGTCGAAGAAGAAACCGGAAACCCTAAAGAAAGGCCTTTGATTGCAGGGGTCTTTCACAATAGACTTCGCTTAGATATGCCACTTGGAGCAGACCCCACAGTCCGGTTTATCTTTAAAAACCTAACAGGGCCTATTTATAAGAGTCAACTCAATAGCGATAACCCCTATAACACTCGTAAATTCAAAGGTTTAATGCCAGGACCTATTTCGAACCCTGGAAGGCACGCTATCGAAGCAACTCTAAGACCAGACACCACTAAAATGCTCTACTTTGTGGCAAAAGACGATGGCTCTGGAGAACACTTTTTTAGCAAAAGCCTCGAAGAGCATAATCGTTATAAAAATATAGCCGCTCAAAATAGAGCTAAAAATTAGGAGCTTAGCCCATTTTTCCTGAGCGTAGCACATCCATCATGTTGTATGTGTCTGGCTTGCCGGCATGAATCCGCTCTGATAAAAACAAGACTGCATCCATGGTGCCCTCGGCATAAACATGACGGCCACAGATATTGTGTTGAAATTCAAAATGCACCGATTGGTCTTGACTATCCAAGGAATAGGTGTGGAAAGCATGCCCACTCAAATAAGCTTCGGGGACCTGCATTCGGTTTATTTGTTCGGGCTCATTTCTAACTAACTCTATGTCTGATTCAGAAAAAGAAAAGCCCATTTTTTGAAAAGAACCCACCACTGCTTTGGCGGTGCCACTGGTGTCTGCTTTTGTTTTTTGATGACTCTCGACTACGCTTAGTTTGTAACCATCAAAAGCACTCGGAAATTCACTCGCTAAATACTCTATCATCGCCTGAAAAGCGACTATTTGTTTTGCCATATTGGGAGCGATTACACTGGGGTGTTTGTGTTTGGAAACTAAGGCTGTTAAAGCCTCTCTATCACCACCTGTGGTGCCCATCACAAAGGGAATACCATGCTTTACATAAAACTCTGCATTTTGATTCACTGCACTGGGGTGCGTATAATCTACACAAATGAGTTGGGGGTAATCTGCTAGTATAGAAGCTATTTTTTCTTCTCTGTTGCTTGGTTTTAATAGTTCAATTTTTAGAGAGTCTAAATCGTATTCATTTTCGACGATCATTTCTCCTGTGAGAGAAAAAGGTATTAAATTAAAACCTCGAGCAAGGGCGGTTTTGGCGACAGTGATTCCCATGTTTCCTGGAATTCCATTGACCATTACATTGATAGACATAAGACCTACTTTTTTAGATTTTAACGGGTTTGCTTTTGATTTTATCTATTCAAAACATTCTATTTCAAAATTTATAAATATTAAAATTGAAAGTAAAGGAATGGGTTGTAACTTTGAGTGAAAAGCACTAGACAAGAAAACACAAATAAAGTCAAAACACCTGCCAATCGAAGAGGGCTTTGTTTTTGATTCCATTCAAAAGCCCGTAAAGGTGAGAATGCAAAGAGAAAAGCAATAGCCATAAAAAACACATTAAAGGGTGTAAAAATTTGGGCACTGAGCAAAGGGTCTGCGATAGAAACAGTGTTGAAACCCAGCATGGATTTCCACATATTCATTGCAGAGGCAATGGTGTCTGCCCTAAAGAGAACCCAACCAAAAATCACAATCACTTGAGTGCACAAGATTTGTAAGATTTTGGGTAAAAAATTATAATATGCGTTTTTATTGTTGAAACGCTCAAGAATCATAAAAAAGGCGTGAAAAAGCCCCCATGCCACAAATGTCCAATTGGCCCCATGCCAAAGTCCACTCAAAAACATCACTATAAATAAGTTAAAGTAAAGTCGAGATTTTTTCACTCGATTCCCTCCAAGAGGGATGTATAGATAGTCTCTAAGCCAAGTCGTCAAAGAGATGTGCCAACGGGTCCAAAACTCGGTGATGCTCGCCGAACGATAGGGTCCATTGAAATTTCTTGGAAAATGAAAGCCAATCATAAGGCCTAGCCCCACTGCCATGTCAGAATACGCCGAAAAGTCAAAGTAAATCTGAAACATGTAAGCAAGACTACCCCACCAAGCATTTAAAACTCCCGGCAAATGAGACTCAAAAACTATATCGGCAATCAAACCCACTTGATTGGCAATCAAGACTTTTTTAGCAAATCCAAGAGCAAAAAAAGAAAGGCCTTTTACAAATAAATCTAAAGAGTGTTTTCGAGAGGCTAGCTCTTGAGCTACTGTATTGTACCGAACAATAGGCCCTGCTACCAACTGCGGGAACAAGGCTACATAGCAAGAAAATGTCGCGAAGTTTTTGGCTGGAGGCACTGTTTTTCGCCACACATCTATGGTATAACTCATGGATTGAAAGGTGTAAAAAGAAATTCCCACGGGGAGTATCACCGTCCATATCGAAAAAGTATCCAGCCCCAATCTGCTTAAAATGAGATTCAAACCACCCATAAAAAACATATAATACTTGAAAAAACCAAGTGCCGATAAATTCATCACCATCGATATGGCTAGGACTGTATTTCTTTTTTTGGGGCTGGCTCCTTTGGCTGCAATCATGCGAGCGGCAATATAATCTATGCTGGTACAACCAAACATTAAAAGGATAAGCCAAGGCTCCATCCAACCATAAAAGATATAACTAAAAAATGTGATGAATAGGTTTAAATGACTGTGTTTTACCCCACGCCAGACTAAAAAATAATAGCCTATTAAAAAAACAGGTAAAAAGTAAAATAAAAAAAATGAGGAAGAAAAAACCATTGGGGCTCTGGATTGAATTTATTCTTTTACTTCTATCGCCAAAAAACGAGGGGAATCATCGTCAAAATACTCATCTTCGACTGCTTCTGTCCATATTGATTCTAGCGATACTAAAGTAAGCTCGTGTTTGGCATTGGCTCTAAAAGCTCTAAGATTCCCTTTGGAATAAGCTGCCATTTTGTCTTTGACTTGGCCCCTAGGGATCTTTGGATTATAAACCCCTACCAGAATTTCTTTTGCGTTGTATTTGCCAGATTTGACTTTTAAAACTTTGTACTTGAACACATAAACAAAATTGTAAAGATCGTTCCCTGGAATTTTACCTGGGATTTCTGTGAGACGAGCCTCTAAAACTATGGTGTCATTTGCCAAAGCCATAGAAGAGCATAAGAATAAAAAAAGAAGAAATGATTTCATAAGACCACCAGAATCTAAATGGTATCTCCATTTTGCTTTTATAAATTTAGAATATTCTAAATAAAAGCAAATCCCAAAAATCTAAAGCCTTTATAAAAAGTCTTGTATTTGCTAAATTCTTGCTTGGTCGCTATTGTTTAGCCGCCAAAGGTCAATATATGGACAAACTTTGGAATAAATCCTTTATCACTATCAGTATTAGCAATTTTTTGATGTTTTTTTCTTTTTATGCTTTACTGCCCGTGCTCCCCCTCTATATTTTTGAAAATCTAAAAGGAGGGCACACTATTTCTGGTGTTATTTTGGCCCTTTATACCATTGGAGCACTATTTTGTAGGCCATTTGCAGGTTATTTGGTCGATAATTTTTCTAGAAAAAAACTGTACTTTTTAACTTATTTGATTTTTTCTTTTATGTTTTTGGGTTATTTAGTTTCTTTCACCTTAGTCATCATTGCTTTTATTCGATTTTTTCACGGGGTTTCTTTTGGGATTGTCACTACTTCTAGCAATACCTTAGCAGTCGATGTGCTTCCCTCTTCTAGACGAGGCGAAGGGATTGGTTATTTTGGAGTGGCTACCAACATTGCATTTGCTCTTGGCCCCATGAGCGGGATGCTTATATTTGAGGCCTATCATTTTAACGCGGTTTTTATTTCTTCTTTTATCACTGGACTGGTGGGTTTAATTTTGGTTTATTTTTTAAAAGTCCCTCGTAAACCAATTAAAAATTGCAACAACTGTCCCCTTTCTTTGGATCGATTTTTTTTAACGAAGGCTACACCTCAATTTTTCAATATGATGTTGGTGGGTTTTGCATATGGACCCATTACCAATTATTTGGCCCTGTACGCAAAAGAACTCAATATCACACAAGGGGTGGGATTTTTTTATGCTTTGCTTTCTTTGGGTTTAGTGACGAGCCGCCTTTTGACAGGGAGATTCATAGACAGAGGTTATTTGAACACTTTAATTAGCCTTGGTTTGCTCCTTTTAGCATTTTCTTATGCTGGCTTTTCTTTTATAAATAGTGCAAGCCTGTTTTTCACGCTAGCCTTTTTCATAGGTTTTGGTCATGGTTTGGTGGGGCCTAGCTTTCAAACTATGGTGATCAATATGGCACCGCACTCCAAACGAGGCACCGCATCGAGCACCTTTTTATCTTCTTGGGACTTAGGAATAGGCTCGGGGATTTTATTGGGTGGTTTTTTGGCAAAACACATTAAATACAGTGGAGTTTATCTTATTGGCTCTATTGGTGTTTTACTGGCATTTATTTTCTTTGTAGTTTTTGTATCTTCTCACTACAATAGAAATAAAATAGAAACATAAAATGGACTTAAAACAACTCCCAGGTCTTGGCCCCAAACGAATCCAACTTCTGCAAAAAGCAGGCTTTAATTCTGTTCAAGATCTATTGTTTTTTATCCCTAGAACATGGTTAGACCACACCACTGTTCAAAAAATTAACGAGTTGCAAGTCCAAGACAAGGCTATCTTGGTGGGGACCATTCAAAGAGCAGGTGTAGTTCGGGCTAGGACTCCTTTTTTTCAAGCAACCATCGCCGATTCCACAGGAGAAATCACTCTCACTTTTTTTAGAAATCCTTCTTATTGGAGCAAAAGAATCCAGGTAGGCATGCGTTGCGTGGTCATTGGAGTGGTGAGTGCATATCGAGGCTTGCAACTAGTGCACCCCGACATACAAGTTTTATCCGAAGATGCCGAGTTTAAAGGCCGAATTGTACCGGTATATTCTATCAGTGAATCTTGGAAAGAAGCCCGAATGGATCAACGATTTTTCTTAAAACTTTTTGAGCATATTTTTAAATTAGCCAATTTAAGTGTATCCAATAGCTGCCCCACTCCACTCTGTGAGTTTTTAGGTTTAAACTCCGTTTTAGAAAATCTTAGACGATTACATAGGCCTCATTCTTTTCAAGAGCTTTACGCCGCCAAAAGGCAATTAAAAATTCTCGAATTGCTTCCTTTTTGTTTAAGGATGGTGGTACGACGCCAAAGGCTTCAAGATAAAGGCATGCCTCGCTCTATAAATCAAGACCTGCTCACAAGAGTAGAAACTAGTTTAGACTATAAACTCACCCACGACCAAAGTCAAGCCTTGCATCAAATATTAAAAGGGCTAAGCGAGAAACGACAATTTCACGCTTTACTGCAAGGAGATGTGGGGAGTGGAAAAACGGTGGTAGCCATGCTTGCCATGTTTGCCGTGTGTGGTGCCCAAGAACAATGTGCTCTAATGGTGCCCACCGATATTTTGGCCAGGCAACACTATGAATTTTTAAAACCCTATTTTGAGGCACAAGGTTTGCGAATTTCTCTTTTATTGGGGGCAAATACCGCCGCCGAAAAACGAAGCATCTTGGGCGAACTCCAAATGGGGCTCTCTCACGCTGTGGTGGGGACTCACGCTTTATTTTCAAAGGCCGTTGTGTTTCAAAATTTAGGTTGTGTGATTATCGACGAGCAACATCGTTTTGGTGTACAACAACGAGAAGCCCTCTTAGCCAAAGGCAATAATCCCGATTTATTGGTCATGAGTGCAACACCTATCCCTAGAAGCCTTGCCATGACTCTCTATGGAGATTTAGAAACAATCATTATCAGAGAAAAACCTCCCGGTAGAAAACCCGTCAAAACTCGAATTATCACCCCTCAAAAAAGAGAAGAACTCAAAAAATTTGTATCTGATGAAGCTAAAAAAGGACATCAATCTTATTGGGTGATCAATCGAATAGACGCTCAGCTCGAAGAAGAAAAGCTCTCCATAGCCCAAGTTTTAGAAGAGTTACAAAGCTTTGACCCTGCATGGAAAATCAAAGAAGTCCACGGGCAAATGCCCGAAGCAGAAAGAGAAGAAAATTTAAAGCTCTTCAATGAAGCCTCTATCCATACTTTAGTGGCGACCACGGTCATTGAGGTGGGAGTCAATGTGCCCAATGCCAACATTATGATCATCGATGAACCCGAACGATTTGGGCTTTCTCAACTACATCAACTTCGTGGCCGCGTGGGTCGTGGGAACCAACAAGCGTGGTGTTTTTTGGTGGCTGGCACAGAAAACCCTGCCTGGGAACGGCTAAAAGCCTTTGCAAGCACCGAAGACGGCTTTGAAATAGCCGAAATGGACTTGCAAGAAAGAGGCGCGGGGAATTTAGAAGGCAGCAAACAAAGCGGCTCTTGGGTCTTGCGTTGGTTTGACTGGGTAAAAGACCATGATTTAATCCAAGATGTTTTAAAATGGTCTGAATCTATATTAAAAGAGCTTTCGAATTTTGATGCTAGCACTCGACAAAAAATCCAAGAGTGGTACCAAGAAGCTCCCTTAGAAAACTACGATGGTATCCACTAAAAATAATCCAAACTAAAAGGCTCGAAGCACCCACACTTGCTGGAGCAAGTGACTAGGAAGTGTGATATTGTGTTCCCCAGCTTCTAAACTTTGAGACCACAAAAGACTGCCCTTTAAACTATACAAATTCACTTTTGAACTTTTACTCAAATAGACATGCAAACCTTGTTGAGTCCGTTTATAAAGCTTGTTCAATTGTTGAGACTTTGTATTGAGGGCAAGCACAGGACGAGAAGGCTCTCTAAAGTCGAACTGTCGGTCCATCCAAGCGATCCTATCTTTTAAAAACCCTCTTAAATGCTCCACTTCGGCATCCCAAGTAGGCTCTGAATATCCATTAAAACACAGATTGGGATTGAACATTCCACCCATTCCTCCCCATCCACCTCCACCAGTGCCACAATTAGGCTTACCATCCATTCCAATAGCGGTGCCAATCACATCCCATCGTTCAAAGTTTCTTTTTTGAGCCGATTGGAGCGTCACCTTGAGCGAATCAAAGAGGGCGTCCACATTCACTGTATGCCACACAGAAGACCGAAGCTCTGCCCAACGAGATTTCATTTTATTTTGAAAATCAGCATCATGAAAAAGAGTCTTTAACCAAGGGGCAATTCCATATGGATTCCCACTACTCAATGGCATATTTTGATCGACTTGCCAGTTTTCTACGACCATATTGTTATTGTATTGCACTTGCCCAAAAGCCAAATTAAAATCCCAAGGCGGGCCTAAATTTAGTTTGCCACCATCAGCATCGTTTTCTTTGAACATATAAAAACTACAAATATAAGCATCGGAGTTTTTGGTCATTTCTTGGTGCAGCAAATAATCCACTGCGGCATCCACATCAAAAATGCGTTCGTATTGGGACTTCCAAGTTTCTTGACGCATGGTCTGTTCAAATTGGGTGTAAAAATTTTTTAAATATTGCTTTGCAGGTTCTTCTATTTTTTGCCAATTGGGGTAATGAAAAATAATTTGATGCCCTTCTATCGATTTAAAACCCTCTAGTTCAATAGAATTTGTTTTATCATGTCTAAAAATATAGCCACCAGAAAGGTCTTCATCTTTGAGTTTTTTGAGTCCCAATCGATCTTTGCCTCTTTTGACTTTTTCTAAAAGTAAATAAACTCCAATATAATCTCCATTCAAAAACACTTCTACATGCCTAGACCTTGGGCTATAGCGCTCTGTGTCTCGATAAAGTTTGTGGGCAATGGCATTTCTTATCAAAGTTTTATCTACATAGGGGCCATGCAAAACCCAGTCATCTCCAGCTGGCATACCCAACAAAGACTCTTTGACTTCAACCCCTTCGGCGTCACGAAGCTCTACTCCGTAACCTTTTTTTTGAAAATTTATAGAAGTTTGCCCTCGAAGCTCTATGCCTATATTGTATCGAGGGGCTCGTATAGAATCAGAGACTCTATTTTTACCGTTGTCAATCACATGCATGGTCCCTGGAACTTTGGGTTCATCGGGAATCGTTGCTCCGTTGGTATTTAACAAAAGCAAGGGCAAATCGTATTCTTGAGCTGTGCTGCTAATAGAAAACAACAAGAAGAAAAAAAACATTTTTTTCCATTTATTCATAAAACACTCCGTATTGATCTTTACAAAATCCATCCATAAAAACAATACACCCATCACTAAAATTATATCTTTTATAAGCACAGTTTTGTAAAAAGTTAATAAGTCGATTTATATCGCTTTATTTTGTTGGATTAGGGTAGTCAGAAGCGCCTATACTATATAAATAAAGGGCTAAAAAGCTTTTAGAAAAAAAATGACAAACGCAAAAAAATGTTTACATTCAAATTTTCTAGCTTCGAATTTACAAAAAGCATCATTCAGCAAGAAATGCTAAAAAATGTTTACAGCAAAGTTTAGTGCGGCCCCATAAAGACCAATAAAGCAAAACCTGCTCCATAGCCCAAAAGAGCATAGGGAGCAATCCATTTTAAATACCATCCAAAAGATATTTTTTCTAAGCCCATGGTGACCACTCCTGCGGCAGAACCAATAATTAAAAGGCTGCCTCCTGTTCCTGCTGCAAATGCAATAGAAGCCCAGGCTAAATGATTGGTAGGGAATTCGTACATGCCCATGCTGGCTGCCACCAAAGGCACATTATCTACAATAGAACTCAAAAGCCCCAGCGCCATACTCAACCAATAGATGCTCCCAAACACATCTTGCAAATAAAGTGCTGCATTTTTAAGCTGTCCTGTGGACTCCAAAACAGATACCGCAAATAAAATCCCCGCAAAAAACAATATACTCGACATATCTACACTTTTTAAAATAGAAGTAATAGAATAACGCATTTTAAGTGTAGCTTGTTTTTTTTGTAAAAGCACATCGGTGACCAACCACAATAAACCCAAAGAAAACAAAATCCCCATATAAGGAGGAATATCTAATAAAGCTTTTAAAATAGGAACCAAAATCAAACCAAAGACTCCAAAGAAAAACACAATATATCGATCGGCACAATATTTTGACACACACTCGTGTGAGGCATCAGTGTTTTTAAAATTTAATTTTCCTTTTAATATTCGCGTCACCAAAAGTAAAGGCACTAAAAGGGCTACCACACTGGGTAAAAAGGTTTCTGATATGATGCCAGCTCCAGTGATATGACCGCTTATCCATAGCATGGTGGTGGTCACATCCCCTATGGGAGAAAATACACCCCCAGCATTGGCTGCCACAATAATCATCCCAGAAAAAAACTTTCGATCTTTGGCTTTTGGCAAAATTTTACGCACCAAAGTAACCATAATGATAGTCGTAGTCATATTATCTAAAATGGCAGAAATGAAAAATGTAATCCAAGAAACCTGCCACAGCAAGACCCGAATATTATTGGTCTTGATACGATTGGTGATCAAAGAAAAACCATCGTAAAAATCCACCACTAACACAATAGTCATGGCTCCCATTAAGAAAAATAAAATGGAGGCGACTGAAGACAAAGATTCGGTGAGTTGCGTGCTTTTCATGGCGGTATCTCCACCAAAAGCAAACCACAAAAGCCACATTCCTCCACCCAAAAAAAGAGCCACGGCAGATTTATTAATTCGAAGAGGGTGCTCTAAAACAATAAGAGTATAGCCTAATATAAAAAGGAATGGAAATAAAAGCATATGGATTTCCTTTGCTATGTGCTTGCACATAGAAGCCTAAAAAAGTCTTTTAGCAAGCATTCAAGAAGATAAAAAAAAAGACTTTTTTAGGCTAGTGATTTCATCACTAAAAAGAAATCAAGCGAGTTAAAACCCCAATCACCAAAGTAGAAAGCATTAAGTTTAAAAACAAAAAAGACCTACGAAGCAGAGTCGTTAAAACACTGAACCAGTGCGTGCGATCTCCTGGATTTTTCAAGTCTTTCAGAGCGAGTAAAATACTCAAAAAACCCGTGATCACTAGCATAAAAGCACCTACAAAATAACCTTCATTCCATACTTTTACACTCAATAATAAACCAGCGATAATAGAAAAAACACCGATGATCATTTCAAAAACAGTCATTTTTACATTCATTGGATATCCCCTTACAAAGAATAATTTGTGGTTAAAGTCACTGTCGGGTACTCTGACTTCAGTGGGCCTTTGAGAGTCCATGTAAAGTGCAAGTGATTGATTAGACCTTCTACCGATTTGGTCAACGCAAACTTAATCCCCAAACCTGCCATGATGCTTGCCTCTTTGGGTTCAAACTTTTGAATCGATGAAGTGGTTTGCCCCGCACTCACAAAGCTGGTTAAAACAGGCATGATGGTGCCAAACTCTATATTTGGAAAATACCTGGTCTCCAAATGCGAATAAAATCGGGCCTGTCCCGAATAAAATGCAACAGGCATCGCATACAAAGACTCGCTACCCCCTAAATAAAGCTGAAATCCGTGAGGAGCCTTTTTGTAAGTGTCCATCAGGCTCCAAAAAAAAGTAGAAAATTTATCGCTAGGGTGCCAAATATATTCTAGAGAAGCACGCTCATAAATATGGTGTCGCTGTGTTTCATTAAAATAAAAATAAGTTTTTGTGCTTAAATTGAAATGGTGTGCTTTTTTACCCAAGGCCAAGCTCAAACTATAATCCAAACGCCAGTCTCTGTTTTTTGCACCCAAAGTTTCTAAGTTTTTAGCCAAGTCCACCCGTATATTATAACCTTTATCAATGTCTTCGTTCCATTTTACATTTTTAAAGTTCTTGATTCGCTCATAACGCACACGAGAAAATACAATATAAAATCCAAGCCTAGAATCTCCTATTTTTGCCAACCAATCTTCGGTGAAATTAGAATCCAATTGAAGGGTGGAGTGATTGTAGTCTAGAAATGGATATTCTAAAGACTCATAATCATAGCCCAAAGAATGATAGTCATAGGTGCCTCCCAAAAAAAACTTGGTTTTAGAGTCTCCAAAGGAATGGGCAAGTCTAAAACTAACTGAGTCTTCTTTTAAACCTTGGAGGTTTAAGATACTGGTCTTAGTGGAATCACTGTAAACCGAAATCGATTCATCTACTCTATTTGGAGAGTTTTTTATAAAATGTGCTGGCAAAGGGCCACTCCAAAAATATTGGTGATTGGATTTGTTTTGAAAAGCTTGAAAAGTATAAGACCATTGATTTTTAGCACGACTGATATAAGGTAAATTCATTTGTAAAAAGCGAGTGTATCCGTCTGTGTTTTTACTGTATAAAAGGTGAATGTTGTTGTATGGGCTTAAAAAATGCGCATCTTGGTAAGATAAAGAATAACGGTCTCTAAATTCATCGTGAGCATAATAAAAAGCAAGAGTTTTACCAAATCCCAGTAGATTGTTTTCTTGAACTCCAATTCCATAATAGAGGTGAGGGCCTACTTTTTGAACGCCCACCGGGATAGCAATGGTCCAATTGTCACTGGTTTTTACTTTTAGAATATTTTGATTATTTATAGTTTCTATACGGACAGAAGCATCTGAAATATAAGATTGCTCTCTTAAAAATCGTTCTATTTCGATGAGCTGGTGCAAAGTCACAGAATCGCCTTTTTTATAAACCAGAAATTTTTTAATCACACTCTCTCGAGTTTCAATGTGCAGCGAATTGCCTATAGAATAGAGTTTTTGATCTAAACTAGAATGCACTTTGGCATCATCAAAAGCATCGCCAATTTCAATAGCAATAGAATCTATTTTAAAATATAGAGAAGAATCTGCTTCTGAGGCAAAACTCCATCCATAGAAAAAGAAAAACAAAAAAATAAAATAGATTTTTTTTAACAAAATAAAACCGTGAGCCTCAATCCAGTGATAGGGGAATCTAAATATACAAAAAGCTTTTGTGGGTAAAAAAAACACTTCGAATCTAACTGCTTTTTTACTATATTCAGTGGATAGGGTAACGGATGACTGCTAGGAAACTAGAGGAAAGTCCGGGCACCATAGAGCAAGATGCTGGATAACATCCAGGCGCAGTAATGCGACGGAAAGTGCAACAGAGAGTAAACCGCCGTGCAAACGGTAAGGGTGAAAGGGTGGGGTAAGAGCCCACCGTGTTTTTGGTGACAAGAACAGCAAGGTAAACCCCATCTGGTGCAAGACCAAGTAGAACCTGGTCTTTTTGACCCCATGCGGCTCGCATTGGTTCGGGTAGGTTGCTTGAGGCTGCTGGTAACAGTGAGCCCAGATAGATAGTCATCGCTAGTTTACTAGTACAGAACCCGGCTTATAGTTACCCTTTTATTTTAAAGACTTCTTTTGGACAAGGAGTCTTTTTTATAATTTTTTAAATTCTCGAAGGGACAATAAAAAGAAAAAGCTTAAAATAAGGATGGTGAACACAAAAACCACGAAAAAAGCTTGAGCAGATTCTAAGTAAAAGGCCCCTTTCCACTGTACCAGAGCCAAGATTGGGAATAAAACCAAGAGGGAACTTTGGTTAGCAGTGCGGACTGTTTTTGATTTTAAAGAAACCCACAAAGCAAAAGCATTCACTATAAAAGATGCAGAAATTGCCCCCACTAGTGCTTTGATAAAATAAATCACAGCGATAGAATGATAATGAAAATAAAAAGCTTGGATTAAAAGAATAAAAATAACAGGGAATGGGATGGTGGCTAAAAACTTTGCTAAAAAAAGAGTTTTTGATGGGATAGGCGACAATAGCAAAAGTTCCAAAGAGTTTCGCTCTTGCTCCCCTGCAAAACTATCTGCAGCAATAGAGGCAGACATAGGGGCCACCAAAACACCCAATAAAAGCATCCATTGAGCCAAAAACAAAGGATGCCCTGCCCCTATATTCTGCTTTGAAAAAAGTAAAAATTGGAGCAGCAACAAAAGCAATGGAGGCAATAAAAAAGGAATCCAAAACCGAGGTTCTCTTATTAAAAGGAGCCATTCTTGTTTTATGATAGTGCACAAAAGTCGCATGACTTCAAATTTAATCAAAAATAAAAGAATGAAAGTTTAAATCAATAAAGTCTATCCTGTTTTTGAGCGATTCTATTTGAATTTTGATCATAAATTATGCTTTGGATAAAGACAGGCTGATTTTTTGGAATAGTGGTTTTCAGTAGATTTTTTCCATTGCTTATGCTCAAAGATTTTTGTGTTAAAAGTTCTCCTTTTAAGCTAAAAATGGATACCAAAGCTTTGGAACCGACCATATTATACCCAGCCATAAACTCAACACCGCATTGAGAGCCTTGTTTGAAATGCCGCAAAGCATCTACTCCCATTTGCATGTGAATCTCTTTGTCCAGGCTCACCACCAGACTCACCTTTGCCTGACGAAACTCTAATGGAATGGATACAGGCTGGCTGCTTGTCAATTCTATAGCTTTGTTTGGCGTGAAGAGGGCTGCTTTGTATCCCATAGATAAAAGGCGTTCTATCCCTTCGACTAAAAGCTCTACCTTGCCATTGTCTCCTGACGATAATAAAAGATCCCATTGATAAATAGAATCCGAAGCTAAAACTATGTTTTGAGCCAAATCTTTTGGACCATTTAAAATAGCCAGGCGAATAAAATTTCCCATGCCCGTGGGCGGTTTTTCAAGCTTAAAAGCCTGCGAAGAAACACCTACAAAGTTATAAATATCTTGCTTGGTATCTCCTTGTTTTAGCTTTAATTGAAGCATAAAGTCTTTGGCATTAGGAGCTTTGGCCAAGGCTTTCTTTTTAAAAGCTATGGAGCTAGAATCTTTGATGGTGGTACTAAAAAGAGCTTGGGGCTTTGTTTTTATGGTGGTGTTTTTTTGGATATGCACCCATACAGCTTCTTGAGCCTTTAAGTTTTGAGTGGGTTCATAAGAGCCTATACTATCAACCCATTTCCAAAAAACAAAGGGAGTGTCTGGCAATGCAATAGTCCAATGATAAGGGTTTGCAATCAAGTTCCACCCGGTGTTCCCTGCTTTTAATTTCCAAGCTATTTCTGAAGAATCGGTGAAATTTGCTTCACTCTTTTCTTTTGAAAGCTCTAGTGGGAAGCTTTGGTCCAAATCACTCCAATACCAATAGCCCTGATTTTCATTTAGATTTTGAATGCTAAAAAGTTCTTGGTATTGTAAAAAATCACTCATCTGGATAGAATCCAACCAAGCAAACAAGTAATCTTCTCTGGGCTTGTGATAATTAGGGTTTAAATTTGCAAAAGATTTTAAATGCCAAGCCTCTGCTTTTAAGGCAAAAGAAGTGTCCACAAATAGAGTCTGAAGCGTGTCTTTA
>JAAYJH010000113.1 GCA_012523035.1 Fibrobacter sp.
ACCATGTACCCTGCTTCTCTCTTTCAAGCACGCCTAAAAGAAGAATTTCTTAGGACCAACAGAACTCACCAACCTTTTCTTTATATTAAAATTTATGCCAGGCAATTCGATATTTTTGGATGGGCAAAACCTAACAAAGTCATATTACGAACTTGGAGTATTTGCGTTCTCTCTATTTTATCTCAAATAAAATTTGCAGATGTGATGGGCTACCTTTCTCAAGGTAGTGGTTTAGGGCTTATTTTACTAGACTCCGATATCTCTACCTTAGAAAAAATTCGTCGACAAATGCTTAGAAATCTGCACAAAGCTGGTTTACTCTCTCAACTTCGAAAAGAATTGCCTAAAACTCCTGTTATTGAGGCTTATGCCTATACAGGACTGTTAGAAAAAGAAGATCAAGAGTTTGATTCTGTGATTGAAAAATTCAATAAAAGCAGTCAAGGTTTTATAAAACTTTCTCGTCTTTATTACTCTGAACTCATGAACTACAGTAAAAAAACGGCGTGGCGTTATCTACTCAAACGAACAGTCGATTTAGGCCTTAGCTCCATAGCATTAATCCTCCTTTCTCCTTTGTTACTCTTACTTGCTTTGAGCGTTAAAATCAGTGACTACAAAGGGCCCATTATTTTTAAACAAACCCGAGTGGGTAAAAACGGAAAGCCTTTTACTATGTATAAGTTTAGAAGCATGTATTCTGATGCCGAAGAGAGAAAAGCAGAGCTTCAAAAGTTCAATGAATCTAGTGGCCCCACATTTAAAATGAAAAACGACCCCCGAATTTATCCTTTGGGCCGTTTACTCCGTAAATTTAGTTTAGATGAACTGCCTCAACTCTTTAATATTCTCAAGGGAGATATGTCTATTGTTGGACCAAGACCCCCTGTGCCAAACGAAGTTGCAGAATACCTACCTTGGCATAAAATGCGCTTGTCTGTCACTCCGGGATTGACCTGTTTTTGGCAAGTGAGTGGGAGGAGCAACACCTCTTTTGATGAGTGGATGCGTCTAGACAACCAATATGTTCGTCATGGCAATCTAGGTGTGGATGCCCAGCTTATAGCCAAAACTTTTAAAGTCGTCATCAAAGGAGATGGTGCTTACTAAAGAGAGTGCCTAATCTATTTCTACCACTTCGGTCCAAGCAAATGGATCGGGTTTTTCTCCAAATTGAATGGCAGTGTATTCTTGGTACAAACGAGTGCAAACAGGACCAGCTTCTTCTCCATAAAAAAATTCTTTTTGAAGCGTAGGGTCCACTATTCTTTTGATAGGTGTAATCACAGCTGCAGTCCCGCATTCAGCCACCTCGTCAAACTCAGAAAGCTCTTCGAAAGGGACAGGACGGCGTTCTACCTTGTAACCTAAGTGTTGTGCTAACTCTATGAGACTTTTGTTGGTAATGGAGGGTAAAATACTTTCTGAGGTAGGGGTAATGTAGGTATTTCCTTTAATTCCAAAGAAGTTAGCCGGTCCACACTCATCTATGTATTTTTTTTCGCGAGCGTCTAAATAAATAGTAGATGAATAACCTTCTTTTTTGGCAAGCTCTAGAGACATTAGACTAGCCGCATAATTTCCACCCACCTTTACATTCCCTGTTCCCAAAGGAGCCGCCCGATCAAAATCACGACAAATCATCATATCTACAGGTTTGAAACCATCTTTAAAATACGCACCCACAGGAAGAGCAAACATAATCAGCAGGTAGTCTTTGGCAGGTTTCACCCCTACCTCGGGACTAAGCCCTATTAAAAGAGGTCGTATATATAAAGTGGCTCCATAACCATAAGGAGGAATAAAGCGTTTGTTCAATCGAATAAGTTTTTTCACCATTTTTTGAAAAAGTTCTACCGGAGGAGGAGCCATCAACACCCTTTCGGCAGTTTTTTGCATTCGTTTGGCGTTTTCTTCGACTCTGAAAATACGAATTTTATTGTCTTTTCCTGTATAGGCTTTTAGGCCTTCAAAACCTTCTTGTCCATAATGCAAGCAAGTCGCAGCCATATGCATATTAATGGTATTAGAAGAGGAAACTTCTATTTCACCCCAATTTCCATTGCGGTAATAACAGCGAACATTGTAATCTGTTTCAGAAAAACCAAAAGGAATATTTTTCCAATCTATATTTTGCATAAAAACCCTAAGCGGCACCTTTAATCAATACGATGCCATTATAAAAATCCATTGACAAAGAACACCTTTAAAAAACTTTTTTGAAAAACATTTATAGCTACATTATTCACAGAAATTTTCTGTACAATGTTCACAATAAAGGAGCTCTCAAAAACAAAACCCATTAAAAATGATGCAATTTACTGCAAAAAATTGTGTAAACCTATTTTGCTCATTTTTAACAAACTTCTATTTTAAGACTCTCTAAAGGTGTTTTAAATCAGTACCTCAATTAAAAACACCCTAAGTTTTCATAAAAGCTTTTTCTAATATGTGCTAAATATAAATATAGCATTCTAAACGCACTTGCTCCAACTAAAAAAGATTTTATAGCACTTTTTAACTTTAAGTCCAAGATAAAAGCTTTCAAATACACCTTTAGCTTCTCATTTTAAAGTTTATTATTTTAAATAAAGCATGAAAACCGATAAAAAGGACTTTTAATACTAAATTTTATTGAAACGAACTACAAAAAAGCAAACGATTTTTTTATTTTTCACACCGTTTGTTCACCTTTAACCTATTGCAGGATTCCTAATGACTTTTCATCCTTTAGCTCAAGCCCTTAATCATGAACTTTCTTCAGAGGGTTGCTCTATTTTGAATATGCTTTCAAAACAAGGAAAAGCCATTTTCTTTCCGAGTAAAGGCATTTTAGGGCAAGGCGCCGAAGCCAAAAATGCACCTATTAATGCTACCATTGGTACAGCTCTAGAAGACGACGGTTCCCCTTTAACTTTAACATGTGTACAAGATGAAATTGGGACAGCCAAGTCTAGTTTTTTGTACGCACCTAGCTTTGGGGTTGAAAAGCTGAGAGAGGTTTGGAAATCTCAAATCACTAAAAAAAACCCTAGCTTACAAGGAAAAAACTTTTCTTTACCCGTAGTGACCGCTGCTTTAACTCATGGTTTATCCTGTGCCTCTTATCTGTTTTTAGATCCAGAAGAAGAGGTGATTATGCCGGATTTATATTGGGATAATTATGAGCTTATTTTTGAGTGTGGACGAAACGCCAAAATAAGCACTTTTAATACTTTTAATCAAAATTCTTTTGATGTTGTGGCTCTTAAAGAAGCCATTTCAAATTGCAAATCATCCAAAAAAACAGTGCTTTTAAATTTCCCAAATAATCCTACTGGTTATACACCGACCGAAACCGAAGCCAAAGCAATTGCTCAAGTTTTACTAGAAGCTGCAGAATCTGGCGATCAAATTGTAGCCTTATTAGACGACGCTTATTTTGGATTAGTTTATGAAGAAGGGGTTTACACAGAATCTTTATTTTCAATGTTAGCCGATATGCATCCTAATATTTTAGCTGTAAAACTTGACGGTCCCACCAAAGAAGATTATGTTTGGGGTTTCAGAGTCGGTTTTATTAGCTTTGCATTTAAAGGAGCGACCGAAGCACAGCTAAAAGCACTAGAAGCCAAAAGTGCCGGGTTTATCAGGGCCAATATTTCTAATGCACCCAACCCATCGCAACAAGCTTTGATTGAAGCCTACACTTGCGATCAATATCTGAAACAAAAAGAACAAAAATACACCGTACTTAAAAACCGATATGAAGAAATAAAAAAAGAGCTTAAAGCCAAGCCTCATTATCAAAATGCATTTGCCGTGATGCCTTTTAATAGTGGGTATTTCATGTGTGTGCGGCCTATAGGTATCGATGCAGAAAGCATTCGTAAAGACTTACTCAAAGACTATGGAACTGGAGTGATTGTGTGTTCTGGTTTAATTCGATTGGCTTTTTCTTCTGTACCTATCCACCAAATCCCTCTTTTATTAGAGAATATTTATAACGCTATTGTAAAGAGGCAAAATATATGACCGAAAAAGTATCTCTTTCCTACAAAGGAAAAACCTACGAATACTCTACCATCACAGGTTCTGAAAACGAAGAAGCTTTTGATATTTCTTGTTTACGCCGTGAAACAGGGTTGATCACCATGGACTATGGCTATCAAAACACAGGTAGCACCAAGAGTAGCATCACCTATGTAAATGGTGAACAAGGGATCCTTCGATACCGTGGGTATTCTATTGAGGACCTTGCAGAAAAAGCCACCTTTCCAGAAACAGCTTGGCTTTTAATTTATGGAGAGCTGCCTACCGAAGAAGAACTCACTGTTTTTAGGCGTTTGCTCACCGAAAACTCTCTTGTACATGCTAATTTACTTCATTTTTTTAGAGAAGTCCCCCCTTCGGCACACCCCATGGGTATTTTGAGTTCCGTTGTAAACGCTCTCGGTTTGTTTGCACCTAAATATTACGATGCAGAAACCGATGCCAGCGAGCTTGAGCTCATGATCACTGCTTTGATTTCAAAAATTAGAACCATTGCTGCTTTTTCTTATAAAGCAAGCATTGGCGAGCCTTTTGTTTACCCAGAAGCCAATCGAAGCTATTGTGCCAACTTCTTAAATATGATGTTTTCTAGCCATACCAAACCCTATGTGGTGAATCCCATCATGGAAAAAGTGCTAAACACATTGCTCATTATACATGCCGACCACGAACAAAACTGCTCTACAAGCACGGTTCGAATGGTAGGGAGCTCTCAAGCCAATCTTTATGCTAGTGTTTGTGCCGGTATTTGTGCTTTATGGGGACCTCTTCATGGAGGGGCTAACCAAGCTGTGCTAGAAACTTTGATACGAGTCCAAAAAAGTGGTATGACCATCAAAGAAGTCTTAGAAAAAGCCAAAAGCAAAGAAGACCCCTTTAAGTTGTCTGGTTTTGGCCACCGTGTTTATAAAAGTTACGATCCTAGAGCCAAAATCCTCAAAGGTTTAATGGAAAAACTCTTTAACGAAGAAGACTCTCAAGATCCATTGATTGACATTGCTCGTGAATTAGAACACCAAGCTCTACAAGACGATTATTTTATCGAAAGGAAACTCTACCCTAATGTGGATTTCTATTCTGGTATTCTTTATCGTGCGATGGGGATCCCTACCAATATGCTTACTGTGATGTTTGCAATAGGCCGTTTGCCAGGTTGGATTGCTCATTGGAAAGAAATGCACAATGACCCACAATCTAAAATCAACAGACCTCGTCAAATCTACACCGGTCCCTCTCAAAAAAAATGGATAGATCGAAACCTACGCGGTTAAAAAAACTAAAAAAAATAAAGGCTAATGGAAAACTCCACTAGCCTTTTTTGATCCACTGAAAATCACCTTAAACGACGAAGCCCCAACGGCATTTTGAGTTCTTCGCCAGACTCACCTAAAACATATAGATTGTCTAGACTAATATACCCCTTGCCCTCGATCCTTCCTCTAAATACAAAATCTTTTATTTTATCGGCTAAAAGCTCCTCGATACTTAGCCCCCAACCCTCTTGTTTTAAATCGGCCCAAAGGATAGTATCTCGCACCCAAGCACCACGAGTGTTTTTTAATCGATACATAAATTCATCGTAATCTTTGACTTGTGTAGAAGTGAAAAGTACCTCGTGATAGCCTTTGGGATTATCGTGATGAGTGGCGTAATCTAAAACGATGCCCACAGAATTTTTGATTTTTGGAGGGGCGGGATAATGTGCTCCTGCAAAATTTGGCCATGTTTGATTCACAGGCTGCTCTATAAAGAAGTCGTGCCGCATGTAATTGCCTTGAGGTGGCCCCCCTTTGACTATCTTAGCATCCATCGAAGTTCTATTGTCTCCGTTGGTCACAGGAAACCAATTTATAGAATCCAAAGGAGACTCGAAATCTTCTATAATAGAAGTGCTTCGATACTCTCCTCGTACTCTAAAGGGAACTTCAAGGACAGTGCTTTGATTCCCCAAGCCCATTAAATCAATATAAAGGTGTTTTTTTCCTAAACTCGCTTCTTTTGGAATAGGAATTTTTAAGGAAAAAGACTCTATGCTAGCATTCCACAAACTATCTTGAGGCTTAAAGCTTTTGGAATATTTAAAATCTGGAATCCTTAACTTTGCATAGGTCAATTGACCCTCTTTTTGATAGACCGTACCAAAGAGCTCTAGTGTATCACCTGCTAGCACCACTGACTTTAAAAGTTTTAAGTGGAGGGCTTTAGGAGAATGGTCTTTTTGAAGAGGAGTTTCGAAATGCACCACTGCCACGCTCAAAGGTGCTAATTTAAAGGTGGCTACAGAAGAATCTCTTAGGCGCATGCCCATAGGCCCCATTGCAGGATTTGGGTATGCTTTTGCTGTACGCCCCACCCACCGATATTGATCTTCGCTAAAGACATCCACTTGAATACGAGATTTTTTAGCCTTTTTTCTGTGCAATTGAACTTCTTTGCTTTCTTCTGTAAAATTCACCAACAAGACTCGACTAGAATCCTTTTCTCCAATGGCATAAGCTGCCACAGAAGGATCTGAAACCACAGTAGGGTAAACAGACCAAGCATCTTTTGCAAAGCGACTGAAAGCCATATACACCCCAAAATACTCTGCAGTAGGCTCTAAAGGACCCCAATTATTCCATGAGCCTTCTCTAGCAAGCAAACTCAAACTCATGGTGCCCCACGAGCTATCTGGACCTTGATACATGCCTCCATAGGTATCCCACGGGAGCAAGTGCCCTCGGTCTCCAAAACGAGTGATAAACTGAGCAGCAAGATTGGCCATAGAAGCTCCATGCACCGCACGCATCAGGTGTTCTGTCCCTAAAATAGTAGAGGCAAACTCAGACAAATGCACTCGTCTCTTGCCTTCTAAATGCCTTTGCATCCACACAGAAAGTGTGTCTAAATTGGGCCCTAGTTTGAGACTGGCTTGGATCAAATCTTTGGCATTTAAATTATTATCTGCCCAATATGGATAGGCGTGCAAATCCACTACATCTAAAAAGCGTTTTTGTTCTTTTTTTTCTGCTTCTCCAACCACTCTTAAAAACTCTTCCATCCAATATCGACCATCCAAAAGGCCCGCCCCTTTTTCTTGCAACAAGTAACTACTATAAAGAGGCGCATGCAAAAGGATAGTAGAATCCACGGCCTTCATGGCACGAGCAAAGTCCAAAAAACGCATGGCATATTGTCTAGCCGACAAAGGGCCTGCCTCTTCCCATTCCCCGTCTAATTCATTTCCAACTTGCCAATTTTTAATGTTGTACTTTTTTATTTGGTTTGCATATTTCACCCACGCCGCCGCTTCTTGAGGCATTCCAGTAGCGGCGTTCACTCCAATCACGGCTTCGGAATTTTTAAATTGCTGGATATATTCCATAAAGCTTTCAAAATCCCAAGGAATACCGGTCCAGTCTGTTCTAGCAAAATCACCATAACGAGTAGATATCGCATAAATTTTTGTTTTTGGATTGTCCAGTACATTACGACCCTGACTATAAAAAGCCACTTCACGAATTTGCACCCCTTCTTTTGGCAAGTCTTGGCTATCAAATCGTAGTGCAAAATACTTAGACTTAGTGCTCAATTTTGCCTTTGTCTTAGAGCCAGAAACTTTAATTTTTGCAGCTCTTTTTAAATGATTGACCAAAGATTGATGCACTCCAGGATACACCGCATGCTCTAAAGTCCAATAAGCCAACTCCACATTTTGAGGGCGAAGGTCTCCCCACAAAATCTCTAAAGAATCTAAAGAAACTGCTTCTAAAAACTCAAAAACTACCCAAGGCGGATCTGTTTTATCGTATAGGGCTCCCCACCATAGGGTGGAAGTGTCGTGATCGGTCAAGTGAGAAGGTCTAGCAAAGCCCCAGTTGTCTTTACTTGTCCCCCTATATAAAGTTTCTCCCAAAAATCCAGGTGCATAAGTAGAATCAGAAGAATGCCAAACCCCTGTAGAATCGTAGCGGCCAACTCCATTCCAGTGGTAATCATTAGCCAAAGAGCCATTAGGGAATCTAAAATAATTGAAGGGAATTTCTGTGAGTGCCGGTTTTAATTCTTGATAACGCGAGGGAGAATTCCAAATAGCCAGGTCCGCTCCAAACATGGATTGAGTGGACAACTTCAACTGAGGTGCTGTATTGTCAATCTCTACAATCACTGGCGACGCCCATATCACAGAAAAAAAGACTAAAAATAAAAAGCTAAAAGGCTTCAATGGATGAAATTTCATAATATTCTCAACAAAAAAGATTTTCTCATAATATAATTCTTTAAATTCATTAAAGCGAGTCCATCACTACATTCTATAGCAAAACACAAAGGCCTTTGATTGTTAAACAAGCCCCAAAACCCCTCTTTACACTAAAAATCAAAGTACATTCATTTTTTGAATTTCTTGCAATGCGTATTCCAAATCTTGAGTTTCCACCAAAAGACTCAGCACAATCCAGCCTTCCCCCCAATCAAATAAAAAACCAGGTTGCACCCAAACACGAGACTCTCTTAAAAGTCTCAAACAAAACAAAGCATCGTCTTCGCAACCCAAATACAATGATGCATACCAAGACCCCTCCACAATTGGAGCCAAAGGAAAATATTTTCGATAGAGTTCTAAGTTTTTATAAAGTCTCTCTAGGACTGGCTTTTGAATATAGCTCACCTGCGGTAAAAGTTTAGATGCGGCCACTTTTGCAAATGCAGAACAAGTCAAGTAAGCATCGACCACATATTCCAAAGCATTTCGAAGTTTCTCTACCCTTTTGGGTGGGCATTGATACGCAATCCACGAAAGCTTTAAATCTGGATTTCCAATAGTTTTACTTAGACCGTTCAAATAAAAAACAGAGACTTCACTTTGGAGAGCCTCAAAACGGAAATTTTCTAATACAAAAGAATAGTCCGCAAAAACCTCATCGACAATAAGCACTAAATCTCGTTCTTTACAGAATTCTAATATAGCCCTCCACTCCCCTCTTGAAAGCACATGACCTGTGGGATTGTGAGGAGACACGAGCATCAGGATTTTGGCATCAAAAGGAGCAGAAATCAAAGAATCCACATCTATTTCAAACCGAGAAGCTTCTGTTTTAGGCTTTTTTAAAAAATATGGGTAAGTTTTTAGACCTTCTAATCTCGCTAGATTCTCTAATAAAGGATAACCTGGCTTTTGAACTAAAATCGTATCTCCTGGATCACAAAAAACTTTAAATAGAATAGAGTAGGCCTCACTAGTACCAGAGCAAAGCACTATATTATTTGGATCCAAAAGTGCCCCCTTGCCCTTATAATATTCAGAAATCACTTTTTTGACAGCCTCGTCAGCACTTTGAAAAGGATTCTTTAAAATGATTTCATCAAAAACAGATTCGTCTAAAATACGAGCATGCCAAGGAGAACTAAGGCTCAAATCAACATGTTTTTTTTGTTTCTCTAGCTCTACAGATTTAAAAAATGAACTAGTGCTCAAATCCAAAGGGAGACGATTAGAAAAATGCCCATTCATTCTTTTTTAAAAAGAGCAAGCAAAAGGCCTGCCAACAAAAGTCCAGCAGGAACGACTAAAATCAAAAAAAGTAAGAGGACTTTTTGAGAAGTAGGTAATTTTTTTAATTTTTGTTTCCATATCGAAATATCAGAAAAATTCATCCCAACAATATAAGTTTTTAAGTATTAAAAAGCTATGAAGAAAAAAGTTTTAGCCCCACAATCGAAAGGATTAAAGTGATTAGAAAAAACACTCTAAAAAAAGAAAGGGGCTCGTTAAAAACAAAAATTCCAAACAGAACAGTCCCTACGGCACCAATCCCAGTCCAAACAGCGTAAGCGGTTCCAATAGGTAGAGTTTGAGTGGCTTTGACCAAAAGCACCATACTTATCGCTAGATTCAATACAAAAGCCACATACCAATAAACAGCCAGTCTGCCGGTAGCTTCATTTGCTTTGCCCAGACTAAAAGCAAAAAAAGTCTCAAAGAAACCGGCAACAATCAATACAATCCAATCCATAAATCTCTCAATAAGTTAAACCGAAATCATACTCAAACAATGGTTTTTGACCATCCCCTTGATTGATAGGGATTTGACTAGAAGCACTAGGCCATTGGTGTGAAAGTTTACCTGTAGGAGCATAGTCACCAAACAAAACATCGGCAACCCCTGCCCCTTCTGTACCTGGGAGCCAAGCCACCACAAAGGCATCACTTTTTTCTATCAAAGGGCTCACAGGCAAGGGCCTTCCTGTAATAAAAACGGTGACCACTTTTTTATTGGAACTCTTAAAGGAATCTATCGTTGATAAATAACCCAAGCTCTCTAGACTTTTAAACTCTGGACCATTATTCCAATCAAAAGACTGAAACAACATCCCATCAAAATTAGCAGATCGATAATCTCCATACCACTCTGCATAAGGCTTTTCTCCTATCACATACACCACAATGTCTGCATCATTTGCAGAGCTTACAAAAGAAGCCCCAGACGCCACTTGCTTCATACCATTTAAGATATTGGTTCCACCAGGAAAATCTGCATCACCACTCACTCCTTGCCAGCCTGCCGTCCAGCCACCGCATTGATAGCCTATATTCGAAGCAAAGTTTCCCGTGACAAAAATCTTTGCATTTTTAGAAAGGGGCAAAGCCTGTGACTCATTTTTCAACAGCACCATACTTTTACGAACCGCTTCACGGGCGAGCTCTCGATGGGCAGCGGAGCCAATCACATTCGTTTTGGAACGGTATTCCGAAGGTCCCGAAGGATTGTCCATACGACCCGCCCGAAACTTTGCCCTAAGGATACGGCGAACCGCATCGTTGACACGAGCTTCTGACACTTGGTTAGAACTCACCAAAGACTTTAAGGTGCTACCAAAAGAAGAGTAGGTATCGGGGACCATCGCCATATCTATGCCAGCATTAATGGCCTTTTTAATCGCATCAGAAGAAGAAGAAGTGCCAGAAGAAGCACCGCTATAATTGCCGGCCTCTCCGGGTCTTTTAGAGTTTTCGATACCCTCCCAATCGGCAATCACATAACCATCAAAAGCGAGCTCTGTTTTTAGCCACCCTGTCAAACGCAAAGAATCCACATGTTGATGCACCCCATTAATCTGGTTAAAACTAGCCATAATGCTCAAAACGCCTTGTTCTACCACCGCTTCATAGGGGGGCAAATGGATTTTTCGAAGTTCCTCATCAGAAATAGTGGCATTCCCGCGATCATAGCCCAAATTAGTCGCTCCATCGCCCAAAAAATGCTTTGCAGTCGCAATCACACGGTGGCTGGCATCGAAGTGATCCCCCTGTAAACCACGAACCATAGCGGCTCCCATCTCAGAAACCAATTCAGGGCTTTCTCCATAGCCTTCGTAAACTCTCCCCCACCGTTCATCTCTTGGCACACTAATCGCTGGAGAAAAGTTCAAGTCGATATTAGCAGCCCACATTTCTTTGGCAATAGCCTCTCCAATACGACGCACCAACGCCGAATCTCTAGTAGCTCCAAGGCCAATATTATGAGGGAATATAGTAGCTCCTTTAACATCTCCCATACCGTGCACATTATCTTTACCATAGGTCATGGGGATTTTTTTACTCCAAGCCGAATTCGCAAAATCGCTCAAATAAAGTCCGCCTCCTTGAAGGGCACTACCAAACGCAAAAGTCCCTGTAGAAGTAGCAGGAGCAAGCCCTTGCATCATTTGGCCAATTTTATCATCTAGACTCATAGAAGCCATCACAGAATCAATTCGCGTCTCTAGAGGGTCTTTTTTTAGCACAATTTCACCAACATTCCCCGCCATCAAAGAGCTCAAGGCAAGAGACTCTGGCAAATAACCCTCTTTTTTCACCACCAAAAACTGAGCTAAATCAGAAGCCGTCAAGGCTAAACTTTGTTTTTTTGCAGAGGTAGCAGTCAAATAAGCTTTAGAGGCTGTAGCATGGGACTGGTGATGGACTGAACCCAAAAAAATCTGTTTAGAATCCACACTGGCAAAAACAAAATACACACCAAAAGCAGCCTCACTTAGCAAAGCCTTTGGAGACTTTAGTGTATTGTGCCCGCCCATAGCCTGTAAAAACACCTCTTTTTGCAATTCTCCGCGAGTATTCACAGCAAAAACTCGAACGCTTTGACTATTTGCAGCATAAAAACTAAAAGGAAGCTCTCTTTTAAAATGCATCTTGGGGTTTAAAACACCCGCCACCTCGGCTTCTAAATGGAAAACCCCTTGAGCATCGGTCAAAACGCGCGCCAAAGCATGCAAATCAGAGCCCGATTTCAATTGCACAGAAGCGTTTTGAATAGGTGCATTGGAACTAGAAACAACAGTCCCCGATACAGAAGCTGAGCTCGCCCAAAGATGCACTCCCAAAAACAAGATTAATAGCAAAAAAGGCATAAAAACTCCACAAAAAATTATTAGGTTTAACAAATATAAATTCTTTTTACTCTAAAAACAAAAGACTTTCAAAATCCATTCTTTTTTTATTGAAGTCTCACACACGCCTGGCTAAAACTGGGGCTATCCAATCTTTTAACACTTTAAAGGGCTATAGCTCCAAAAACACAATTAAAAAGCTTTTTTTATAAAAACCATTTCAAATCCTTCATTTTCCTTCACAAAAACCACTATTTTTTAAAGTTAAAGGCTCTATGTTTTCCAAGTCTTTGAGATTTTCTAAAGTTTAGAATTTCCTAAACGACAAATTCTTACTATATTATCAAAAATAGAATGGGTGTCCAATTCAAAAGACCAGCACAAATTGGATTGAAATTTATCTTACCCAATTAAGGTTTATTATTTTAGAAAAAGGTGTCTCATGTATCGTAAAAGTAATTTTTCTAGACTTCTGCTTTTTATATTACTTGGCTTTATTATCGGTGGTATTTTAGGAGAAAGCCTAGGGCTTTTATTTGGGGAATTGGGCGAATTGATGAATGCCGGTGGCTATGATAACATAGTTCGCAATTTTTTTGTAGCACCTTTTCACTTTAACATCGGGCTTGGCAACAATGTGGACCCAATCTATATAGATTTATATATGATTAAATTTGCCCTTGGTTTTGGTCTAAAACTCAATGTAGTAAGCATCGTCGGTGTGGTACTCGCTCTTTATATTATGAAATGGTCTGGAGAAAGATAATGTACAATCTTGAAAGTCTAAAGTCTCAGTTAAATCAAAACGCAAGTACTTCTGTACAGTTAATCGACTCTTCTCTTCAAAAATTAGAAGAGAACAAAGATTTAAACGCGTTTATCTCTGTCCTTACTGACGAGGCCAAAGCCCAAGCCCTAGAATCCGACAATCGTCGTCAAAAGGCCGCACTCCACAGCGAAATCGATGGTATTCCTATAGCCATCAAAGACAATCTGTGTTTACAATGCAGCAAAACCACAGCAGCCTCCAAAATGCTCGAAAACTTTGTCTCTCCTTATACTGCCACTGCGGTGCAAAAACTAAAAGATGCTGGAGCCATTATCATTGGAAAAACCAACATGGATGAATTTGCCATGGGAGTTTCTAGTGGCAGCTCTTATTTTGGGCCAGTCAAAAACCCTTTAGATACATCTAAGGACCCGGGAGGTTCATCGGGAGGGAGTGCAGTCGCCGTTGCAGCTAAAATAGTCCCTTTAGCCTTGGGCTCAGACACTTGTGGTTCGGTTCGTCAACCAGCAGCTCAAACAGGCATTGTTGGTTTTAAGCCTTCTTATGGTCGAGTTTCTAGGTACGGTTTAATAGCCCTTGCCTCTAGTTTAGACCAAATAGGTTTTTTCACACATACCGTTCGAGACGCCGCCACCGCACTCTCCATAGTCGCGGGGCTTGACCCCAAAGACAACACCACAATCGACGCAAAATCTGACTTTTCAGAAAAACTAGGCGAAAGCTTAGAAGGCAAAAAGATTGGAGTCCCCAAAGAATATTTTGGCAAAGAATTAGACCCTCAGTTCAAAACACAAATAGAAGCGACCATTGACTTGCTTCAAAAAAATGGAGCCACAATTCAAGAAGTCTCGCTCCCCCACTTTTCTTATGCAATGCCATGCTATCAAGTCATATCTACAGCAGAAGCTTCTAGCAATCTTAGCCGTTACGATGGTGTCCGTTACACCTATCGCAGCTCAGAAGCCAAAAACTTAAACGACCTATACAGCAAAACTCGCGGAGAAGCTTTTGGAGAAGGTGTGAAGCACCGTATCTTATTGGGTTCCTATGTGCTCGGTGCCGACGCCTTTGAAAACTATTTTATACAAGCCCAAAAAATGCGTACTTTAATTTCAGAAGATTTTGATAAAGCATTTGAAACCTGTGATGTGTTATTAAACGCCACCACCCCCAAAGCACCTCTTGCCATAGGTGAATCTTCTAGTTTTACAGAATCAGATATTTACACTGTGAGTGCTAGTTTAGCGGGTTTACCTGCTATTTCTATCCCTTGTGCTAAAGTCGGAAACTCTCCTGTAGGCTTGCACTTGACTGGAAATTACCTTCAAGAAGCCGAGCTGTTATCCATAGCCAGTGCTTGTGAATCGATTATCCAATACCAAGCTTAAAAACGAAAGCCTCTAAAAGTACTTTTGATATTCTTTAGATAAAGTGTTTTTTTGAATTTCAATACTTAGGACTTCTATTTTTTCTTGGACTAATTTTTCTAGGATCCAAGGATTTCTTTGTTGAGCATTAGAAGTATTGAAACTGAATGTATTTGTCGTGAAGCTCAAATCCACTTCACCCTCAAAAAGTATTTTTAACTGTTGCTCATTCACTGGTTTATTCAAAGTCACCAAAACTCGCATAGACTTTTTATTAAAATCCTCAATCTGGCCAGCTTGAATAATTTCTCCTTCTTTAATAAAAGCATAATCAGTCACCATCTCTTCTAACTCAGCAAGCACATGCGAGCAAACCACAAGGGTGCCCCCGGTACTTTGACTCCATTTCAACAAATATTCCCACACCATAATCCTAGAAATAGGGTCCAAATGAGCCACGGGTTCATCTAAAATCACAAGCTCTGGATGGTGCAAAAAACACCTTGCAATTTGCACTTTTTGTCGATTTCCAAGTGAAAGTCTTCCCATTTTTTGGTTCAAATAAATTTTAAAATCAAAATCATCCAAAAGCTTTTGGATCTTCAAGTGAGGGTTTTGAAGCTGATAAAGTCGAGCAAAAAAAAGCAAATACTCTTGGACTGTCAAACTCGAATAAACCCCTGGATTTTCTAAAAGCACTCCCACCTTTTGAGGGTCCATACTGATATTTTTGGAAGCATCGTTTTTTTCTTTTCTTAAACTAGAGTCCAAGACGATTTTTCCTTTTTTAGGCTGCATGCGTCCACAAAGCAAACGCAACAAAGTAGTCTTGCCTGCTCCATTTGGGCCCAGAAGAGCAAACACCGAAGCCTTAGGAATGCTCATCGAAACTCGATTTAAAGCATTAAAAGAAGCCTTGGGGTAAGCATAATCTAAGCTTACAAACGAAGCAATATCAGGCATAAATCAAAGGTAAAGAGGGTGTTTTTTACAAAGAGTCACCACTTCCTTACGAATTTCAGAAAGGGCTTCTTTATTTTCTCTAGCTTGAATGGTTTTATCCATGATATCTACGAGCTCCACACAATCCTCTGTTGTAAAACCTCGGGTAGTGATAGCTGGAGTACCAATACGAAGACCAGAAGGGTCCATTGGTTTGCGAGTATCAAAAGGAACGGTACTACGACTAGTCGAAATCCCCACCTCTTCTAAAGCCACCTCTGCTTCTTTACCACTCACTCCTTTAGAAGTCATATCAATCACCATCAAATGATTATCGGTACCATTAGAAACCACTTTATAACCTCTATTCATAAGCTCTTGAGCCATGACTTGGGCGTTGACAATCACTTTTTTGGCATAATCTTGAAACTCCGGCTGTAAAGCTTCGAGAAAAGCCACGGCTTTGGCTGCATTCACATGATCGTGCGGCCCCCCTTGCATTCCAGGGAACAAACCTCTATCAATAGCCTTTGCAAACTCGTTTTTACACATAATAACAGCACCACGAGGACCACGAAGAGTCTTGTGCGTGGTGGTAGTGACAATGTCAAAAAATGGCACTGGAGAATCAATGGCTTTACCTGCTATCAAGCCAGCCACATGTGAAATATCCGCCATACTAATCGCCCCTACTTCGTCGGCAATTTCTTTAAAAGCTTTCCAATCTAAATTTCTACTATAAGCAGAAAATCCTGCTAAAATCATTTTTGGTTTTTCACGAAGAGCTATCTCTCTCACTTTGCCCATATCGATAAGGCCACTTTCTTCTTCTACTTCGTATTGAACAAAATCATATAGCATTCCAGAAAAATTCACTGGATGCCCATGAGAAAGGTGTCCACCATGATCCAGCTTTAAGCCTAAAACTTTATCACCGGGTTTAAGCACAGCAAAATACACCGCAGCATTGGCAGGCGAACCAGACAAAGGCTGCACATTGGCGTGCTCACATCCAAAAAGAGCCTTACAACGATCTATCGCTAACTGCTCCACCTCATCAATGACCTCGTTACCACCATAATAACGCCTTCCCACATAACCTTCGCTATATTTATTAGTCAAAACGGAGCCAGTGGCTTCCATCACAGCCTTTGAAACATAATTTTCCGAAGCAATAAGCTCAATACCATGCTCTTGTCTTTCTGTTTCTTTTTGAATAAGGTCTAAAATAACTGAATCTGTGTCTTTTAACGATTTCATGGAAAACTCCTTCTAAGAATAAAGCAAAGATAACAAAAAGAGTTTTTTTTGTCGAGAACTTCTAGACTTTGTCATAGAATATCCTCTTTTGTTTTTATGAAGTTTTAGAAGCGCCTAACCTTTTAGCGAGGCCCCGCCTCCATTTGAATTCGTCTAGCCAAACTCGATTTTGCCTTATCCAAAATATACTTGTAACTAGGCTTAGAGATTGCATCTTCAAAAACACCATCACTCCAAAGCAGCCAATCCCCTAAACTAAACACCTTTGCATTTTCTTTTTTGATTGTATTTTCTACATTGAAAATATTTCCTTCTAAATAGCATGTAGCTAAGTTTAGACACTGCAACGCATAATCCTCTGTACTCACAAAAAAGTTATTGTAATAATGAGCAGGATTTCCATGATTTAGAATTGCAGAAGACTCTAAGTCCACAAAATAATTGTGATGAGCGGTAAAAAACTCCATAGTATCGTGATAAATTTCTGGATTCAGCCCAAGCAAAATAGCATGACCACTATTTTGAAATCTAGACCAAGAAACCGTCACCGAGTCCGACTTTCGCTTCACATCCATAAGCACTAGAGGATAATCTTCGAACAAGCAATGATCCACCCACACATTTTTACTTTGATTGTGAATCGAAAGAGCCCGTCTAGAAGTGGAATCTTTCTCTGTAATGGCTGGCGAAGTAAAGTGTAGATTTTCAAAAATCAAATGCGATGCAGAGTCCGCCAAAATACCCATCCCAGCAATTTTAACTTGGCGGCCTCTACCATCTATGGTTTTAAAAGACTTGATTCGAAGCGGGGCACTCAATCTATAAAGCCCATCCTTTTCAAACTGTATCCAAACGGGCTCTTCTTTCATAGCACATTCCCTTAAAGAGCCTGGTGCTACTGTATAAGACTCATCTTCATTTTGCAAAATATCCTCTTCGGTTTTCACAATACAAATAGAGCCCCCCGCCCCTCCTTGAGTCTGGAGTCCATACCCTTCTACTTCTTTTAATAAAACATCATGTTTGGACCAATCTTCTCCGGGAAACTCCGATTTTTTTGACTCCAGAAGATTCATTTGGAGCTTTTCCAAATCTTTTGCAGCCAAAGGAGCCATAGAAATATCATCTAAAAACACATTTTTAGAAGTCGTACTAAAATAAATTCGATTCAAAGTTAAATTCTTGTTTTTTGCTTTTCCTAACCCTTTCATTTCGGCTATAGCTATCGCATAAGAAGTCCAATTCTTTTGTAAAATCACAGTATCTACCAAAGCGTTTTCCAAATCACCATATTCTCCATAGGCAAGCCCCACTACCATAGAACCACTACCTTTAGCAGTAAAATAAAGAGTATCCACAGACTCTAAAATATAAGTAGAGTCTATAGAGCCAAAATAAAAGCCAAAATAATCTTTAAGGTGCACACAAGATCCAGCAACACAATCCTTCCCTCCGACAAAAGGCTGCATAGAAGTGGGAGTCCAAAGTGGTGTCAAGTTTTCTCTTTTGTAATCCAAACTAAACCAATAAGCATCTCCCAAATACGCTGCCGTTTTAGCATAACCTAAAAAACCTTCGAAATCTTCTAAAATAAAAGCTTTAGTCACCTCAAATTCTATTTCTAAATTCTCCACTCCAGTTTCCACATTTAAACTTAAACTTCCTTTATTGGACTGACTCTCTATCCAAAGATTAAAGATTCCTTCTGGCAAAGAATCTATAGTAAAATACCCAGAACTATCGGGAACCACAAATCGTTCTAAACCTGCAATCCTTATCACAGAAGGGCCTTCTCCCTTAGCTATTTGACCTTCTATAGAAGACAAATTAAATAAACTCAAAGAGTCCAAAAACTTCTTTTCTTTTTCTTTGATTTGAATTTCTTCTACTGCCCCCAAAGCAAGCTCTGCACTAGCATAACGCAATTCTATGGTATAAAAGCCTGGCTCCACATCCACGAACTCTATTTTGCCATTTTTATCTGTGTTTAGCCATGGTTTTTCATCTTTACCATTAGACATATAGCTAGAACTTAAAAATCGAACGCGAACGACACTCAAATCCACATCGCTTGGAGCCACCACTCGAAGAGCTATGGTAGACTCTGCCTCTGTACCGCCTGCAACCTTAGAAGAACAGGACAACAGCAAAGGGATAAAGAGACTCAAGACAAAGAATGTGTTCATTTTAGACATTTTTAGTCTCCTTTATTCCAGATTTTGATCTTCTTATTTTCCTTTCTTTACCCTTTGAATGCCCCTCATTTTCTAATCCTTTACTCATAGGAAAAAGCTGCATCCCGAGTTGATAGATTCGGTCTGTTTGTTTAGAGTTTTGTACTTTTCTCAAAACTTCTTTTCTAAAATCTCGCATCATTTTCACCACTTCTCCATAGGTTTTTTTATCACAAGAAAAAACCAAAGTGGATAAATTTCGTTCTTGATTAGAAAATCGTTCCAGAGCCGTGGTGGCTATTTTCAAGTTTTGTTGTATGTATTGATTCACTTCTGTTTTATGAGAATCAAAGCCACTACTAATGAAGCCCTGACTTTGTTCAAATCGACCCTTTTTGTTTTTTTGAATCAAAGACAAACGCTCCAAAAGAATGATGGATTTTTTTACCTGCGACACCGTCAATGGAGGCTCCACCATCGAAGCCATCGCTCTAAAGTCCGCTTGGTTTTCGACCAACACCAAAAGTTCTCGAAGCACCGCATGATACCACTTATCAAAATATTCAAATTGGTCTCGAAGCAATGGATGCACTTCAAAATCCTTGGATTCCACCAAGCGTTCCAAATAAAAGCGACTTTCTGAATGTGTTTTAGCCTGATTAAAGTACACCAAATTTTTAAAATACTCTTTCTCAGCAAGATGAATGCAAAATAGATCTGCAAAAGCATCAATTAAACGAGGAGTCAAATCGCGAGACCCTTGCAAAATTTTACTAAACATCGAGGCATCCATTTTGATCATAGAAGCTATATAACGATGACTAAAATGCCAATCTTCTGCATGCCTTTGCTGGTATGCATCTCTTAAAAACTCTCTGTAGTTTAAGTATTTAAAAATTGAAATTGACATTTTTCCTTTAAATCCATAATCAAGTTAAAATTATAAAAAATTAAAGTTTATCTTCTTCAAAACTTCTAATCCCTTGCACTTTTGACACGCAATTTTTGTTCCAATAAAACTTGTCCATTTTGAACTCCTTTGATAAAATAAGTACCCGAAGCCAAAACACTCAGCAAACGATCTTCCTCTAAAGAAGAATTCTTTTGTTGAAGAACGCAAACTCCTTGCGCATCAAATACAAAAATAGACATCACTGGATTCATTGGCGTTTTATTTTTTGAATTTTTAACAACGCTTGTGCTTAGACTAGGCCGTGTCAGTCCAAATACACTAAAGCCTATAGCATCTATATTTGGCCCACCTTGTTCACTCTCTGACTCCAAAACTAGGGGCATTGTCACAGCATCTATCCACACCCCTTCTACAAAAAGTGTATCCCATGTATCCCAACTCAATGTAGGAGGAAACGAAAGTAAATAAGTCCAACCATCAAGAGAAAGTTTCATATTTCTAGCGTCTGGAGTGCCATTGGCATATCGAATCGCAAGCACTGCATTGGTCGAAGCATTTTTAGATTCTAACTGATAAAAAGCCTGGCTTCCCCAAAAATTATCTATATTCCAAAAACCGTCACCTGTAAAACCTTCATGGTTCGTATCGGTGCTACCAGAACCAGAATCTGGATTTGCCATATCCACCCAAGATAGAATTTCAATTGGATTTTGAACAACACTACTAGAAGAGGTGATACTTTCACTGCTAGAAGATGGTGGTGGAGTCGCTTCTACACAAGTAGATCCCCCCTTAAAGATGGCTGTATAAGTGGTCGCTTTGTCAGGAGCTTTTATTCCATAATAAATTTTAGATCGAGAAACTTCCTTGCAATTTTCATCGGCCCAGTATTCAAAGTTATCTCCTTCCGCTGCTTTGACTCGTAATGTCAAGGGAGCCCCAGCGGGGAACAAAGCCGTCTTCGAAAGTATTCCAGAAATATTTTTGTTTGTTTTCACTTCCACTGGATGAAGAGGTTTCAGTGCATTGATCAAAGGCAATAGACTGGACTTTGCTTCGTTTGACAAGTGAGTGGCCGATGATAGTGAAGCAATCTCTTCAGCAATCCATCTGGAATTGCTCACAGAACCATTTTCTTGAAAATGTGTACCATCATTGGAACCTTGCGGCCAATTGGGATAATCTTCTGGTTCATAACTATGATATATAAAAGAACTAATATAAGAGAAACCCCAACTTTTTAAATCTTCATAAGATTTGGTGTTTAGATCTAAAAAAGCGACATCTCTTTTTTTGGCGAGATTTTCCATCACTCCACGATAATCAGAGCCTTCTTCTGTAAACACATTACGCATCTGATCGTTTTTCCAAGCATTCATCACCATGGGAGAGATTAAGACAGGAATTGCATTCCAACTTTTTGCTGAATCCAAATAGATTTCTAAAAAGTAAGAAAACGAATCCAACGGCACCTGACGAGCATTGGTGCCAAAATAGCGATCATTGTGGCCGAATTGAATGAACAGATAATCTCCTGCTTTGACTTGAGATTTTAAAGAATTTAAACGGCCATCTGTGAAAAAAGTTTTAGAGCTCCTCCCGCCAATCGCTACATTGTTAATCTGAGCTCGATCAGAGTGAAAAAAAGAAGCTATGACTTGCCCCCATCCTGTCTGTGGATAAACCGATTGATTATAAGTGGAAACTGTCGAATCACCAATCACATGAATCGTAAAAGAAGAAGGATTCGTCTTCGCTATATTGACCAACACAAATAAAAGAAATAAGCTTGTGAGTATTTTTTTCATAGCAATACCTTTTACTGAACATGGATTAACTTAGATGATACCCGTTTTGAGTTTTGATAAACCAGCACATAATAAACTCCAGCCGCATGCAGACACTCTTTCACTTGTGTCAATGGGTCAATCCCCATTGTGTTTTCATTTTTTTGAACCAAGAGTTTTCCATGCAAATCAAACACAGAGATTTGAATGTGTCCTTTTTGGGAGTTTAAAATTTCTAAACTTTTAATGGGACTAGGCTCTTCGCTTTGTCGTTTAATGTTTTCCATATTAAATCCAAACATATCAATATTAGGGCCACCTTCATCACTCATAGAAATAAACTCCAAGATGCCTTCTCCACTGATTAAATTCAATTCAAACAAAACAGTGTCCCAAGTAGTCCAACTTCCTGTGGGTGGAAAATCGATATAATAATCATGATCCAAATAAATGTTCAAAGGTCTATTGTTTTGACCACCATTTGCATAAATAATACCCATCGTCGCTTGTCCTGCATTTGGAAAGGACATTTTATAATTTGCAAAAGAAGCTTTTTCATTTTGAAAATTCCAAAAGCCTTTTCCGTGAAAACCTGTATTATTGAATTCAGAAAATCCATGGCCTGTATCTGGCATAAAAGCATCAAAAACACTTTTGAACTTAAACTCCATCATCGAAGAAGAGCTACTTTCTATTACAAGATCTGAACTACTAGAGCTGTGAATATTTTGTTCTAAAGTTTTTGGAGTACCCACAGGAAATTCTGTGAGAGCACTTCCATCACCTGTATATAAAACTGCAGAACCTCCTTCATAGACAGCCGTATATTGAGTCGAAGAGGACTCCATGACCAGTGTATGAATGTAAGGAGAAAGTACTGAAACTATACTATTTCCACTGACTTTTTGACCTTGACCATTGTACCAACCCAAAAACTTTTTTCCATTTTTAGGAGTGGTTTTTAAAGTGACGGTCATTCCTTTTGGGTAATAAGCACTCACCGAAGTGAATGAATCTGCACCCACTGGGCTCACCTTCACGGCGACTTGATACATTGGCACCAAAAAATCAGAGAGTTTTTTAACATTTAAATCTTGGTGCACTCGAATTTGTTCCGTGACAATACGGCCCATCGCGTTTGCACCATTTTGTTGTAAATGTTGATTATCAGTTTGAACAGAACTGTAATTGGTATATTCTCCTTCATCTAAAAACATATTGATATAGTGATTAGAATAATAGGGTCCAAGAGAAATAAGCAAATTACGAGAAAGTGTATCTAAATCAATTAAAGGCACCTTCAAAGAATCTGCTACTTGCCGCATAAAAATGGGGTAAGCATGATACGACTCATAAATAGAGTCCAATGAAGTGAAACTAGAACGACGAATAGGAGTGAGTAAAATAGGAAAAGCTCCTTTCTCTTGACTTTGCTTGACCATGGCACCGATACTTTTTTTAAAGTTTTCTTCGCCTGTTCTATAGCCGTTATCATTGGCTCCAAACATGATCATTACATAATCCCCTTTTTGGATCAAACTCGACACAGCCGGATAGGTGACGCCATTTTTAGTGAAGCCTTGACTCCAATGCCCATCGTAATAAGTTTGAGAAGTCGTCCCTCCACGACCTGCATTATACACATCCACAAAGGCGTTATTAAAAAAGTAGGCAAAATCTTGCCCCATCCCTTGTTTAGGGTAATAGCCTAAAACCCAATCTTGCATGGTAGAGTCACCACACATATAGATTGTGATTTTAGCCCAAATATTAGTGTACAAAACTAAGAATATTAGCACGATAAAACTAAAAAGTTTTATTTTTTTCATATCGTCGCCATCTCTAAAGACTCATCAGCGAATGACACTGATTTTGCTACGAGCGATAATTTTTTGATTTAGAGTCACTTGAACCCAATAAATCCCTTGATTCCAAGAATTGGAGTTCAATGGAACAAAAGTTTCTCCAGCTAAAACATTCCTTGTCAAAGAAGAAACTTTATTGCCTAACATATCATAGACGCAAATTTCAACAAGTCCATCAGAAGATGTTTTAAGGATTCCTGTATTAGGCTGATAAGCATTGACGGTGTAGACTTTTTGATTCATAGAAGTGCGATCTTCATACAAAACGATACCCTTTTCACTAAAGCCAAAAACATCGATATTAGGCCCACCATCACTCATCATAGAGTTAAATTTCAACTCATTTTTAGCTTCCTTTAATGGGATGGTCACAGATACTGTTTCCCATGAAGTCCAACTCCCGGTCCCTGGAAATGAAATTGTCTTTGCATTTTCACCGTTCACAAGTAAAGTCATATCACGAGAGGCTGTGCCACCATTTGCATAAGTGATGCTAAGCGTGACACTCGAGGCTGCCTTTGGAGAATAAATATTCCACACTCCATAACTACTGAGAGAATTGTTGAAATTATAATAACCATCTCCTGTAAAGCCTAAATTAAGGTCTTCAAAAACACCCTCCCCTTCATCAGGATAGGCTGCATTGACCACAGACAAAATATTAGACGAGTTAGGACTCGAAGAAGAACTGTTTGGCAAAGGAGTTGAAGATGAACTTGAAGGAGGAGTAGAGCCGGTGTTGGGGTTCACTAAGTAAACATCTGGAGGAGTGATTCCATTTTTAACCGCATCGGGTAAAAAATACCCTAAATGCGGAGGTTGGTTATACGCCACATTTTGCCAAGCAATTGAAACTCGGTAATGAGGGTCGTGCATCAAAGTATAAACCCTGTGAGGCGAAGGAATGGTCGTTGTAAAAATATTTATCTGGGCGGGGTTGCTGGAGTTCATGTAGATCACTTCTTCTCGCCAGTCTCCAAAAAGATCTGCAGACAAATTTGGAGTTGATTTGGTTCCATTGATAGCCACCGAGCCATTCATATTAAAAGTGAACAAACGAGAGACTCCATTTCCATTCCATTTGTCTACCTTAGGGCCATTTGAACTTCCTGTCACATCTAAAAGCTCATCGTACAAATCTCCGTCCCAGTATATTCTAAAGTTGACTGAAGGTTTATTTGTGGAAATCACCTTTCCTTTCACATTGAAAACTTCTGAACCAGAGGCACTCCAAAGTTCAAAACCTCGATGAGTGGAATCGATATCTGCTGCCAAACCACGGCCATTGTCAGTGCCCGTTTCTTTTCCAAACAAAATTTTCCCATCGGCACCTCGAAGTGTATACCCATAGGCCGAACTTTTACTTTCGTAGACATCCCAAACTTCTAAACCAGGGACATCGGGGTCTAAATCCGAAACATGCAAGGCATCTCCATGCCCCAAACCTGTCCTATACAAAAGACTACCATCGTGTTTTAATGCAGCAGCTCCATAAACAATATCGTCATACCCATTTCCATTCAAGTCAGCCACACTCAGCTGATGATTCCCTTCTCCAAACAAACCTTGTCCTGAGCTTTCACTTTTATGAAACCACCTTTCGCTTAAAGATTTACCATCAAAATCATAAGCCACCAAATAAGCTGCAGTATAATAGCCTCTAGCCATAATCAAGCTCGGTGTTTTGCCATCTAAATACGCAATAGCAGCAAGCATTCGCTCGGAACGATTTCCATAATTGTCTCCCCATTGACTGGTGGTGCGAACATTTCTATTAGGCTTGTAATCAATGGTCGTGATTGCCGCTCCAGTACGCCCATCAAACACAGTTAAAAACTCATTGCCACTCATAATAGTCCCGCTAGAAGTTCGATAATCTGCATTCGCATTTCCAATCACTTTTCCTGTGCCATCCACAGTAGCATCACTGGTTTTCATCGCAATCTCGGCAAAGCCATCACCGTCTAAATCATAAACCATAAATTGTGTATAATGAGCTCCCGCTCGAATGTTTCGACCTAAATCAATACACCACAACTTTTTTCCATCGAGTTTATAGGCATCGATATAGACATTCCCTGTATAACCACTGTGAGCATTATCTTTTGCATTGGAAGGGTCCCATTTTACAACGAGCTCGTACTCTCCATCACCATCTAAATCCCCAACACTCATATCACCAGGAGTATAAGTGCAAGTAGATCCATCGGGCATAGTCAATGCCTTTGGCCTGTCTAAATTCAGGACTTTATATTGCTCTGCCCAGACACTCACTTCTTTTGACTTTTCTTTTTCTTCTCCTGCAATCACAGCACTCACTGTGTACTTAGCAGAAGCATTTCCAGAAGCGTCTGTATAGTTTGTGGGTTCTGTTGCAGAAATCGTTTTTAGCAAAGTATTGTTTTTATAGACATTAAATTGTGTGTTAGGGGGATCAGAAGCCAAAAGCCTCCAACTTAAAAAAACTCCCCCTGAAACTTTAACCGCCACCAAGCCACGGTCCAAAAACTCCATTTGACGAGGAGCTGCTACACTCGTAGAAAAAGCTACCAGTAGCAAAAACATTAAAAACGAGTTTAAGAATTGACGACCCATACCATCCTCCATAAAAGTTTTTTAAGATTGCCTTCTTTTGACAATCTACTTTAATTTAAACTATTTATAAAAAAAGTCAACAGTTTTTCTCTAAATAACTGATGTTCATAGAAAAAGAACTTAAGAATTTACTAAAAAAGTCTACACTTAAGGTTTTTATACCTCCATTAGACTTTAGTCCTAATTCAAAAGGAGACTTTTTCTCCAGTGCTATGACTTAAGACTGTAAAACTATTTTTACATTTTATCTAAGTTGAATATTCTAAGTTTAAGACATCCACAAAAGGGTCACACTAAAATGCATTTGTTTTCTAAACAACATTCTTTCGAAGAAATTGTAGATTATTACACTGCAAAGTGCCCTAACTTTGTTAAAATCATCGTTTTATCTACAAAATCTTTTTTGTATTACCACGGCATGACGCGAGCAGCTGCATTAACCTATACCTCTTTTTTAGCAGCCATTCCTCTTTTAATTTTACTCACAGCCATAGGTTTAGCTCTGGGGCTTGGGCATTTTGCCACCGACTACCTGCCCTACTTCAACCAACTTTTTTCTTGGGACTTTCCCATGGATGACTTGCTTCCTTTACTAGCCAATGCCGAACACATCCCCCTTGCAAAACTTGGTTTTATTGGTTCTGCTACTCTTTTTGTGACCTTTTTATTGGCTATTGGAAGCTTAGAGACTAACTTCAATGTAGTATGGGAAAATAAAACTTCTAGGAAACTTTACCATCAAATTTTGGTTTATACCCCAATACTGCTTGTTTTGGGTGGATTCATAGGCATTTTTGCGGGACTAGTGACTCAATTTCAAGAAAGTATCACCACTATAATCGTCGAGGGCTTGCACTTTAGTGAAAAAGATCTTGGTGTTTTTTTTAATGCTTTTTGGTGGTTTTCACTCAATTTTGGAGTCATTTTAATCATTTTTTTAATGCTTTATGCTCTCCCTTCTAGGCCAGTCAAAATTCCCAAAAAGAAATTGCTCCTCACTTCTGTTTTTGCCGCTATTCTTTCTTGGTTGGCTATTTATTTATACAGTCTTATCTTATTTTTAGTCCAATCCACTATGATTGTCCGCATGTCTTTATTTTATGGCTCTTTAGCTTTTATTCCACTCATTTTACTTTTTGTATTTGGAGTTTGGTCTATTGTGTTGTTTGCCAATAGTTTAGTGTGGTCTATTTGCACTTGGCCACAATCCAAGGATAAATTGTGGAACTGGATAGGCGGTTCCTCTTCTATGCAAGGCTAAAAATGGCTTCGTTTATCTCTATTCATGGGGCTTATTTACACAATCTCAAAAAAGTCCATGCAAAATTCAAACTCAATGCCATCAATGTGGTTTGTGGGCCTTCGGGGTGTGGTAAATCCTCTCTAGTATTGGACACCCTTCACGGTGAAAGTCGTAGGCGTTATTTAGAATCTTTAAGCCCCTTTGCTCTTCGTGTCTTAGGGGGGAACCCTTATATTCCTATTGAATCAGCCACAGGCCTGCTCCCAAGCATCGCTATCTCTGCCACCAGAGGAGAAGCTTCTGAAAAATCAAAAGCTTACACTATTGCGAATATAGATGAAGCCCTTCACCGTATCTGGGCACACTTGGCCAAACCCACTTGCCCTACTTGTGACAAACCCATGCAGTCTTTCACAAGAGAAGAAATTATCACGCAAATAGCCAATCTACCTGTTGGCTCCAGGCTTCAATTTTTAGCTCCCATAGAAACAAAACAAAAAAAATTAGACTCCCTTGCTTCTGTATTTTTAGCTCAAGGATACACTAGGGCTTTAGTGGATCAAAAAAACATTTCTTTAGCCGATTTGTCTGAAAGTGAAAAAGAACTCATCCCTCAAAAGTTCTTTTTAGTCATCGATAGAATCATTATTCGAGAAAACACTCGCACCCGTATTGCAGAAGCTACGGACGCTTGCCTTAAAATCACCCACACTTTACTTGCCGTTCATTTTGATGATAGAATGCTTTTTTATAGCACAGAACCATGGTGTCCAGAGCATCAAATCCAAACAGCTCCTTTACAAGCAGCTTCTTTTTCTCCTTTCAAAGAAGAAAGCAAGTCTAAATCCGTACAAAACTCAAGTTTTAAAGGGCTCTTGTGGAAAGATCTTATCCAACAAAACTTTGAAAGCATAGCCCAAACACTAAACTCTTTATTAAGCTCCGATATACCAGCCTATTTAGAACCCACCGCCCAACAACTCACACAAAAAGTCCAAGCAGTCATTCAATTAGGCCTCCACTACCTTTCTCTAGACAGAGCAGGCAACACTTTATCTGGGGGCGAGCTCCAGAGATTGAGACTTTCTACCATTGCTACAGGCTACTTGAACGGCATGCTTATTTGCCTTGATGAACCAGCTAGTGGTCTGCATAGTCACGACATTCAAAAACTGTGGAAAGTCTTTACAGAAATAAAAAATGCGGGGAACACTTTGGTCTTGATTGAGCACCATCCAGACATTATCCATAAAGCAGACTATCTTATAGAAATGGGCCCCAAAGCAGGCTTCGAAGGGGGTGAAATTTTATTTGAAGGTCCTGCTAAAACAGTGCTTGAAAATCCCCGTTCTCCCACGGGACTTTGGCTAAAAAAACTTAAAGAAAAACCTGTTCAAAAAGATATTAAATTCAAAAAAACACATACAATAAAAAACTTCCATATTTACGATATGCTCCCTGTCTCTGACTTTATCCCCATCCACGCTTTTACGGTCATCACAGGAGAATCTGGGAGTGGAAAATCGAGCCTTATATTCCAATATATTATTCCAAAATTTGAAAAAGGAGGCTTCAAAAATTTAGGGGTTGAAGCTATCTCATTTCTATCCACAGGAAACTTTCAAGGGAGCAGGCGAAGTACCGTAGCCAGTGCCACTCAAATACTCACTCCCCTTAGGGAGCTTTTTGCTAGACTACCCGAAAGTAAAATTCGAGGCTACACTTCTGCACACTTTGCCTTGCATGCCAGTGGTGGTCGTTGCAACACCTGTAAAGGCGAAGGCTCTTTATTAGACCCTTTGGGCTACCAAGAAACTCCTTGCTCTGTTTGCCTTGGAAAACGCTACAAAGATGAGATTCTAGAGATTCGATTCAAAACTCACTCTTTTTCTGATATTTTATCTTTATCCATACAAGAAGCAGCCATACTCTTCGAAGATTTCCCTCATATCGCACAAAAACTCAAACCTTTACTTAAAACAGGTTTAAGCTACCTAAAACTAGGGCAATTCACCTCTCAATTGTCGGGGGGCGAACGGGCTCGTTTACGCTTATCCATACATTTAAGCAAGGCAAGTGCTCCACACACACTCTTTATTTTTGACGAACCAGCGAGAGGCCTACACGAAACGGATATACACCTGATGCTCCTCATCATCGAAGAGCTTCAAAAAAACGGCCATACTATTATAGCGATTGAACAATCCAAAGACTTTTTGCAAAAAGCCGATCATATTATAGAGCTTCAACGGCGTTCTCAGTAAATAGTATCACTTTTACCGCCATAAAGCATTAAAAAAGCACCCTTTTGAGGTGCTATTTTAGAGCGAGAAAAGAGGCTCGAACTCTCGACTTTCAGCTTGGGAAGCTGACGCTCTACCAACTGAGCTATTCTCGCTTATATTAGAATTGATGTTTATAATTTAACAAAAAAAACCTTTTATTTAAAGAGAATAATGTGTTTTAAATACTTTTAATCTAAGCAAAGCTTCCACTCCCCTGATTTATTTAGTTTTAGAATTTTTTGAGTGTTTAAACTTTCCAAATCTTGAGTGGCATTTTCAAGGCTAGTTTTGGTGATTTTAGCCCATTTTTTGGTCGTCAAGTGACCTTTAAAATCATGGAGCAAAAGCTTTAAGACCTTTTTTTGTCTTGAGTTTAAGTTTTTTGAAGAGTGATGGCTCTTAAAATCGTGTTTTATTTTTTCTTTATGAAATTGTTCTTTTATTTTTTGAATTAAAACCTGGATTTGTTCCAAATACCATAGCAACAACCCTGTGAGATCCAAGCCCGACTTTCTAGAAATTTCTAATTGCTTTTGGTAGTCTTTTTGATTTATTTGAAGCGCAGGAGCAATCCCCATAAAAATCTCTTTTCTTAAATAAAAGTCTCCTGCCACGCGAGCCATCCAATCATTTTCTGATGCGTATGGGTACAAAAGCTTCAACCACCAGTGAGCAATGGCAGACAAGACATAGTGATTGCTTTTTATTTGACTCAGATGCTTAAAAAAAAGTGAAAATTGCTCTCTTAAATCTTGAGAATTTGGTGCTTGGTAAATCACTCGTTCTCGTCCAAAATCGCAAGAAGACATTTGTAAAGCGTCTTTATCTTTTCGATATATTGAGCTTGTGTTATCAAAAAACTGTTCATAGACATCTGATAAATAAGCTTCTGTTAAATGCCCTTTAAAAAACGCCTTGGAATTATAGAAAAGTTGATAAAAAACACTTTGGTATCGCTTTGTTTTTAAAGACAAGGGAGCATGGTTATTGAATTTGTTTTCTCCTTGGAGTGCCATATTTGCAGAAAAGTCTAAAAACCTCAATTCGTTTTGAGTGTTTTTAAAAACTTCTGTGTTTTTTGAGAACAACTCTATCTCTAAAACTTCTTTTTGAATGGCCAAAGAGTGTGTCTTTAAAAGAACTTCATCCCATTGGATTTGAGGCCATTTTGGATGCAAATAAACATACATACTTATCGATAAACACTAGCTACAGCGTGGGCCACTATCCCTTCTTCTCGACCTATATAACCTAATCGTTCAGAAGTACTCGCTTTGACTCCAATTTGTGAGATGTCGATATTTAACGCTTCTGCAATGTTTTGCTTCATCGCCTCTCGATGAGGGTTGATTTTGGGGTATTCACACACCACCACACTATCAATATTAGAGATTTGGTAATCTGCTTTTTTGACTTCTTCGGCCACTCTTTTTAAAAGGTCCATACTATTTGCATCTTTAAAAACGGGGTCGGTGTCTGGAAAAAATGTACCAATATCTCCCAAACCAGCCGCTCCAAGCAAAGCGTCAGAAATTGCATGCAAAAGCACATCGGCATCACTATGACCCATTAAACCTTTTTCAAAAGGAATATGAACTCCACCAATAATACAAGGCCTGCCTTCTACCAAACGATGCACATCAAAGCCAATCCCTGTTCTAAAAATCTTCATTTCTATACTATCAAACCTATTTTAGGAATCACACTCAATATTAATAAACTAAGGGCTGTCAATAAAACACCTAATTTTAATAAATAAGAGCGAGAATCTGGTGTATTGTGTTTTAAAGTTTCTTTTGGCTGCTGCCCAGAAGCAAAAAGCACATAAGCAATGCGAATATAATAAACGGCGGCCACAATAGAAAGCAAAAAGCCTGTGATGGCCACAGCATGATATTGAGCACTAAATAAACCAGAAAATAAAACAAATTTTGCCATAAAACCAGCAACAGGAGGGATTCCAGCCAAAGAGGCCAAGCAAACAATAACACTCATGCCCACTAATGGATTGGTGCGGCCCATGCCTCGAATTGAATCTAAGTTTTCTTTTTCATCGTTTTCACCAGAAAAATAAGAGATTCCTGTGAGAGCACCTACAGAAGCAATAGCATAGGTCAATAAGAAAAAGTACATGGGGCCCAAATGCACTGAATGATTAGAAAAGTTAGGCAATAAAAGTCCAAGCACCATAAAACCTGCATTCATCACTGCAGAAAAGGCTAAAATACGGCGGATTGATTTTTGAGCCAATCCAGAAAGAGCCCCAATGATAATCGATATAAAAGCCACTGATAAAATAATGATTTCTAAAGAATGGGTGTGCTTTAAGAGCATAGTCGAAGGGATTGTAAGCCAAACTGAACTCAATGCCGCCAAAGCACCTACTTTAACAACTGCAGCCATAAATGCAGTGACCGAAACAGGGGCTCCGGTATAAACATCGGCAACCCAATAATGAACTGGGGCTGCTCCTGCTTTAAATAAAAGTCCAAAAAGAACGAGTAAAAAACCTGCAATATAAAGATTTTCTCTGCCTTCTAAGACTACGCTTGCAAAATGGGTGCTGCCTGTGGCTCCATAAATCAAAGAGACTCCATATAAAAACACTACACTGAACACCGCACCAGAAAGAAAATACTTAAAAACAGCCTCGTTTCCTTCTTGGCTTTTGCGTCGGTAAGCGACCAAAGCATAAATTGGAAAAGAAGCTAGCTCCATCCCTATGAATAAGGCTAGATAATCCATCGAGTGGAGCATCAAAAGCACACCAGTGGTCGCTAATAATAAAAGCCCATAAGCTTCACCACCTCGAGACTGTTCCTTGGCCAAAGTAAATTGTATGCCGCCAATCCCCACAAAAGCACTCAAAAGCACTCCATAAGCCAAGAGCCTTTGCAAAGGGTTCATGGTGAAAAGACTATGGATATCCGCTTGGACTGCAAAAAGATATGGCACCGCTGCAAGCACTATGAAGCTAGCTGATACCCAGGGAATAAAACGATGCTTACTCGTATTTTTGAGTAAGGGTTCTAAAACAATAGACACAATAGCACCAATGGCTAAGATCACCACAGGACTAAGATTTATAAAATTAAAAGGCATCTTGAGAAACCTCCACTTGGATTGGTTCTGCTAAAACAGCTTCTTCTGATTCGAGCTCTTGGAGTGAATTTTGTGTTGTGATTTCTACTGGATTTTGCAAAGATTTGCTAATCCAATTGGGTTGAAGTCCCCATAAAATGATCAATAAAAGCAAGCTACCCACAGCGAGTGCATCGGAGACAGACAATCGCTGGCAAGGAGTTTTGGATTTTTTAAGGGGGCCAAAAACCACCGCTTGCACAAAACGAAGTGTATAAACCACTGAAAAAATCATGCACAAACCCACCACTAATACTAAAGTGGGCCAAAATTCCCAAAAAGAAATTAAAGCCATGAGTTCTCCCACAAAGCCAATGGTACCCGGAACGGCCAAAGATGCAACCCCTGCAAATACAAATAAAAAGCCGAAGACTCCGTTTTTAGAAGCATATCCACCCATTTCTTGGAGTTTTCTGGAACCCGAGAATCGCTCTGCGACTCCTGTGAGTACAAAAAGTGCAGAAGATGACAAAGCGTGTGCGACCATTAAAATCAAAACTGTAGAAAGCATGGTAGTAGAGCCAGTGAAGACTACCGCCACCACAAGGCCCAAATGACTCATAGAGCTAAAGGCTAATAGTTTTTTGGCGTCACTTTCACGCATGGCCACTAAAGCTCCATAAAGTGCTGTGAAAAGGGATAGAAACAAGACTTTGTTTTGTATTGAAGCAGACAAATCAAATACAGGGAGCAACCAGTATATAAATCCAAATACGCCTACTTTGGACATGGCACCTGTTAAAACAGCCGACAATGGAGATGGGGCTTCGGCATAAGCTTTTGCTTGCCAACCATGAAATGGAAACAAGGGGGTTTTCACCAAAAAAGCTAACATAAAAGAAAAGCCTAAAAGAGTCTTTGTGGATGAAGGTAAATTTTGAGCCACCAGTGCAAGCTCTATCACACTCGCTCCACTACTCAACGACAACATATACCACAAAGCCAAAAGCATTGGAGCAGATCCCACTAAAGTGTATATCGCGAAATCCATGGCAGCCCTTTTTCGATCGGCTCCGCCATAAGCTGCTATCAATAAAGCGGCAGGCAAGACCATTGCTTCAAAAAAGAAAAAGAATAAAACAGCATCTGTGGCTAAAAATGAACCATTCATAGCCCCCATTAAAGCAAAAATACCCATAGAAAAGTTTTTGTAATGGAGACCAAAACTATCTTTGGCGGCGATGAGTGCCACTAAAGAGACAAAACTCGATATAAAAACTAGCCACGAATTTATCCCATGAGAAGCCAAAGAATAAAAAATAGGAACCGAAGTGCCCGGTAGTCTAAACCACTCTATGGCTTCGGTACTTTGAGAACCCAAAACAATAGAAAGAACAGAAAGGGCAGATATTAAAATGCCAAAAAATATAGCCAGTCTCGCTGTGGATTTGCTATCAAAGCCAGAGCTTGCTAGCATCAATAATGCCGATACAAAAGGGGCTAATACAAGTAAGTGTAGTAACATTAGACTGCTCCTCCATATACATAGACTATGAGAATAACAAACAAGATGCCCACAAAACTAAGCCCCATTTGCAAACGAACTTTGCGTACTTGTATAGCACGAGCTCCATCGCTTAAGATTTCGACAATGCCTACCAATAACCACTGTACAAACAACACAAAATGATTCACAACCACACTCATAAACCAAGAGGCCATTTTCACCAAAAACACAGAAGTCCACTGGTGTATGGTGTCCCATAAAAATGTCCAAGAAGCTCCAAAGCCCTTGGGATCAGAAGAGTCTTTTGAAAGAGGAACAGGTCTATTGAAAATAAACCAAGCTAAAAAGAGTCCAAAGAAAGCAGCCACTGTACCAACTAGAGCAAAAACAAGCGGTGACAAGTGGATCACACTTTGGACATGAATGTGATTTTGTGCACTAGACAGTACCGGAGCAAGTGTTTGTTCAAACCAATTGGCTCCAGGAATTAAAGTGGCCCATAAATACCCCGCAAAAGCAGAACCTATGGTTAAAATAAGCATTGGGACAAGCATGCTAAAACTAGGGTCATGTATCGATTCGGATTTTTCTAAAGAGCCTCTATAAGAGCCAAAAAAGGTCATGATGATCAAACGACCCATATAAACGGCGGTGAGCACTGCAGTTAAAAGAGCAAATGCATAGAGGTAAGGTCCCATAGCTCCAAACTCAAATAGTTTTTCTAAGATTAAATCTTTGGACCAAAAGCCTGCAAAACCAGGAAAACCTATAATGGCAAAAAAACCAAAAAGCATGACAATGGCGGTGATAGGCATTTTTTGTATCAAGCCACCCATCTTTCGCATATCTTGCTCTCCGGAAAGGGAGTGTATCACAGCACCAGCACCCAAGAACAATGCGGCTTTAAAAAACGCATGTGTGAAAACATGGAATATGGCAACATCGAAAGCTGCAACACCTGCTGCCATAAACATAAATCCAAGCTGAGAAATGGTAGAATAAGCAAGCACCTTTTTAATATCATTTTGAAATAAACCTGCGACTGCAGCCCAAAAAGCGGTTAAAAGACCTATCCACAAAACAATAGACAATACACTAGGGACTAGGACAAATAAATTGGACAATCTGGCCAAAAGATACACACCCGAAGTCACCATAGTGGCTGCATGGATGAGTGCAGAAACTGGTGTAGGACCGGCCATGGCATCGGGAAGCCAGGTCAAGAGTGGGATTTGAGCACTTTTACCTGTGCAGCCAAAGAAAAAGAAAAACGCAGCCAGAGCGAGTGCTGGTATAATCTTGACAAGTTCTGCTTGACTTAAACCAGCTAAACCCGCATTCAAGCCTTCGTAAGAAAGGAACGCAGAACCACCTACACTCAACAACACAAGCATGGCTATTAAAAAACCTATATCTCCTACCCGATTCACGATGAAGGCTTTGTTCCCAGCAATGGCATTTTGTGAATCTTTGTGCCAAAATCCAATCAGCAAATAAGAGCAAAGGCCCACACCTTCCCAGCCTAAAAATGTGAGGGGTAAAGAATCGGCTAGCACCAAAATAATCATGCTAAATAAAAAGAAATTCATATAAGCAAAAAAACGAGCAAAACCGCGATCGTGTTTCATGTAGCCTATAGAATACCAAGTAATCAATGAGCCTATTCCAGTGACAAATAAAAGCATCATTTTGGACAATGAGTCAAACAAGAATCCAAACTGAATTTGTAAAAAAGAAATATCAATCCAAGTGCCTAGTGTTTCTTGAATAGGAGTGTTTGCCCCCCCAAAAGAAAGGCTGAGCACTGCCATAAAAGAGAGCAAGGGAAAGAGTAGTCCTATAAAACCAAGCAAAAATTCTGGTGCTCCTTTTTGGGAATCAGAAGATGCAAGACTAATAATGCCAAGTATTATAGCACCAAGTAAAGGAAATAAAGGTATTAGCCAAAGAGGTATCATATACTTATCCCTTCATGTTAGAGTAATTATCAATGTCCATACTATCTTGACTTCTAAAAATCAAAATAATCATAGCGAGGCCCACGCAGGCCTCTGCAGCAGCGATAGCAATAGTAAATAAGGGTACAATTTGCCCTGCGATGCTAGCTTCAAAAGCTAAAGTTTTGGCAAAGCCAATAAAACTAAGATTCACCGCATTTAAAGAAAGCTCAACCCCCATCAACACAAAAAACACATTGCGTCTGGTCAAAGCGACAGCAATCCCTATGGCGAAAAGAGCGAGGGCAAGGATTTGAATGTAAGAAGCATGGAGTTCCATTAGATTTCCTCCTCATTATTTTCAAGATTTTTGGAGCTTAGATTTTTTTTGGCCATGAGGACCGCGGCCACCATAGCCGATAACAACAAAAGCCCAATCCCTTCAAAAAGCAAGTAATAACCAGGACCATCACTATTCACATTGAAGAGGTTTTTTGAAGTGAGCTCTACAGAAACCTTAGCTGCACTAGGGTCAAAAGAAATACCACTAGATAATAGAGCAAAAGCCAAAAGGGCGGCCAAAATGAGAATAGCTGGAAACACAAAAAGGGAAACCCTATCAAACATGGGCGTTCTAGAGTCTCTAGCACCGTTTAGGACCATGATCACAAAGGTTAAAAGCATGATGATAGCCCCCGCATAAACCATAATTTGGACCACACCAATAAACGGACTCCCCAAAAGGCCATAAATTCCGGCCAAAGAGACCATGGTCACCACCAAAGAAATGGCTCCATACAAAGGATGCCTAGAAAGCAACACACAGAGAGCACTCCCCACAGCGATGCCTCCTAAAATTATAAAATAAATCAATGCTAACATTAGTTTACCTTTAATCCCCAAGAATCTAAAGCTTCTTTGTTTCTTTTACCACCTGGAGCCACTTGGCTTTGAAAGTCGTCTTCGGGATAATCTTTGGGATCCCAATCCATAAGCTCTTCCATCGAAGTGATAAAACTTTGCCTGTCTCTATGCACATAGCTTGTCTCGCGGGTATCCATGCGAATAGCATCTACGGGGCAAGCTTCTACACATAAACCACAAAACACACAGACTAAATGATCGATATCAAAACGCTGGATGCTTTTTTCGATACGGCCATCGGCACTAGTGGAGGCCTCTATATAGATGCACTTAGCAGGGCAGGCTGTGGCACACATTTGACAAGCCACACAGCGAGGAGAACCATCTGGTCGGAGCATAAGACGGTGCTTGGCTCTATAAGCATGATTTATCTCTGGTTTTTGTTCGGGATAGGGCACCGTGGGTAGAGTTTCGTAGCGAAACACACCTCGGAGAGCATGTTTTAAGGTGACATAAAGACCACGAAAAGCTTCGAAAATATAGAGTTTTTCGATCCAGTTCATGGGTTTTTGTTTGACTTGTCGTACCATAGACTAGTCTCCTATCAGTTTGACGATAAAAGCGGTAATCACTAAATTCACTATCGCCACATTTAAAATCACTTTCCAGCCTAAATTCATCACATGGTCATAGCGAAATCTCGGGAGAGTCCAGCGAATCCAAATCCAAACCCAGCAAAAGAACACCGCTTTGGCCAGAAGCACTAAAATTTGAATAAATGCGGTACCAAGAGCCACACCAATACCATAAACGGCTTGTCCATCGATAAGAGTGTATGCAGGCTTAAAATACATTATCGAAATCACCCCGGCAGCCAGTAAAAGTGCAGCTGCAGCCCAGCCAACTATTTTATACAAAGAATACTCTCTAAGTATAGCACTTTTGTTGGCATATGAACTCTTTTTGAGGTAGCGAGAATAGCGATATAAAAGGTGTAAAAAGGCTAAAATGGCAAATACAAATACAAAAGCAAGCACTCCTAGTGAAATACCCACATTCGACTGAATGGTTGAAGTGCTTACAAAAGGTATGGAATAACCACCAAAAAATAAAATAGACACTAAGATACTGTTGATCCCTATATGACTGTATTCACCCATATAAAAAAGACCAAACTGCATGGCACCGTATTCGGTGTGAAAACCAGCCACAAGCTCGGGTTCACCTTCTGCAACATCAAAAGGAGCACGACCAGTCTCGGCAATCATAGCGATAAGAAAGCAGAAAAAAGCCACTGGCTGTGCCACCACACCCCACACATGAGCGTCTTGCCAAGCGATAATTTGATCTAAACGAAAGGAGCCTGCCAAAAGCAATATACCCATAATAGAAATACCCAAGCAAACCTCGTAGCTAATAATCATAGCTGTAGTGCGAAGTCCACCCAGTAAAGAGTATTTGGATTTAGAAGCCCATCCTGCAAGCACAGCACCATACGCAGAGAGTGCAGAGATTGCAAACAACAACAAAAGCCCTACATCGGTATTCACATTTTGACCAGAGATTCTAATCACCTCTTCTCCAAAAGTAAACACCATGGGGGCAAACCAAGGGATCACCGCCGGAGCAATTAATACCACCGCAAAAGGAATAGCAGGGGCTAGCAAAAACAACAATTTATTCACACCATGAGGGGCGTAATTTTCTTTGAAAAAAAGTTTTAGACCGTCGCTAGCATTGTGTACCCATCCAAAAAGACGGATTTTTCCAAAATAAGGGAGTCTAAAGTAAGAACGATTAGGCCCTTGCCTGTCTTGAATAAAACCAGCACCTCTTCTCTCTAATGGTATGAGCAGTAAAATAAAAAGGACCGGGACAAAAGCAAAAGCGAACTTCGCAATATTAATCAACCACTCTATCCAGTGCTTGGATTGAATTATCTCTATCATACTACACCCTCTAATTTAAGGCCTGTGCTCAAAATGGAATCCCTTTGGTATGCTTTGAGTGTAGGAATACGATCTTGCACTTGCTTCCATGCGGCAGAAACTTCTGTGATTTCTATTCCAGCAAGAGCAAAAAGCACTTGATATGCAGGCTTCAAGTCACCATTTGGAGCTGTGGGGGCTGCATTTAACTTTTGTAAAATTTGAAGGCTATTGATCATACTGCCCGAAACTTCTGTCCAATGTTTGACACCAAATGCCAAAGTGGCAGCATTTGCAGTACAATCTTTGAATGCACTCAAAACAATACGATTAGGGATCTGTTTTAACTTTTCGAAAGTAGGGTCTTCTCCGATTAAATCACTATGGATCGTAATCAATGTATCAAAGTCAGAGATTTTTTGTAGAAGCTCTTGAAGATTAGCATCGGGCACTTGCATGGCTTTAAAACCAGCACGATTCGCCAAAGGATCTCCACTTTTGGAAATGCCATCGGGCTCCACAACAGGGATGCTAGTCCCCCCAAAAAGCTCTGCTTTTGCCCCTAAAGATTCTTGAAGGGCTTTTATGGCCGCCAAATCTTCGAGAGTACAAGCTCCACCAGCGACAATGGCCACTTTTTTGGCTGCAAAAACGGTGCTTTGCAAAGTCTCTATAGGAGCGGCTTCGAGGCGATCCTTATCGAAATTCAAATAAGCCAATCGACTTGTATTAGAAATCCAACTCCTATTCACTTCGGGATTGCAACGAGGCATTAAACGCCAAATTTTCCCGTGATTATGGTCTATCCATAGATTGGCTCCCAAAGAATCATCCATAGAAACACTAGGAGTACGAGACAGCATCCACACTCGTTGCTGGAATCTAAAATTGTTGGCGGTGAGGGCTCCTACAGGGCAAACATCGGTCACACACAAATCGTATTCGTGATCCAGTTCTTGACCTGGAAAGGTAGTGATATAAGTGCTATCACCACGAGAGGCGAGCTGCAATTGTTCGTCTCCGGCTACAAAACGCATAAAACGCACACAACGGTCACACTGCACGCAGCGTTCTTCGTCTAAAGTGACTCTAGGGCCTAGAACTACTTGTTTGCCACCGCGAGTTTGCCCTTTACTATCTATAAAAGCATGGTCTGGACTGCCGTGATAGTGTTTTCCTATATTTTCTCTGAGACGAGAATCGTGACCACTTTCCATGTAGTTGGCTTGTAAGGAACATTCTCCAGCTTTATCACAAATAGGGCAATCTAAGGGGTGATTGACCAGCATAAATTCATTGGTGGCTTTACGGGCGTTTTTCACTCGTAAACTAGTTTTGGGTGTGAAAACTTTCATCCCTGGACTAACAGGAGTGAAACATGAAATAATAAGACTTCGTCCGCGAGGTCCTTCTTGTTCGACCAAACATTGACGGCAATTCCCAGAAACCGGCAAAAATGGATGGTAGCAAATGCTTGGAGTTTCTATCCCTACCGCTTTTAAAGCTTCTAATAGATTAGTGTCTCCGGGGACAAAGGTTTCTTGGCCATCGACAAAAATCGCCACTTTGGGACTTTCTGCCGTAGGTAATTTGGGCATATCGTAATAATTACTCATAGTTTTACCAAAATGCTCCAGGTCTAAAAGTGGATGAAATTCTTGAAGCCTTTTTATCTTTGTTCTTTTGGATATAGCTTTCAAATTCGGATCGATACTTTTGGATAAAAGCGGTAGAAGCCATACCTAATGATGGGGCTAAAGGACAAATAGTGGTCCCATCGAATTGTTCGGATAAACTTAAAATCAACTCCAAGTCTCCTTCGTGACCCTCGCCTTTGTGTATAGATTGAAGAATCCTTTGTACATAGCCTGCTCCATCTCGACAAGGCGTGCATTGCCCACAAGATTCGTGAGCATAAAAATTCCCAAGGCTTTTTAAAAGGGGCACCATATCTCGAGTTTCATTGATCACCATCACGGCACCCGAGCCAAACATTGTCTTCAAAGAAGCCATGCTCTCGTAATCCATGGTGGCTTTTTCGCATTCTTCTGCGGTTAAAATAGGGCAAGAAGAGCCACCGGGTATCACTCCCTTGAGTTTCCCTTCGATGCCTCCAGCATATTGAGGAGAATTCAAAAGCTCCATCAAAGGCACACCAAGCGGGGCCTCGTAAACCCCTGGCTTTTTGACATCGCCAGAGATACAAAAAACTTTGGTACCCCCCGCTTGTAAAGTTCCCAAAGCAGCGTAAGCTTCGGGTCCATTTTCTAATATCCAAGGGATAGCCATGAGCGTTTCGACATTGTTCACGCAAGTGGGTGAATTCCATGCACCACTCACGGCTGGAAATGGAGGCTTTAATCGAGGCTGGCCTTTTTTACCTTCTAGCGAATTGATCAAAGCAGTTTCTTCTCCGCATATATAAGCCCCTGCTCCACGATGCACAAAAATATCAAAGCTAAAACCCGTTCCACCAATATTTTCTCCTAGCATGCCTGCTTGGTAAGCTTCACTAATAGCCTTATTCAGAGTTTCGATGCAAGATAAAAACTCGCCTCGCACATAGATATAAGCAGTTCTAGAACCCAAGGCCCAAGCTGCAATAGTCAAGCCTTCAATGAGTCGGTGTGGGTCTTCTTTCATTAAAAAATGATCTTTAAAAGTACCGGGCTCCCCTTCGTCTGCATTGACCACAATATAAACTGGTTTATCGGTGTTTCTGGGCACAAAGCTCCACTTGAGTCCAGTAGGAAAGCCTGCTCCACCACGACCACGCAAACCTGACCGTTGGACTATATCAATAATTTCAAACTGAGAAAGATCAAATAATTTAGAGGAAACACAAGAGTAACCTCCTAATTGTTTGTACACAGAGATGTCACTGGCCCCTTTACCAAAATTAGCGGTACACACTTTTACTGTTTCTGTGCTCATTATTTTGCCTCCACTTCTAAAGAGGGTTTGGCCACTCGTTCACCACTGGTCGCAATCATTCGGTAAACAGAGCCCTTTTCGCCACTGGGGTCTATAATCTCTGTAGTTCTCACAGGAGGTTCCGCCACTTGTTTCCATATGGAGCCTTCTTTTTTTTCTAAAAGCAAATGGGTGAAATCTGGAGCACATTTCCAAGAAACTTGCACTCCACCATCTATAAGAGCAGCTTGAACCCCTAAAACAGGAGAAGGTGGTGCATAATTTTTGGATTGGACCTTGGCAGTAGCTCCTGGAGCCCCAGGATGGCCTTTGTGCCCAAGAATAGGCCCACCAAGAGCGTCTCGAGTGGGCTCTTCTTTTAAGTTTTTGGCCCTTTCGCGGCACCAATTTAAGATTTTATCGACTCGTTCTTCGTTTAAGCTAGTGCCTGGAAGCATGCTTAGCTTGGAATCTTGAACATCGGTGGCATAATCATCGTTGACAAGCATCACAGGTGCATTTGCACAAGCCCCTAGACACTCCACTTGCACTATAGTAAAAAGGCCATCGGGAGTGGTCTCGCCTGTTTGAATACCCAGTGACTTTTCGGTATAGGCAATTATGTTAGAAGCTCCTTTTTGTTCACAGCAAATATTCCTACAAAATTGAAGTAAAAAACGACCTGTGGGGGCATGTTTATACATGGTATAAAAAGTAGCGACACTAAAGGCATGCACCGGAGAGCACTCACAAATACCCGCTGCATAGCGAATAGCTTCTCTTGGAACCCAACCCAAAGCCTCTTGGATCAACCACAAAACTTCCAACAAAGCCCCTTGCGGCTCTGGATATCTAGACAGCAAATCATCTAATCGCTGCTTTATGGCTGGAGTTTCTAATTTAGGTAAAATTTCTTCTAAGCTAGGCTGTTCTTGCTTTTTATATTTATGTCCCACTTGATCTGCCGCTGATTTTTGAGGATCAAAAGGAGAGGGGCCTTTTTCGAATTGCAATCGATTGTTGGCAACATAGTGTACAGCACCTTGAATTTTATTCATCGATCAAGTTCTCCAGCAATAATGTTCAAACTAGAAAGTGTGGCCACCGAATCGGCAAGCATAGATCCTTCGACCAATTCTTGAAAAGCAGCAAACTGTGTGAGACAAGGCGGTCTCACTTTGATACGCCAAGGTTTTCCAGTGCCATCGGAAATTAAAGTGAAGCCCAATTCACCGTTTGCCACCTCTGAACCACTGTAAAACTCTCCCTTGGGGACACGAACACCCTCGTAAACGCTTTTGAATCGGCCTATTAAAGACTCCATGTCTTGATAAGTTAAATCATGGGCAGGGACTCGGATTCTGGGGTCCACAATATCTATGGGACCTGGTTTTAGGCGTTTTAGGGCTTGCCTCACAATTTTAATAGACTCTTCCATTTCTACAAGACGCACCATAAGCCTATCGTAAACATCACCTGTGCTTCCTGTGACCACACTCCAATCATATGTCTCGTAGTCGTAATAAGCTTCGTCTTTTCGAAGGTCACTTGCCACTCCAGTCGCTCTTAAACAAGGACCAGTCCAACCCCAGTCAATGGCTCTTTCTTTACTGATTTTTCCAACTCCCACGGTCCTGTCTAAAAATATTCGATTGCGATCAAAAACGGCATGGATATCTTTTAGATTTTTTTCGGCCTGTTTGCACACCTCGAGCACATCGTCTTCGAAACCATGGTAAGTGTCTCGATAAAGCCCCCCAATACGAGCATAACTGTTGGTGAGACGAGCTCCGGTGAGCTTTTCCCATATCACCATCATCATTTCACGGCTATCAAAAAGATAAAAGAATCCAGTGGTAGAGCCTAAATCTTGTGCGGCGGCGGCCACGCAAATACTATGGTCTGCCATGCGAGAAAGTTCATTGACAATCACTCGAATCACTTTATTTCTCTCTGTGATCTCGATCTCGTAAGCAGACTCTACCGCCCTACAATAAGCAATATTATTCATCATAGCAGAACAATAATTGAGCCTATCGGTGTAAGGGATCACTTGCTGCCAAGTCCCTTGTTCGGCCATTTTTTCAAAACCACGGTGCAAATACCCTATTTCGGTGGCAGTAGCCACAATAGACTCTCCATCTAGGGCACAAAAATAGCGTAAACACCCATGAGTGGCACCATGCGATGGGCCCACATTGAGTGGCATTAGGTTTAATTTTTCACCATTAGGAGCTAGGACTTTCATTTTTGAATACTCCCTGTTAAATACTCATCGTCATTGGGGAGCACTTCTTTGGAACGCTCCAAAATTTTGTAACCCTTTTCTTCTAAACGGGCCTCTAAAACATCTAACAAAAAATCATTGGTCGAAAGCCACTGGCGTTGGTGAACAGGGTAGTCCTTTCTGAGTGGGTGGCCCTTGAACTCGACATGGTTGAGCAATCGACGAAGATCGGGGTGCCCTTCAAAATGAATCCCGTATTGATCGTAAACTTCTCGTTCTTGCCAATTGGCTATGGGGTACAAATCAGAAATAGTGGGGACTTGGGGTGAATCTTCGGACAAGCATACCTTGAGGCGTATTCTACTTTGAGGAGAAGATAGGCTTTTGAACACATAAATCACCGCAAATCGAGGCCCTTCGTGATGAAGGTAGCCCAAATAATCCACCCCTACAATATCTAACAAAACTTCCATTTTGACTGGGGCTTCTTTTTTAAGGAAAGAGACACAAGAGTGGAGCTTAGAAGCCTCGATGAGCACGGAGTGATCTAAAGCTGAAGGATCTGGAGCGGCCCCAAACTTATCTTGCAATAACAGAAAAACTTCTTCAAAAAAACTCACTTTAAGACCCCTTTTTTAAAGAAATAGTATTTAAAGCTTTGGAGACTTTGGACCGTACTGTATTGGACAAGTTTTCGGATGTGTTTTTGGCATAATCTTGAGCACTAGCAACGCAGGCCTTGGATTTTTCTTGTAGAGCTTCTACTTGCTCTCGAAGTCGCTCGGCCCTTTGTTTCATGTAGGATTCGTCGGCGACCTTGTTTTGCAATTCAAACATAGCATCAAAAAAAGACTCTGGACGAGGAGGACAACCCCCAATAAAAATATCTACAGGTATAATATGATCGATGCCTGGAACAGTACAATAACAATCGTAGAATCCACCCGAAGAGGCACAAGCACCCATAGCAATAACCCAACGAGGTTCTGCCATTTGTTCGTAAATTCGTTTCAATATAGGGGCTTGTTTGTAAGTGATAGTCCCTGCGACAAGTAAAACATCGGATTGTCGGGGGGTGAAACGGACATATTCAGACCCAATTCGAGACAAGTCATACCGTGCTGTTTCACTGCTCATAAATTCGATGGCACAACAAGCGGTGCCATAGGGAAAAGGCCAAAGGGAGTTTTTTCTACCCCAATTGACTAAAAAATCAAGAGAAGAAGTAAATATATTAGCTTCTTGGTTTTTTGTTGTCATAGACAATGTCCTCAGAAAAATCCATAGCTAAAATAGAATAATCTTAAAATTTTTCGAAAGAAAACTTGAAAAAAATCATATTTTTTGGTTTCAAGTTCAAATTCTTTGTTTTTATTCTTCTTTTTAGACTAAAGTATGAGTTTTAACACAAAAATCTGCTCCACCAAACATACATTCAAAAATAACTTTTAGCTAGATTTTTTAGAAAATCAAGAAACAGAGGCATAGAGTAGTATAGGCGCTTCTGACTACCCACCAAAATAAAAGCTTTAACGGCTAAGATCTGAACATAAAATAGACCGCCCCCAAAAGACAAAGGGCTGCCCAAAGGTAATCCCATTTAAAATCTTGTTTCATGTAAAAGACCATAAAAGGGATGAAAACAGAAAGTGTGATCACCTCTTGAAGGATTTTAAGCTGGGCCAAACTATAAAACTGATAGCCCAAACGATTGGCTGGGACCATAATCATGTACTCAAAAAATGCAATGCTCCAGCTCAATAAAGCGGCCACATACCATGCCTTGTGGTTTAAATTTTTTAAATGGCCATACCACGCAAAAGTCATGAAAATGTTGGAACATATCAACATAAGGATACTAAGGAGCGGAGCCTGAGTTAAAAGTCGAATCATTTTACTGGCTCTTTCTGTGGCGATAAGCTCTACCTGTGGTGTGCTGGTAGGCGAGTTTTTGACGCACTGTTTCTAGATACTGTATGTATTCGGGGCTTTGGTAGTCGCGATAAGTCCAATCAAATGGATGAAAGTGTCCATTTTGAAAATAAAGGGTGGGCTCGATAAAAATTCCATCACGAATATAAACTCGTTGTCGTTGGTCTTTGGTGCTTGCTAAAAAAAACTGTCCCAAAGTCATATAGCCCGGGTCTAAATTGATAGGACGCTTGGTGGACAAAGCGTTTTCAGCCGCTATTTGTAGTTCTAAAGCGTTGGTCCACAGCTTGATATCTACGATTTCTTCTCTGGATAGGAGCTTTTCAAAAGAAAAAAAACCTCGATACGGAGACTCTCCAATCTCTTCTTTGTAATAGTTGGTGAACAAAAACGGAAAAGGAGGGAGTAGAGTTTCAATAGGCCCAAATCGTTCTTCTAAAATGATTTTCACTTGATCAAAATAAGCCTGTTCTCCAAACAATGCTCCAATGACTAGCTTTACCGCTATCGGTTTTTTAATGATTCCCATACTTATATTATAGCAATTATTCTATAATTCAAGTATGGCTATTTCTACTCTTCTTTTTTTGGCAGCATCCCTTCAATCTTTTGTGGTCGTCGACTCCTTGCCACACCATCCGGAGCATTTTGTGCAAGGCCTCAATTTAGACGGGAAAGAATGGATTGAATCCACTGGTCTCCACGGAAAATCTGCCCTTTATAGAAAATTTTATCACGGCGAAATACTAGATTCTATTAAAATCGATGAACGGCATTTTGGAGAAGGCTCTGTATTGCTTGGCAACCGTGTATTTTGGCTCACCTGGAAAAGCAAAAAAGCTTTTGTATTAGACGCTAAACCCTTTCGATTCCGTAAAGAATTCAAAATCCCCTCCGAGGGCTGGGGCCTTAGCGTTTGGAATGGACTTTTACTGATGAGCAACGGGACTCACGAACTCTACCAACTCTCTCCCGAAAATTTAGCGGTACTAGGAGTGATAGAAGTAAAAGATCAAGGTCAAAAAATCCAAAAACTCAACGAATTAGAAGTCGTCGGCAACACACTCTACGCCAACATTTGGATGTCGGACTCCATTGCAGCCATTGATTTAAAATCTGGACAAGTTCTATATTATCTAGATTTCCACGATTTGGCCTCCGCACTTCGAAAAAAACACCCCCAAGCCGAAGTTTTAAACGGCATCGCCTATGAAGCCCCTTATTTATGGATCACAGGTAAAAATTGGCCAAAACTCTATAAAATAAAACTCAATCCTTAATTTTCATACTTTTTTATAGGGGAACATCCCACATTTTAGCCTAGGGCTAGAAACGAATCGATTCTATCCTTTTATTTCGCACATTTTTTAACGATAGTGAAGGCTCAAACCCAATAGAAAAAATTAAATGTCGAAACTCCAAGTTTTTATTTATCAAAAATGGCCTTAGCCCGTTGAACTCACCAAAGAAAAGAGGATTAGTGCATTCAATTCAAAGCAAAAATCAATTTAAAAAAGTCCAAATGATCCCATAAGAAAATCGAATACCTTCGGGGGCGTAGCCTACAGCTGGGGCATAACGACTGTGGTTGAGATTGTCGATACGAGAATACAACTCAAAACTCAGTATTTGCATTTTGGCCTCGAAATTCAAGGCTAAATAAGGATCTAAAACCACTATCTCTGGAAGATAATCTTCGTTGATCCCTGCATCTAAACGACGGTCAAACCACTGTAAATCAAACCTCACACTCACTCCAAGTCGTTCACTCACAAATCGATTGGACCAAAAAACAGACGCCTTGTAATACAAATCTTGGGCATCCATCAATCGAATGTTTCGAGACAAAAGCTCTCCCCTTTCTATATAAAACTTCCAATTTTTCACATGAAATCCAGTCGAAAAAGACCAAGACCACTGGATGATATTGTTAGCCAAATTGACCCATTGAAAAGCTCTAGCCACAGAGTCTAAGCCACCATTGGTAATCCATCGAGGACGAATAGCGTTTTCTAAATTTTCACGATAAAAATTCAAACCATAAAATAAAACTTCACGGTCCCACTCCAGTGAAAGCATGTCTCGAGTTCGCTTTTCTCCAATTAAATTTTTATTTGGAAATTCGTAGCGAGCCCGATTGATGATATTTAACTGGTTGATATCTGGAAACTGTGTGCTATGCTTTCGAGAAAGAGAAGCTTGTAAATGGAAGGGCAAATCTAAATAAAGCTGCCACGAATAAGTTTTGGCAAAATCCACTGTATTTAGATAACTACTGTTCCGTTGAAGCCCCAACTGAGCGTTAAACGAGGCAAAGCCCAAAGTGTCTTGGACTTGCAAATACCCCAAAGCTCTGTCTTGATAATGAGTTTTTTTCAGGTCACTTAGATTGTAAAACTCAAAATTATACACCAAAGCTGGGTTCAAAAGCGTTTGATAAGAAAGCATAGAATGATTCACAATCGTTTGGTAATCTAAATTTTGCTCGAGAATCAAAGAATCAGAAGCCTCAAAAATAGAAAGAGGTTTTTCTAAAGGTGGAAGGCTATCGTAATGGACCTGATGAAATCCAAAACCCAAAATATTTTGAAGCTTTAGTTTGGAACTTGCTTTCCATTTGGACTCCAAAGCATAGCTTTGAGCTCGAATAGATACCAAATAAGGATCTTCTAAATAAACAAGAGAAGTTTTATCTATAGAATCTGCCTTGACAATATGCAAAGTGGCATCGCTATTGTCTAAAAACAAAAATTGAGTGTGAAAAGCAAGCTCTGCATTTGGTAAAAAATATCGAAGCGATGGCTGCAAATGAATGCTATTCATAGCCATGTTTTTTCCAGAGAAAGGAATGCTAGAAGAATCCCTGCCCATACTAAAAAAGGGTTGATGGGTCACATCTTGATACAAAAACTCCTTAGTGAATCGATTTGAAAAACTAGCAATCCCTAAGTCTAATTGAATGGAATCGGTGAGCAGTCGTGAAAACTGTAACTTTAGCGAATTGCCCTCAAACGCAAACCGCTCCCACGCAATATCTGTAATGGGAGTGTCTATAGGTAGGGATCGCCTAGGCACATATAAAACCGCATTTTCTCCATTGAGAGACAAAGTATGTATGTCTAAAACAGGTTTGGGAGCATACAAGCCCGCTAATTTGGTGGGGTAACGCATGGTGAGCGAAGCCAAAGCAAAAAGCTCAAAAGAAAACTCGGGACTACCTAAGATCGAGGTTCCAAGCAACCATTCAGATTTTTGCCCTGGCAAATCATAACTTCTATCCAAAAGTCCAGGAACATTCACAGAATATCGAGAAACAGCAATTTCTCTAGAAGTTGCTTCGGGGCTTTTGGCTGCAAAAATAAAGCCACTCCAAAAAAAGAAAAGAAAAAACGCCAATGATTTTCTCAAATTAACTCTAATTTTGATTTTTTTATGTGATAAATCAAACATTTAAACACTTTGTTCCATAATAAGCATATACAAACCCCTTTAAATTAATTATTTTTAATCAAAATTATTCATGGAGGTATAAAAATGCCAGCGATTCACTTGACTTCTGAAAGTTTTGACAAAGTTATTCAATCTGGCCAGGTTGTTTTAGTTGATTTTTGGGCTTCTTGGTGCAGACCTTGCCAAATGATGGGGCCTATTTTAGATCAACTCGCTGATGATTTTAAAGATCGAGCCATCATCGCCAAACTAAATGCTGATGACTGCAAAGAGATTTGCTCTCGTTATGGGATCACTAGCATACCTACTTTTAAGCTTTTCAAAAATGGGGTTGAACTAGATAATGCTGTAGGGGCTGTCCCCAAAGAAACTCTACAAAACTTGGTCGAAAAGCACCTCTAGTTTTTACTTTTTTCATATGAAGCGTTGTCCGTTGACAACGCTTTTTTTATTCCCACTCTCTTTTATAAAATAAATACCTTATTTTTATAAAAATGGGTCAAAGGCTTACTTTTATTTATAAGAGGTGAGCTGTAAATTTCTAAAGGAGTGCTTATGTCTTTTAAAAAATCTTGGATTCTGGTCTTGATCATCCACACCTACTTGATAGCCTATACACCTCCTTCAGAAGCTGTTTCTAGACTCAATAAATACAGAGGCTATTCTGAACTCACTAAAGCTATGGGCTCCATGGACAAAGACCTTTTCACTTATAATTTGAGCACATGGCAAATCGATCACGGTGGTTTTTACAAGGCCTTTGCCTCTAAATACACAAATCCTTGGAATGGAAGCGATGCGAAGTCTGATATCATTAAAAATGGCAAAGCCCTTGGCACCATCGACAACGATGCCACCATTCAAGAAATGCGTTTGCTTGCTGAGCAATACAAAACCACTAAAAATGCTACTTATAAGGCCAAATTCAAAGAAACTTTTCAAAAAGCCCTTGCTTTTTTACTCGATTCACAACGCTCCAAAGGTGGATTTCCGCAAATGCACCCCAAACGAGGCAACTATTCGGACCAAATCACCTTCAACGACGACGCTATGATTCGAGCCATGCTCCTTTTACAAGATATTTTAGAAGCGAATCCTCCTTTTGACTCGGATATTGTGCAAAGCAACCACATCGCCAGCATACAAAACAGCTTGAATAAAGCCGTGGACTTTATATTAAAATCTCAAATTGTAAATCAAGGAGAGCTTACAGTTTGGTGTGCTCAACACGACACAAACTCTTATGCCCCAGTAGAGGCTAGATCTTATGAACTACCCTCTAAATCAGGATTGGAATCTGCTGGAATTGTATGGTTTTTAATGAACTGGAAAGATCAAAATGCAGCCGTGCAAAAAGCCGTCAAAGGAGCCATCCAGTGGTACAAAAAAAACAGAGTGCCAGACTTAAAATACTCTAGTGGAAATTTTGTCTCATCGTCGGGAGCATCTATGTGGTATCGATTTTACGAAGTGGATAAAGACCAATACTTTTTTTGTGATCGAGAAGGAGTTTCGAGCAAAACCACAGATATCACCAAACTCTCAGAAGATAGACGATATGGCTATCAATGGGCTGGTGATTATGGCTCTCTTTTACTCGCCGCCGAAGCCAGTTACTTAAAAGCTATAGAAAACATTCAAATAGAAAGCCCAACAGACTCTTCTACCCACCCAGAACCCACAGAAACAGCCTCTCCTTTGGATTCTTGTGAGGATCAAAAGTGCAAGTCTATTTTAGAAGGAGAAAACTTTTGCTATGTCGATGGTGTTTTTGAAAATAAAAACCAAGGCTTCTCGGGAGAAGGCTATGTGAACCCCGATAATGAAATCCACACCCAATTACAGTACAAGCTAGAGTCCAAAAACTCTCAAGACTATACGATTTACATTCGCTATGCCAATGGAGGAGAAAGCTCTAGAAATGCAAGACTCAGCACCAAACAAAATCATAGTGTAGATATTGACTTTGCCCCCACCACCACATGGGAATTGTGGAAAACCATATCCCTTACGATGTTTTTTGAAAAAGGAGTCCACACCATAACATTTGAAGCCCTCACCAACGATGGCTTGCCCAATATAGATTGGATTGCTTTTAATAATGAATCTCTTATGGAATCTAGCTGTGAATCCACCAATGTTTTAGTAAATACCCCTAAAAACTCTGCACTTAAAGCCACTATTAAAGACCAGTTTTTACACCTTGAAAATACGAATCACCAAGCCACCACAATCAAAGTGATGGACCTTCACGGAAAAACCATAAAAAAGATTCACACGACTCAGTCCACTATCGATCTAAGCTTATTAAAACCAGGGCTTTACTTATTTGAAATCTTAGAAACAGAGAAAAAACATTACTTTAAACTCCCTCTTTTTTAACACACTCGTTTTTTTATCGAAAAAAAGACAGAATCTTGTTTTAATAAAAAGATTAGTATTCAAATCAAAGCCATAATGCATAAAAGTTTAAAGGCCTAGTCCTTGTACTATAAAAAAAGAAGGCCTGAGCCTTCTTAAATTGTGGAGTTTAATATTGAGTTTATGGAATAAAAACTCGAAGCCTTTCTCTCTGCATCACCGCAAAATATAAACCTGCCTTTAGAGATTCTAAAGACACGACTTCACCAGAAGAAACTTGCTTTTTCAAAAGTAAATTCCCTTTCAAATCATATAAATGAAGTTTTTGTGGGTTTTGCATAGAACTTTGCACCTTTATATAAGGATAAGGGACTCGAAAGAAATACTGAAGTTTAGAATCTCCGTGTCGATGCTCTAAATTCACAATTTCAGGGGCGATTTCACAGCCTTCCGGAGGCAATGTGCCGGGGACATACTCATAACCTTCACAAGGATCTACTTCGGGTTCTTTCGGCTCTTCAGGGACAATTTCACAGCCTTCCGGAGGCAATGTGCCTGGAACATACTCATAGCCTTCACAAGGATCTACCTCGGGTTCTTTCGGCTCTTCAGGATCGATTTCACAGCCTTCCGGAGGCAATGTGCCTGGAACATACTCATAACCTTCACAAGGATCTACCTCGGGTTCTTTCGGCTCTTCAGGGGCAATTTCACAGCCTTCCGGAGGCAATGTGCCTGGAACATACTCATAGCCTTCACAAGGATCTACCTCGGGTTCTTCGGGCTCTTCAGGATCGATTTCACAACCTTCCGGAGGCAATGTGCCTGGAACATACTCATAACCTTCACAAGGATCTACCTCGGGTTCTTTCGGCTCTTCTTCGTTTTCAAAAATCCCCACCAAATTTAAAACCACTTGTTTATACAAAAGTTCATCTTTATAAATCTCAAAACTCACCTCACCTGGTTCAAGGGCCTTCATTTTCACCAAAGACTCCTCTATGACTTCTCCTTTTTGCACATGATTTTCGGGCGAATAGTCCCACAAAAATTCAAAATTTTTCACTAAAAAACTCGAAGACACCGCCAAGACATTTTCTGGTGCTTTCAAAATAATAGGGGCACTGGCCACACGCATAGCTGGCTCTTCTGTTAACTCTATTAAACGCGGATAAAAATCTTTAGAAAAAGCCCACAGCTCATTCGACAAGCCTTTTTGGGTATCATCGTTGAATTTTAAAGCTTCATGCAGCATATCCCTCGTCATTAGAGCTGTATTTTCAATAGAATTTTCACGGTTAAAAATAGCCCGCTCCAAAGGGCACATTTGTTGGTCATAAAAATTATTAAACACCAAAGTGTCTTCGACAAATTCAAAGAAAGCGTCTTCATCTGTTAGCACCTCTCCTATCAAAGCACCTACGCTGATTTTTCCTTCAACAAAAGCCACATTCACCGCTTCTTGAATTTTACCCACCGCTGTTTTTAAATAGCTTTGGAGATCTTGATCATAGTACTCTGTCACATCTATAAAAAGCTCACCTGCAATCCCTCCCACTGCAGAGTCTCCTTTGACAATACCGCTATTCAAGGCAGCAAAAATTTCTCCACCCTCTGCCGCACCTACAAGACCACCCACATTATTTAAACCTATAACACCCCCCAAATTGATTGATTTTTCTATGAAACTAAAAGACGCTCTCCCTATTAAACCACCCACCTCATCTTCGCCACTCACAGGCCCTACATTTATAGAATGATGCAAATGTGCCGATCTCGCAGCACCTATAATACCTCCAACACTCGCTTCTCCTTTCACAGGCCCTGTCGTCAAAGACCGATAAACCAAAGGTACTCCAAGCTCTCCATATCCTAAATTTCCCACCAAGCCACCCACTTCGAATAGACCTTCAACTTTTCCATAGGCAGTATCTTCTACAATCCAAGTCCCCCTCACCTCTCCAACAAAAGCAGCCACCATAGACTCCCCTTGCACCTCTCCATAAGCACGACTCTTAAAAATCAAGGCACCAACTTCTTGAAGGCTTTCAAGCAAACTATCTCTGGTCACAGGATTTTCAAAATCCTCAAAATCATTTGGCAGTCTAACACTATAAGAAGTCCCAACCAATCCACCCACCTTTGAATTTCCCTTCACCAAAACATATGAAGTCGAATTCACAATAGAACTATTGTGATTATCTCCAACCAGACCTCCTACCATAGTCGAAGCTTCCACCTCTCCTCTGGCCTCCACATTTTTCAAAACAGAATTTTCATGGCTTCCCACCAAAGCCCCCACAGCCTTTTGTCCTTGAACCACTCCATCAAAACTAGACTCCGAAATTTCACAATAAAAGCTATGCCCAATCAAGCCACCCACACCATAGCCTCCTTTCACCGCCCCCTTCACATGGACATCACTCACTTTTAAAAGGCCATCCATTTCTACATAAGCCACCAAAGCCCCTGTTTTAGCCGTTCCTTCCACCTCTCCACTCAAAGAAACATTAGAAATACTGTATTCTCTCTCGTCTTCCACAAAAGACCTAAAATTTGCCACCAAAGCGGCCGTATAATTGGAACCATAAACCCGATAAGCCTCTAAATTCAAATTCCGAATCTGTGCACCCTCTACCCAGCCAAAAAACGCAGAATTCATTTCATTTGCATCTCTATGATTCACATATAAATTTTTAATACTATAGCCATTTCCATCAAAAACACCCTTAAACGGTTTCGATAGAGTGCCTATTGGAGTCCAACTTTGCTCCACTCCGCCCACGCTTTCTCCATATTTTGAAGCCAAATCAATATCTGCCATCAAGTGTGCCTCGAAATCACCTGGCAGTCCCCCATCATTGACCAAATCTCTAAAACTCTCTAAATCTTCCAAAGTCTCAATTAAATACGGATTTTGCACTGGATCTTGAGCGGCACAAGCCATTGCAGCAACAAATATCCATAAAAATGATGTTTTCAATCTAGCCAAACGCATAGAAACTCCTTAAAAATCAAAAACAATGAAACTTAATTCAATAAAACATATAAAACATACTGAATTAAATTTATTTTCAAATTCTAAAAGTGAGCTACTTCACATTCAAAAGAATTGTAAAAGAAAGTTTGCATGCAAAATAATAAAATTTTAATGGATAACAACAAGAAACTCATGGAAACAAACTTAAAAAACAAAAAATCTTTGCATACTAAACAACAATTTTTCAACAATCAATTCCACTCTCTTTTGCTGGGCGTGTTCAAGCACAAGCACATAAAAAAAACACACTGCTTGAAACGGGCTATATTGCAAGGGTGTAGTGTCAAAACTCATAAAAAATGCCACACACCTCTTGCAACGAAGCCTTGTCTAAAACAAGTCTTCGCCCTACGGGTCACTATCCCTCACGCATAGCCCCAAAAGCATTCCTTTTTAAGTCTAAACAAAACCTTAATCTACGAACATCATGCTTTCATCCTTATAAAGATGCAATGCATACCAAAGATGTAAAAATGTACAGAGTATAAATAAAATCTGTGCACAAATGTGCTGGGATGCGTGTCTGGAAATTGGGATGGCATTGTGCGAAAAGTGTGCCAGAAATGAAGGGTGAATGCTTTGCGAAATTCGTGCCAGAATAGTGGGAAGTGCTTAGTGTTAGAGATGTTATGCAAATTCGGAGGGGACGGTGCGAAAAGTGCTACATTGAGCCTGTCGAAGTGCGTGCTAGGAATGCTATGCGAAATTCGTGCCAGAAAATGTAAGGATTCATGGAATATAGGTAAAATGCATGAAAAAAAGTCGATAAACTCTAAGTGCTACTCACGAGCCGCTTTACTCGTTGTGGCGAAGGCTTTTGTCCGTTGACGAACTTTGCCTGTTGACGGGCTTTGGTCGTGGCAATCTAGGCGAAATAGAGGTAGGAAGTTAAAAGTTGTAAGTTTCTGCAGATGAACTTTTTTTTGCAAATGCATCCACCTTTCTAGCACGCATTTCACATAACATCTCTCACACGCATCCCCGCCTTTACCTTCTCCATTATTCTGGCAATCCATACAAGACGACATTTTGATAAAGCTGTTCATCTCTAAATTCTAACAACTTCTCACTTTTTACTTCAAAAAAGCCAGGCGTGTGTGAGACTTCACTATTCAAAAGAGTTGTTTTAGCTTGAATGGATTGAAATGGAGCCAAAATATTGGACGCCTGCTCATTGCTATATGCTTTGGCCTGTGAAATTCAGTCTAATCTTTTAGATTTATTGTTTTTATGAGGATGGTAATTTTGTATATTAAAATAGATTTTTATTTTTTGACCCCATTGAATAATTGACAAATTTTGTCAAAGCCGTTTGGTATATTTGTAATATCACACCGCAAAGAAGGTTTTATGAACACACCCAAAATCGCCATAGTAAGCATTGGCACCGAACTCACTCAAGGCTTTACCTTGAATACCAATACCCATTGGCTTTCAGAAAAATGCCGTAATATGGGTTTTGAGGTGGCTTTTCATTTGAGTTTGCCCGACCAGTTAGATTTTTGGAAAGAATCCTTCCAAATGTTTATAAGATCAAAAGTTCAAACTGTGATTGTGACTGGAGGCTTGGGCCCTACTTCTGACGATATCACTCGAAATCTAGTGGCCAATACTTTTAATAAAACTTTGGTTTATGACCCTCAACAAGAAAAAAACATCCAGCATTGGTTTCAAAAAAGAGGGATCCCATACCTTGAAACAAACAAAATTCAAGCTTATTTTCCAGAAGGTGCACAAGTTTTAGAAAATAAAATAGGAAGTGCTCCAGGATTTTTAATAAAAGATGAATTGACTTTATTTAGTTTGCCAGGAGTCCCGTCAGAAATGAAATCTATGTTTCAGCTTCAAGTGATTCCAGAACTTCAAAAACAAAATTTAAAACCTTATTATTTTAAGGATTTACGGCTATTTGGAATTTCTGAATCGGCTTTAGAATCTATTTTACAATCGTTTCAATTTGAAAAAGGTGTGTTTTGGAGTAGTTTACCTACACCAGAGGCTTTAATTTTTAGACTTTATACCTCTAAATCTATGGATTCTTTAGAAAAAGCAAAAGCTCTATTGCTCAAAAATTTAGGTCCTAGCGCTTCTCAAATGCTTATTTCTGATAACGGCGAAACATTGGCACACTCTATTATTCGCCTTTTAAGAGAGTCCAACCAAAAAATTGCCTTTGCTGAATCTTGTACTGGCGGGCTTTTGTCCTATTCTCTTATTCAAGAGGCTGGAGCCTCGGATGTACTTCAAGGCTCCGTGATAGCGTATAATAACGAAATTAAAGAAAATCTTTTGAAAGTTCAGGCCCAAACACTTCTAAATCATGGGGCGGTGAGTCAAGAAACTGTCCTTGAAATGGCCCAAAACACTTTAAAAATCTTTAACTCCGACTGGGCTATAGCCACTTCTGGAATAGCAGGTCCTACTGGTGCTACTCCAGAAAAGCCAATTGGTTTGGTATGGATTGCAATTGTAAACAAATGTAAAAAAACGGCCTTTTCTGAAATTTTTATAGGGAATCGTAAAGATATCCAAGAGAAAAGCGTCTATAAAGCATTGAATAAACTTCGAATTGAAATTATTGAACAAAAAAACACTTGCTCATAAGAGCAGTATATACTATATTTATTTAAGACTCTAAGAATTGGAGAGAGATATGGCTAAAAAAGCTTCCACTGCACCCGTTGCAAATAATGAAAAATTCAAAGCAATTGAGGCTGCAATTGCACAAATAGAAAAAAATCATGGAAAAGGTTCTATCATGACCTTGGGTAGTCAGCCATTAGAAGACATACCCGTGATACCTAGTGGCTGTATTCAACTCGATGTGGCCCTTGGTGTGGGGGGCTTTCCCAGAGGTCGTATCATCGAAATTTATGGGCCCGAATCTTCTGGTAAAACCACCCTCACGCTGCACGCTATTGCAGAGGCTCAAAAATTAGGGGGAGTCGCAGCCTTTATCGATGCTGAACACGCCTTTGACGCTGCATATGCTCGCAAATTGGGAGTCAAAGTAGAAGAACTTTTAATGTCTCAGCCTGACACCGGTGAGCAAGCACTGGACATTGCCGAAACTTTGGTTCGATCTGGAGCAGTAGATATTATAGTAGTCGATTCTGTGGCTGCTTTAGTCCCGCAAGCAGAGATCAATGGCGAAATGGGAGACAGTCACATGGGACTCCAAGCCAGACTCATGTCACAAGCTCTTCGCAAGCTCACGGCTATTATCTCCAAATCCAACACCTGTTTGATTTTCATCAACCAACTACGCATGAAAATTGGTGTTATGTTTGGAAGCCCAGAAACCACCACTGGTGGAAATGCACTCAAATTTTACGCCACCCAAAGGATAGATATTCGACGCATCGCAGCTATCAAGACCGGAGAAGATGTGATAGGCAACCGCACTCGAGTCAAAGTGGTTAAAAATAAAGTTGCAGCACCTTTTTTACAGTGTGAATTTGACATTTTATATGGTCAAGGTATTTCCAGAGAAGCTTCTATCTTGGATTTAGCTGTGGAACTAGACCTTATAGAAAAGAGTGGTTCTTGGTTCTCTTATGGCACCGAACGGATCGGCCAAGGTCGTGAAAACGCTCGTTTATTCCTCAAAAACAACCCCGATATTGCGGCCAAACTCGAGATGCAAATTCGTGATAGCATGAGAGATGTTCAAATGTTTGAACTTGGCGAAGACGAAGCGGTAGTTGTAAGCGAAGACAAGGAAGACTAATCTCACACATAAGCTGTGCTAACTTCGTGTCTCAATCTTTGTGAGTGAAGAGCCATAGATGCAAACTCTATGTCTATTAGCTTGTGTAGGGCTTCTATTTCATAGTTCCTTTACACAAGCCTTTGTATCTATTCTGTATCTAAAAAGACCTTTTGAATCCATCTTCTAAAAAACAGAAGCACCATTTCAGCAGGTTTTGCAGTTTTTCACCTGTATTCATAGTATATTCGACGATAAACACTAATGTTTTATCAAATTTCTGCTCTTTTTATAAAACTTGACGAATATAAAAGCATCAATCATAAAAACTTCAGCGAAAAGTATAAAAATCTTCAATCATGCTCCTTAAACAAAATTCTAAAATTGAATCCTAAAGAAAAATTTTTAGGTCTAGCACTTTATATCGAAAGAAAGGCCAAAAGCAATAGGTAAAAAGAGAAAAGGCGAAAAAACTAGTTTCAAAGACACAAGTCACTCCACTAGAAAGCCATAAAAATTAGCATTTCAAGGAGCTTAATACATTAAAATTCACCCAAACTTTAATCTCTTGAATGCTTAGACTTTGCTTAAAATTCTTAGCTTTTAGTTAATTTTTAACCGCTTTTTGAGTTTCATAACTCAAACGAATCCACTCCTGATTTCGAGCCACCGATTCTATCCTTATCTCATCTAAAACACCATTCCAGGTTTCGGTATCCACTTCGTTGCCCCCAATTCGTAATGGAACTGTTTCGGACAGAATTGCCGGAGCAAAAGGGCTAGACTCACCCTGAATTTCTCCATTTAAATAAACAGAAATAAAACCATCTTCAAAGACTAAATTCAGATAAGCCCATTCCATTAACGGAAGATTCAAATCATTTAACTTATTCCTTTGGTCATTGTGATTATAAACGGCAAAAACATCGTTGATATTGTCAAAATGCCATTGAAACCTAGAAGTTGAGTCAGACCAAAAGGAGCGTTGAGAAAATAAAATTTGATGCTGGTCGTTTTTACCATACCAATACACCCACAAAGATAGCGTGAAATCGCCTTCACAAGGGTCTAACAAGCCCAAATCTAAATACTGAGACTCTGCAAGAGAAAGCCCTTTGCCAATAAAACCACTATCTGCTCGAATGGCCTTTCCTTGATGCACCACTAAATCCTCATCATTTAAATGCAGAACTGCCATCACTCCATCTTTTTCTCGAAATGGAGAGTTTTGCAATGCCTTTTGTTTGTTAAAAGAAAATACAAGGACAGAATCTTTGGATCGAATAGAATCAAGACGCACCCATAACAGGGCTTTTTTCAAGTCCGCATCCCAATAATCCACTTCAAAATCTATAGGATTTTTATCTGCATTAAGGATTTGAAATTCAAAAGAGTCCAGCCCATCTAAAAGTTCAAAAGACTTATTTTTTATAGGCAATGGGAGCACAAAATTTTCAAAGTCTTGGGAGAGGGCAAAATCTTGGAGAGGGTAAGTTAGCCGTAAAATCTCTGTATTATTAGAAGCAATCTCTGGTGGAAGCTCTTCTAAGTCTATTTGGATGCCCTCAAAAGCAGAATCTTGATAATATCGGGAATCGGTGATTTCTAGCCACGATTCTACTGATTTTGCTTGGATTAAGTCTGGAAGTTGAAGTGAATCTCTAGTGTCTGTGGTTTTAAAAGAAAGGCGACTTTCTGCAATAGAGTCTCCATAAACAAGGGTTAAATCTCCTGAAGGGACTTCGCTGAGTTCAAAAGAACCATCTTTGGCTAGCAAAGTTTTTTGAGATTGCCCCACAATTCGAACCCAGCCCGAAGATTTATCTCTGATTCGACTGAAAATCCGTTTGTGTCGGGCTAATTTTAAAGTATCCGAACTTTGGGATAAAATTGAAAAAGAATCCTTTTCTGCAAAAAGAATATAAGGCTCAGATTTAGAGATTCCTTTGAGCAAAAACTCACCTTTTTCGTTGGATCGAGTTTCTATAGAATCTGTAACACTGGTATCCTTCCAAGAATCCATATAAACAAGCACTCTAGCATTTGCCAAAGGCTTTCCATGGACATCTAAAACAAGTCCAGCGACTGAATTGCCTATATCCGTCACCCCTTGTGCTGTATCGGTAGAACAAGCTGCAATAAAAAAAATAAAAAAGCAAAGCCATAATCTTTTCATTCAGAAGGACCTCCTTCTTTTAATATAGCTTTACTCATAGGATATAAAACGACCATCAGCTCATAAATTTTTTCTACTGACATATCACTGGCGGCACGGCTTATGATTTTTTGTCGAGCTTCTTCCAAAACTTGAACCGCATAACGATAAGACTCTTCACTCATTGTCAAGGTTGTAAAAGTCGAAAACCGTTCATCTTTGCCTTTTGACTCAATGCTTCCAATGGCATGTTGAATATATTCTCTTCGTATTTGCCTCAGTGCAATGGGGGGTATTTTTTGGGCATTGAGCATATGAGAAGTGGTTTTATAAGTGTCGTCACTTGATTTTTCTATCAAAGCCCATTCTATTAGTTTTTTGACTGCCAAGCGGGCTTCTTCTGTAGTGATAGGAGGGTCCAAACTACGAGCTAATTTAATATAGTCGCCTTTCCAGTCCAAATGAACCACCAATTCACGAAGCACTGGATAATACCATTTAGAAAAATAATCTTGTTGTTCGTGTTGGATTTGTGTGAACTCTAATTGCTGACGGATTTTTAAAATCTGATTCCACGCATGGTCCCGTTCTTCTGGGTGTACCGCCTGATTATAAAACACAAGAGCAGAAAAATAAGACTTTTGCAAGTCTGTAAAAGAGACGGCTTTAGAAAACTTTTCAATGGATTTTACAGTAAAATTAAATCGGCCACGAATCACATTTAAACAATAAGAAGAGGAACTAAAGCCCGCTTTTGCTGCAAAAAAACGATGCGAAAAAACAGGTTTTAGCTTTTTTTGCTCTTCGAAATAATCTTTGAGGAAAACTCTAAAATCGTCGTAATCAAATAATCGCCCAATCACTTGTTCCATACTTAAAATATAGATTATTTACACAAAAAAGCTATAAAATTTATTACTACACTGAATTTAAGTCAATTTTTAAGGTTTATGCTGGAAAACGCCACACCTATGAAATTATATTTACACGCTTAATGGCATAAAAACACTGGATATTCACTTATTTGCCGTGCCACCTATAGCCTTGACCTTCCATGCAAGCAATAATAAGGTCTCCCTGCTCTACCTGAGTCACCTTATTGATACCCACTTCATATTTGCATTTTGCTTCTGCAGTTTTAATGTCTTCTTTAGAAACGTTTTTTTTGTACCACCCACTTTTTGCTGCACAAGATGACATGAATAAAGACAATAAAACAATACTGATGAACAGCCACTTATTTTTCATTTCCAAACTCCAAAATTTTCATAGATGGTGATTCATACAAAATATAATAAAAAATCCATCTAAAAGCAATAAAAACCTTCTTTTGGGATGATTTTGGTGAAAATATGCTAAAAAAGGGAGAAAAGGGCGTTAAAAGCCTTTTAAATAATAATGTGGACGAATCCCTAGTATATTCTCACTCTCACTCACAGTTTCTATGGGGGTGTTTCGACCTAAAACCAGTGCAGTGTCTATCCCCGCCACTGTGGCCCCTAAAATATCGGTACCTAGGGTGTCTCCAATCATAATCGCTTTATTTTGTTTTGAAAAAGCAGCCAAGGCTTTGTGAAATAATTCTGGAAATGGCTTCCCTAGGTAATGGATTTTTGCTTGGCTATCTTCTGCTAAATATTGAGCAAATGCCCCACAAACAGGCACTCTTTTAGCGTCTGGCGTGGGTGCCCAAGGGTCTGGATTCAATACAATTAAAACCGCTCCCTCTTTTTTTAATAAGTTTTTAGCTTTTAAAATCAGCGTCTTGTCTTGAGACACAGAAGACACAATCACCACTGGGTTCATAGTATCTGCATTGCTTTGAATCCCGGCGGCTTCCAAAAATGAAGCACCTGTGTCTTTTCCTATGTATAAAGCTTCTGTGTGCTTCCATTTTTGATTATTTTCGATGAGCAAAGACCCAGAACTAAAAACATCTTCGAATCGAAAATCAAAACCCATCAACCACAAATCTTTTAATAAAAGTTCAATGGGTTTAGAAGCCGCATTGGTCACCAAGCGAACTGATTTGCCTTTGCTTTTTAAATAGCGAAACATCGACAGTGCCCCAGGATATACAAAATGATTGTGATTATAAAGAGTCCCAAACGCATCTAACAAAAACACATCATAGCGAAAAGCAAGCTGTTCTATAGTAGCATTTTGGGTGGTGGCTGGTAGATTTTCAAAGGCATGAGGATTTTGTGTTTTTAATTCTGTAATATATCGCTTAAAAATAAGTGCTTCTAATTTTTCCATTTTATCGTCTCAAAAGTCCCCAGGCTTCAATGTGTTTTTCGTTTTTTTGACTTTGATAGATTATATCTCCATCGTAACTTAATCGCAAGTCTATATCTGCCAAATACACTCCGGTTTGCACCAAACGCCCTGCTTCACTCTGGTGATTCCATCTTAAAAACAATCGAGTCCCTGACTTATTAAAACGAGCATCAGAACCAAGTAAACTATGGCTATAAGAGGCCACATAAGCCCCAAGATTAGTGAAAATTGAAAGTTTCAAGTCTATTTTTAATTGAGAAGCTTGGTAATCTAAAACAGACTTAGAATGCTTTAATAAGGCTTCTTCTTTGAGCATGCTTTCAAATTCTGGTCCGCCGATGTCAATGGCCACACCCAGAGCAGTATCGTTTGGAAAAGCAGCATTCAAGTCTAAAAACTCAAGAGAAAAAATTGTTTGTGGTCTTTGATTAGAGGCAATATAAGAAGCTGATTTTACGGTATAAATTTCAAAAGGATAAGTCCCCTCTAAAAAATGAAATGCTTTAGTCTCTATTGGATTTTTTGACTCATCTATCACACAAGATTTTAGGATACGGATTGAATCTCTTGGTTGTAAATTTCTTTTACTCTGAAAACTAGAATCTTTCACTAAAACTAAAACACTTGGATCTAGGCTTGGCAAAATTTCTGCATGTAAAAAATCATAAACTGCAGAATCCCTATTGTTTTTATACTCTACAATAAAATGGCATTCTGGTTTTATAGACACTGGTTCAGAAAAATAAAGAGACAGGGTGTCATTTCCATTTTTTCTATGGCTTTTTAAAAAAGATTTTTTCAAAACTGGTGGCATGGCATCTTTCATAGAAATCTTAAAGACTTCTCCATTATTTTGGTATAGCTTTGCAATGGCATATTCTCCATACCGATAGTCATGGAGTGAGGTTAAAAAACTTTGAATGGAAAATGTATCGGGCAAGTCAAAATAAACCACTCGACTATTGAGACTGTCTATTTTTAAATCGGTGGAAGCTACAGTATAAGATTGGTGTCTAGAGTGCGAGTTTATCCAATCAAAAACAAGACTGTCCACCATTTCGTGGAGGTAGGTCTCCGTGATTTCGCCCAAAAAGTGAATGCTCAGTCGATCCATCTTACCGTCTTCATTGGTATCTTGAAAAGTGTTTTTATTAAAAGAAGGTGGAATTGGAGTTTGAATAAAATCGGAATACGCACTTGTAAGCAAGAGACTCATAGCCAAAATAACAGTGCGTATAAAAGACATTCAGCAACTCCTTAAAAAACCATAATCTCGACCTTCTACTGGGATTACCAGTTGCATCTCTGACAAAACAATCATTTGAGACTCCAAAACTGCAGTAATATCATCGCCTAAAACCTCTTCCTCGTCATCTAAAAGGTTATAAGCATAATAACTAGCATCTGCAAACACCGACACACAACAATCCCAATCGATTTTAGAACCTTCGGCGTCTGTACTTTCTAACATCAATAAAGGACGAGGAGCCTCAATCACAGTAGCGTGTCTATTCTCAAAAATAAAGTAATTTTGACTAATAAGCAAATGCTCCAAAGCCAAAGGTGCCGTATTAGACTCAAATTCTGCTCTTAATCGTCGAATATTACCCAATTCATCTTCAAAAGGGTCTTCGAAATCTCCGGGAAGCACTATTTGGTGGTAGTCAAACTTATGGGCTTGCTCACCGAGTCGATCTTTCCATTCTTGAGGTGGCTCTGGTTTAGAAATCAAAAAATCTTCAAAAGCATCTAAAATCTGATGAAAATGATATTCATAAGTCGATTCTTTTTGTGTTTCTAAGTTTTTTAAGAACTTTTTTAGGTGTTTTTCTAAAGACTTTTTTTTCATTACCACTCCTCGATGCTTTTGCTCGTCAATGTCATGGCTATTTTCTTTTCGTAGTAGGCTGCCTCATTGATAAATATAGGACAAAGCGTCTTAGCCTCTGTGTAGAGCACATCTTCGCCATAAAAAGTCCTAAACAAAGGAGAACCTTGTTCTAGTAAAACATAGTCTTGACCTTGCAAATCAGGGTGGATCATCGCACTGATATTGTTGTTTTTATCTCTAGGGTAATCGATGTCTTTGTAATGGGTGTAAACGCTTAGTTTCTTTTTGGGTTTATTTTGTAAGACACCCTCATTCCACTCTTGTGCAAGCTCCAAAAACCGATACACCACCTGCTCTGTTTTTTCAAAAAGGCCTGCTTGCAAAGTCCCATGACTTTGAGGCCCGACCTCTATACACACATCGGCTCTAGCAAGTGTGCCCAAATAAGGAGATTGGCTTCGCTCTTCTGGTTGAAAGTAAATAAACACGCCAGAAAACTCGCTCGCAATTTCTGCAGAAGCCCTTTGAGTAAAAGCATTAGCTTCTGACAAAATCAAAGAAATCCCCATATTCGATTCGGTATTGTGTATATCTAAAATCAAATCTGTTTGGGTGTTTTCTCCTTTGGGGCCATACAGAGCGTTTAGTTGCTTGGCTCGGTGGGCTTCTACACTCATCGAAGGGTTTGTGTCATTCAGGCTATTCAAAGAAAAACTACGATTCAAATCTTGATCTATATAGCGTCTGACTGCTAAAACCGCCGGAGGATTGGCTATTAATGTCGAGAGCTCTATCCCTTTTGCCTTTGCTTCACACAATTCAGGCTGTGCTTTCCATTTGCGAATCAACTGAACACCAGTCAGTTCATTGCCATGAGTGCCACCAGAAATTAAAATTCTTTTTATATTATTCATATTCTTAAAATCCACTAGATAGAGAAAAGGTAGAAAACTAATTTAAACTTATGAATTTAAATTTTAATAGACAAGTCTCCATTGCTCCCATGCTCGACTACACCGACAGGCATGAACGGTATTTTTTGCGACTGATTAGTAAACACATATTGCTTTACACCGAAATGGTGACAACACACGCCTTGATACACTCCGATAAAAATCGTTTTTTGAGGCATTCTCCTTTTGAATACCCTTTAGCTCTACAACTGGGCGGGAGTGACCCCAAAATGCTTGCAGAATGTGCAAAAATGGGAGAAGATGCTGGATTTTTTGAAATCAACCTGAACTGTGGGTGCCCATCGGACAGAGTGCAGCAAGGTTCTTTTGGAGCCTGTTTGATGCGTCACAAAGACTTAGTCGCCGAATGTTTATACCAAATGCAAAAAGCGATGTCTATCCCTGTGACCTTAAAAACACGAATAGGCATAGACCACGACGACTCTTTTGAATTCTTTTTTGACTTTATAAAAACCCAAGCCGAGGCGGGCTGCAAGACCTTTATCATTCACGCCCGTAAAGCATGGCTCAAAGGATTGAGCCCCAAAGAAAATCGAAGCATTCCCCCACTCCAATATTCTTATGCAATCGAACTCAAAAAACAATTACCAGACCTGCACATCTCATTAAATGGAGGTGTCACCAGCATAGAACAAATCCAAGAACTTTTAACTCAAGTCGATGGTGTGATGGTGGGTCGAGAAGCCTACGAAAACCCATGGTTTTTGTCCACTGTGGATTCAAAGGTATTCAAAAAAGACACAAATCCCCCTGCCAATCGAAAAGACTTGCTCCGTTCTTTTTTACCTTATATAGAATCTCAACTAAAAGAGGGCTGCCCTCTCACAGTCATCTCCAGGCATTTAGTGGGGCTATTCAACGGGCTTCCTGGAGCAAGGCGTTACAGACAAATCCTAAGCAATGAATCCAGTGTCGCCAATGCGGGCATCGAAGTCATCACTCGTGCCATGGACGCTGTACAAGAAGAATCCCCATGATTGTATTCAAAAGCATAGTCGCCATCTCTTTAGGGGCCTCATTTGGAGCTCTATTTCGATACGCATTTGAAAAACTCCTCAACCCCATTTGCAGTCTTTTGAATATAGGGACACTCAGTGCCAATATAGTTGGAGGATTTTTAATAGGTCTCTTATTTCAATATTTTAGCAAACATCCTGAAATACCCATAGAATGGCGGCTATTCAGCATCACTGGATTTTTGGGAGCACTCACCACCTTTTCGGCTTTCTCTTTAGAGACTAGCCTATTATTACAGCACGCTCAAATAGAAAAAGCCCTACTCGTCATAGGGCTTCATGTATTACTCTCGGTTGCCTTTACCTTTTTAGGTTTTATAGCGTATCTCGCTTTCCAATAAACCAAAGGGAAGCAGACATCAAGACCAGAGCTATAGCAGACGCCGAAATCCAGAACACACTTTTACCAGCCGCAATCTGAAAATAAAGCACCGAAATACTCCAGCCCAAAATCGTTTGATAAATAGTCATAATGGTCCCATAATAGGCCCCAAGCTCTTTGTAAGCCGTACCAAGTGCAGCCAAACAAGGCACATAGAGCAAAATAAAGAGTAAATAGGCAAAGACTTGGTGTTTGCCCAGTGAAAAATAAGAACGCATATTTTGAAGCATCGAAGAATACTCCTCTCCTTCGCCCTCTTCAATAGCATCAGAAACTCCCAAAGGCTCAAAAATAGAGCCGGGCACCTCTTTTAAGTTTTCTGGAATAGAAGCAAAAGCCTCTTTAGTAGCATTCCAAAGGCTAAAAGTCTCCTCATCGCTTTCGTTACCTTCGTTCATACTATAAAGTGAATTTAGAGTCCCAATAATAGCCTCTTTTGCAAAGAGCCCTGTAAACAAAGCCACCGAAGCAGGCCAGTTATCTTCTTCTACTCCAAAAGGCTCAAAAATAGGAGTGATGGACTTGCCCACAGCAGAAAGCACAGAATCTTTGGTGTCTGTATTTCCAAAAGAACCATCTAAACCAATAGAACCCATAAAACCAAGGATTGTCACCATAAAAAGCACAATTCGGCCCGCATTGATCACAAAGTGGCGAAGCTTGTACCACGAATGCCTAAGCAAAGTCTTGAGTTTTGGCAAATGATAAGCCGGGAGTTCCATCACAAAGGGTGCAGAGTCTCCTTTAAACAAAGTAAACCTCAAAAGCAGTCCATAAAGCATAGCAATCACAATACCCAGCATATAAATCAAGAAAATCATAGTCCCAGCGGATTTCCCAAAAAAAGCTGCACCAAACAGAGCATACACAGGAAGTCTAGCCCCACAACTCATAAAAGGCACCAAAAATAAGGTCAAAAACCTTTCTCGCTTATTTTCCATGGTCCTAGTCGCCATCAAAGCGGGCACTGAGCAGCCAAAACCCACAATCATAGGCACAAAAGCCTTACCGGGGAGTCCAAGCAAACGCATCAAGCGGTCCACCACAAAAGCCGCTCTAGCCATATAGCCCGAATCTTCCAAAAAAGACAGCGTAAAAAACATAAAGAAAATAACAGGAACAAAAGTAGCCACCGTTTGCACACCCGCCCCCAGACCATCGGCAAGCAAAGCGACCACAAAACCGGGAGCACCGATTTTCTCTAACACAATAGTGAGACCATCCACAAAAACAGCCCCAAACAAAATCTCAAAAAAATCAATAAAAGCCTCGCCCACGGTCACAGCGATCCAAAACACCAAATACATAATAAAAATAAAAATAGGAATCCCCAAAAAGCGATTTAAAATCACCTTATCTATTTTATCTGTAGCGGTACTTTTTTCCACACGGTCGATCACCACCTTATCAATAAGCTTTTTAATACTAGTATACCTAGAATCTGCAATCACAAACTCTGGCTCCTCTTCAAAAAAACTTTCCACCTTGGAACGATCATAAAGGCGAGCCTCTTTCACCCTATCTCCCACCAAAACATTCCCTTCCAGGTATTGAATCGCAAGCCCTCTTGTATCTTGTTGAAACTCTTCTACCAAAGGCAAAAAGACCGACTCATTCTCACTCACCCAAGACTCCACAATAGGCAGGTGCTCCAAAGCCTTTGGCTCTTGAATTTTACCTTTTTTAAGCCATTTTTCAAACAAAATCAAAAAACTCTTAAAACTATCAGACGAAATCGCCGACAACTCAATCAAATGGGCTCCCACCGACTTCGCAAGGGCCTTAGAATCCAAATGAATCCCTCTAGCAAGGGCAATATCCATCATATTCAAAGCGAGCAACACAGGGACCTTCATCTCCATCAATTGCGTAGTCAAAAACAAATTTCGCTCCAAATTACTCGCATCCAAAATATTAATCACAAAATCTGCTTCTCTAGACTGCAAATACTCCAGAGCCACTCGCTCATCTTCGCTATTCGCGTAAAGAGCATAAATACCGGGCAAATCCACCACCTCAATCACAAAATCATCGAGCTCCAAAGTCCCAGTTTTCTTCTCTACAGTCACTCCTGGCCAGTTCCCCACATGCTGATGCGAACCAGTCAAAGCATTAAACAAAACGGTCTTACCACAATTAGGATTCCCCACAATCGCCACAGTCAACTTTTTCTTTTGCATTACTGAACCCTCTCTAACTTCAACACCGCCGCCTCTTTTTTACGAAGAGAAAGCCTATAAGAAAGCACCTCCACCACCACAGGATCTCCCAGGGGAGCCACTTGCACCACCTTCAAAGGAACCCCCCGCACCAAACCCATAGACAGCAACTTCGACTTGTATTTCAAGTTACCACTCCTATAAGCCACAATTTTCGCCTTATCACCTGGCTTTAAATCGGCTAAACTAATAAAATCATCTTCATCAGTAGAAGCATCGCGAACAGTATTCATAAAACACCTTTTAAAAATGAGCCTCGCTCAAAAGTTAGACGCGACTAATATAGAAAAACAAAAGAGAAATGTCCTCCTATTTCTACATATTTTTTTAAAAAAATAGAAGTCTCACACACGCCTGGCTTTTTTGAAGTGGGAAGAACTTAGTTTTAGTGGTTAGAGATAAACAGCTTTTTTTGGCATGCATCCCATTTTCTGGCACGCTTTTTGCACAGCCTCCATCCCTCATTTCAAACCCGCATCCCAGCATCTTTGGCACAATTTTCGCATAGCACATCCATCACAAATCCCAGCTTTATTGGCACGCTTTTTGCACAGCCTCCATCCCTCATTTCAAGCGCGCATCCCAGCATCATTATGCCATTCCATACAAGACGAAGGGGGGAAGAGGAAAGTAGGAAGTATTTAGAGATGAAATACTTTTTTTAGGCACCCATAAAAAAAACGAAACCGTGTTAGGGTTTCGTTTGCGAATACTTCTTCTTATCTAAAGTTACCAAGCCATTTTACACTTTACATTACCGCCTTCCACAAGAAGAGGTACATTAGAATATGGCTTATCGATTGACCACTGAGAAAACCACGTAGAATTATTAACCCATAATTGTTCTTCATTTTTAGATTCTCCATTAAATGTTACAGTAGTTGAAGAGTTTCCGCTGCCACCATTACATATAAATACACCATTAGAAGCTGAATAAGAAACATTATATGTATTTCCTGCCACAAAATCTACAAAGACATCATATGTTAAAGTTACAGATATCCCCCCTCCACTCGTAGAGCTAGAACTCGG
>JAAYJH010000017.1 GCA_012523035.1 Fibrobacter sp.
AATGCCTTGCGAAAAGCGAGATGGGATGCTTTGCGAAAATGGTATTTGAAATTCTTCGCAAAAATCGTGCCAGATAAGGTGGGATGCGTGCTTGAAAATTGAGAAGGGTATGTGAAATGTGATACGAAAATTCTGACGAGTGTGGCGGAAAGTGTGTATGAAATGCCTTGCGAAAATCATGCCAGAAAATGCTGTTCATCTTTAAATACTAAAAACTTTCCACTTCCAACTTCTAACTTAAAAAGCCAGGCGTGTGTGAGACTTCATCAAAAAAAAGTTTTACTATTTTAATTTGAAGTGGAGTTCACGCTTTGGATGTATTCTTTGATGCCCTGCACGCCTTCAGAAAAGAAATCTTTGAAAGGTGAGGCAAAGGGAGGGTATTTGCCATTGTGCATGCCCAAGACATCGTGCAAGACCAGAACTTGTCCGTCGGTAAAAGGGCCTGCACCAATACCTATGGTGATGGCGTCAACTTCTTGAGTGATTTTTTGGCCAAGTCCAGAGGGGATATGCTCTAATACAATTTCAAAAACACCCAGTTTGGTGAGCAGTTCTGCTTCTTTTAAGATTTGCAGTTCTTCTTGAGGGGCTTTGCCAACTTGCTTAAAGTTTGAAGCGGTTTGAGGTAAAAGGCCTAAGTGTCCTACTACGGCGATGTTGTTTGCCACTAAAGTCTCGATCACTTCTAGTTTGGCCCCTTCGAGTTTTACCGATTTTGCACCTGCTTCTATGAGTTTTTTGGCATTTTCTAGGGCCAGTTTTGCATTGCTGTCGCTCAGGTAGGGCATGTCACTCACAATGTGAGTGTGGGGTGCTCCTTTGGCTACAGCCTTTGTAAAAACTAGCATTTCTTCCATGCCGATTTCTCGAGTGCTAGAATAGCCAAGCATTACATTTGCCAAAGAATCTCCGACCAAAATTTGATCCACTTGAGCCATTTCTGCCATTTTGGCAAAGGCAAAATCATAGGCGGTGATCATAGAAATTTTTTGTGAAGTTCTTTTTTTATTGATGAGTTCATTTACACTGAGCATATTTTTCGAACCTCTTTTAACCACTGTAATGAATGGATTTCTCGTTCGGCCCCCGAGTGGTTTTGCAAATACATAAAAAAAGCTTTTTCCATGAGGGGAATTTTTTCAATAGGTTTATTTTGATTGTAATGCCATAAATCTTTTAAAAATAGCGGATTTGCTTTGGGGCTAAAATGATTGCAACAATTTTTGCACACACAACCCCCTTGATCTAAAAAGAAATCGGCAGGAGCCTCTGTAAGCTCACCTCCACACTTAATGCAGCAAGCGGTAGCAATGCTATAGCCCCACAAAGAGTTCATATTAAAAAGCCAATCCACCAAAACAGACGGAGAATAAGGAGGCTCGTTGAGTTGGGTTAGGGCTTGCACCAACAAGTCAAATTCTTTGTCTAAATCCAAATAAGATGGAGCATAACGCAAAACAATCTCAGCCATCACTTGTGCCATAGCCAGGGCTTCTAAGTCGGATTGCATCTGTGGAAACCATTCCAAAAGAGTCGCCTCTTTCACAAAGTGTAAATCGCTTTTAGAGCTTTTATTAAACACCACTTCACTCATGGCCAGGGGACTCAAAGCATTTTTAAAAGAATATCTAGCTTGCTTGCCGCCTTTCACCAAAAAAGAAAGCACACCATAATGAGCGCTCAAGGCTTTGACCACCCAAGACGAATCGCTATAGGCGTATCGATGCAAGATCACAACAGTAGATTTGACTATCAAAATATCAACCCGGAGGCCAGCTCAAAGGACGGCCACCCAAAATATGTAAATGAATGTGCCACACCGTTTGCCCCGCTTCTTCTTTACAATTCAACACAAAACGAGCACCAGACTCTTCTAAACCTAACTCTTTAGCCAGCCTTTGCCCATGAAACAAAAGTTTTCCCATCAAAGCAGAATCACCCTCTTCTATTTCCATCAAATGAGTGAAATGCTTTTTAGGAATCACCAAAAAATGCACTGGTGCTTTCGGTGCAATATCATAAAAAGCAAAAATCTCATCGTCTTCGTAGATCATCTTGGAGGGGATCTCTTTGGCGACTATTTTACAAAAAAGACAATCATCCATAAATAGAAAATAATAAATTTTAAAAGAAAAAACTCATTTGAATCTAAAACTAGTGTAAAACTTGAAGAATATAGAAGTCTCACACACGCCTGGCTTTTTCTGAATAGATTCATAAGATTAAAGGGTGCATTATTTATTCTATTAGTTATATTTTAATTATGTTGTACAAGCCTTTTTTTCGTTTTGTATTTTTTCTTTTATTTTTCATAGGTTGGATCGAAGCCAAAGAGGTAAAAACATGGTCTTATGTGTTTTTTTTTGATAACGGTATCAAGGCTTATGTGAACTTTTCTCTTTTGCCTGTGCCTGCTCAAGGGCAAAAGGTGGCTTGTGATTTGTCTTTTTGGAGCCCCAAATGGAAACACCCTAGTGTGGGTAGGCAATATCCCCCCGAACGAATGGTAGTCGATAAGGAAAAGCATAGAATTTCGATCAAAGAGGAGTATTTGATGGAGGGGCCCATAGCCAAAGGGCACCGTGTTTTGTTTAGTGCAGAAAAAGGCGGGAGTTTTTTATTGGATGTGTCTTTTGATTCGGTTATCCGTGCTCAAAAACCTTCTCAAAATTCCTGGAACATAGAAAAAGGGTCTTTTTTTCAAGAGATTTTGATACCCTATGGAAGGGTGAGCGGAAAAATCGCATATAATAATGATACGCTATCGGTAAAAGGCTATGCTTATGCCGACTATTCGGTGCAAAAATCTTTGGGAGTCGAGTCTGTTTCTAGATCTTTTTTGTTTAGCTCCAAAAAATATGCAGGAAGGCTTGGTATTTCTAAAAAAGGAGAGCTTTTTGGTTATGCATTAGAGATTGAGGGGAGCCAAACCCGTATCCTTAGCCCTAAAAGTATTTTACAAAACGCAAAACCTTATGATGGAACCCGTTTTCCTAATTCTGAACTAGAAATTTTATGGAACGAGCCCGTAGAAAGCTTAAAAATTGATGCCTCCAAGGTTTTTCAAAAGTTTTCTGTTCTGCAAAACTTCGATGGTTTTATGGCCAAAAAGGCCATGAAATTTGCGATGGGAGGAGAACTTTTATTTTATAGAGGGCAGACTAAACAAGATCAAACTGTGGTGGATTGGTCTATTTCTGGATTTTAATTTTATGACTATTTTTAGACCTTGTATCGATATCCACAATGCAAAAGTGAAGCAAATCGTAGGCTCTTCTTTGAGTGATTCAAAAGAAACTTTGGTGACTAATTTTGAGTCCGAGCTCCCACCTTCTTGGTATGCAAATCTTTATAAAAAAGACGCTCTACTGGGTGGGCATGTGATTATGCTTGGTCCCGGAAACGAACACGCGGCCAAAGAAGCCCTCGCAGCTTATCCAAATGCTTTGCAAGTGGGGGGTGGTATTCATTTGTCCAATGCGATAGATTTTTTAGAGGCAGGGGCTTCGCATGTGATTGTGACTAGCTGGATCTTTCAAGACGGCCGTTTAGATATGGATAAGGTCCAAGCCATTTCTGATTTAGTTGGAAAATCAAGACTAGTTTTGGATTTGAGTTGTAAAAGAGATAAGGACGGCTGGGTAGTGGCTATTCATCAATGGCAAACTCGAACTTCTACCGAAATTTCAAAAGAAACATTAGAAGAATTAGGAAAGTATTGCAATGAATTTTTGATCCATGCGGCCGATGTAGAGGGAAAGCAAGGAGGTATGGATTTAGATTTAATTGCTTTTTTAGCTGAAAATTCTCCAATCCCTGTAACTTATGCCGGCGGAGCCCAAAGCGTCGAAGATTTAGAGCTATGTAAAAAAATCTCTAAATCCAAAGTCGATTTGACTATTGGTAGTGCTTTGGATATCTTTGGTGGCAAAGGAGCTAAATATAGTGACTGTGTTCAATTCAACAAAAAGCAAACAAAAATCGATTAAAGATTCTAGACCCCCTATTTTTGGTCGAAAAGTCACTAGCACTTTTAAGCCTTATTTTGCTTTTAAACATGCCAAAGGTCGAAATGTCAATGTTTTTGTGATCCCTTTCATTGTTTTTGCAAGTATCATCAAAAACCTTCCTTTCTTAATTTCTATGCGGTTTTATTTAAAGAAAGTTCGTAAAAACAAGGATTGCTCTGATATTAGTGTGCTGTATTATTCTGACAATTTGGATGAGGTCAATGGGATTGCCAATAATTTACGACATGTAGTGAATTATATGCAAAAAAATGGTTATAAAGCAGGGCTTGCAGGTTCTGCTTTTAATACAAGACCTACTGGTGTGATAGAAAACAGCTATATTTTTTTGACTCCCCGTTTGTTTTCTATGGAGCAATTGGGCTACGCCAATAGTGAGCTTGCTATTCCAAATTTAAGCCCCGTGCTTAAACTGTTTAAGAGATACCCTCCTGATATTATAGAGTTAGAAACTCCTAGTCCTGGGGCTTGGGTGGTGGCTTTTGGGGCAAAAATCATGGGTATCAAAGTAATTAGTCATTATAGAACCGATGTCCCTACCTACACTAAAACTTTGGTCAAAGAAAAATGGATGCATCATTTGGTGCTCTTTTTGATGCGAGTGTTTTATAAAATGACCATGCCTGTGATCAGTCCTTGTCAGGAATATCAAAAAATTTTACAAGAAGAAATACGAATCCCTTCCGACCAAATTCAGATTTTGCCAAGAGGAATCCCTTTGGAAGATTTTTCCCCTCAACTTAGAGGAAAAGGGGCTTGGGCTCGTTTTGCATCGGATCATCCAGTTCGTTTTTTATTTGTGGGTCGTATTTCCAAAGAAAAAGACTTGCCTTTTTTAGAAGATTTGTGGATGAGCCTTCGAGAAAAAACGAGTCAAGCTGAATTATTGTTTGTGGGCGATGGTTGGTATTTAGATTCCTTAAAAAAGAACTTTCAAGAAGCACCCGAGGTGTTTTTTGCTGGTGAACAGGGCGGTGAAACTCTGGCTTCTCTCTATGCCGACGCCGATTATTTTTTGTTCCCTAGTGGCACAGATACTTTTGGAAATGTGGTCGTAGAGTCTTTGGCTTCTGGCACTCCAGCTATAGTCACAGACAAAGGGGGCCCGCAAGATATTATAAAGGGTAAAGATTGTGGATTTGTTTTGAAATTTAGAGACAAAGAAAAATGGTTGGACTCCCTGTTGAATTGCATCGACATCAAGATAAACCAACCTCATTTATATGCACAAATGCGAGAAAATGCCTTTAAAACCAGTCGGATTTATTCTTTAGAAAACACTTCTAAAAATCAATGGGAATACTTTAAAAAACTTTGTAAAAACTATTATAAAAAGCCACAAGCCAAATGAAAAGTCAAAAAAAAGCTTTGGTGGATTGGTTTTTAAAAAATCGAAGCGTATTCCCGTGGCGAGTCCAAGACCCCTATGCTCTTCGTGACGCTTATTGGGTGTGGATTAGTGAAATTATGCTCCAACAAACTCAAGTGAGCACGGTTATCCCTTATTTTGAGAGGTGGATGGAGCGGTTTAAGGATGTAAATACTTTAGCAGAGGCCACAGAAGAAGAAGTGCTTTCTTATTGGCAGGGTTTAGGCTATTATTCTAGAGCCAAAAATATTTTAAAATCAGCTCGAATTATAAAAAAACAGTATTTAGGCATTTTACCTTCTACTAGAAAAGAGTTAGAAGCTTTGCCAGGCATAGGGAAATACACGGCCGGTGCTATTTTAAGCTTTGCATACCATGCCCCAGAAGCCATTTTAGATGGAAACCTCACTCGTATTTTTTCTAGACTCTATTCAATCTCTTTTTTACCGCAAAACAAAAAACAAGCAGACTTTTATTGGGCTCATGCCACAGAATGGGCACAATCTCCCAAAGCTTTTTTAGTCAATGAAGCCCTGATGGACTTGGGCCGATTGGTGTGCAAAGTCAAAACACCCAATTGTTCTGTGTGTCCTCTCAAAAACTCTTGCAAGGCCTATTTAAATCAACAAACGCAAAGCTTTCCTCCTACAAAAATAAGACGCTATACAGCATGGGAGGGCTTGGTCCTTGTGATCGAAAGTCAAGATGGATTTGTGTTTTTTGAAAACAGTGAAAGCTCTCCTTTTTTTAAAAATCAGTATTGTTTGCCTCATTTTAAATTTTCAAAAACACAGAGTAAAAATTTTCCCATCCAAGCGGAGTCTTGGGTTTCTTTTGAGCAAGTGATTTCTTTTACATTTGTCGGGGCTTTTAAACACGCCATCACCACCTACAAAATCGAAGCCCAAGTGATGCACCTATTGCTCCATACCAATGCATCTCAAAATGACCCACGGTGGTTTTCTAAAAAAAATCTTTTCGAAAAAATCAGCAATGCTTTTAGCCTAAAGGCTTTAGAGAAAGTCTTTAATTCTCACTAAAAATCTTTTTTAATAGTCGCAAAAAACCTTGTGTGGTTGATATTTCCATTGGGAACCTCTAAGATGTTATCGGACAATAAATGAAGTACCGTGCCTGTCAAGCGAAGCCCTTGTTTAGGAAAAAGCTGAGATAAACTAAAATTCCAAAACCAAGTAGACGGGACTTCAAAAGTCTCTGGATGGCGTAGATTCCATTTCGACTGGCTTCGGTAATGCCACGAATGACTCACTTGCAGTGTTTTTTTGAGAGTCCAATTGGCTTCTATGCTTAAAAATTTTTCGATCGGTTCGACCTCTAAAAACTCTTTGGGTCCCCAAATGCGTTCAAAGCCTGTTTTTGCCTGCACATCAAACCAATTCCCAAACCAATAAGCCAAAGAAATTTTTGCCCCTGCAGAATAAATCCAAGAATCCACTCGAGAACGATTCCCAAGCCTATACCAAGTATTCTTGTTTACTTTTTTAAAAGCGGTAGTGTCAAAAGATTCGGCTCCATACTCTGCCCAAGCAAAAGGGCTAAACTCTAATGACCAAGAGTCTTTACTATGTTTCCAGCGAGCGTAAATTTTATGCAGTTGCAAATAAGAATCGGTAAAGAGTTTCAAAGTATCCGAATCAAAATACTCATAAGAATCGGCCATAGGGTTTAAGCGGGTGGCCCACAAATTTTGATAGCCCCAAAGCAAGGTAGAAAATGCAAAAGGAGTGGCGACGAACTCCAAACTATCTTTAACAAGCCAATCTCTCTCGTTCATACCTGCGTGGACTTTAAAAGATAAATTATCGAGTATCAAGTAATCCATTTGCATAAAAGCCCAAAACACTCGATTGTCTTTTAGGCCAAAATAAACATCTCCAGAATCCTTCACAGCTCTAAAATCTATACCCCCTCCTATTTCAAAATCCTTTTTTTCGCACTCCGAAGCATAAGGGAAATAAATAGAGCCTTTCCACTCCTTTCTAAGACCCTCTTCTTTTAACTTTTTATTTTGAAATTCTAAAAAATCATAAGACCAAAAGATATCCATTTTAGGGTGACGGTACCTGGCTTGAACTTTTGGAGAAGCTAGTGTAGAGACCCAGCGACCACTTTCACCAAAAAGCCACAGATATTCCTTTCCCACCAACAAATACGCTTCATTTTTGACTCCACTATAACCAAATCCAGCATAAGCAGTACTAAAAGCGGGTAAGTTAGAACCAAAATGTGCGTAATTCATGCTTCCTGCCACCTTTGTATTGAGTCTTAGGGTATTCGACGAAAAATGATCCACTTGAAACAATCGAGCGGTAGCCCAAAAACTCCTATAAGATGGACTTCTAAAACCAGCCTCTAGCATAGGCACTCTATTCGTGGGGCGTTCCTTTTGAGGGGTAATTAAATCTTGATAAATCATATCTCCAATCTCATTACCCGTTTGAATCCACACTGCAGGATCTTGAACTTCCCAAGAAGGCAACATTGAATAACGATCTAAAATAAGCCTTTGGGTATAACTCATTGGAGTCCAAAGGGCACTCTGCGCATGCACCCCTCCCTCTCCCAAAGCTCGATCATAAAAATACGAAGGAGAAGCCATTAAAAAAGTACCATCTGAACGACCACTCGCCTCCATGCCCTCTGTTTCAAAAGGCACCGCAGCAAAAGAAATACCCACCAAAATTAAAAATAAAAAAGGCATTACCACAATCTCCTTTGAAGATACACACCCATCCAAAACATATGAGAACGGGCTGGAAGTGTCCAAATTTGCTCCATATAAGCATTGACCCCTACCACATAATTTTCATTTTTAAAAACTGGCAAATTGAGGTTCAAAAACACACCAAACTCTGATTCATTATCTTCCAAACTACTCCCTGGACTATTATCTAGCTTATCTACTTTAGTGTCTGCCCTTGTCCATACACAAGAAAAACCAAAACCTAAAAGAATAGGGTGGATCACAGGAAAAGAATGGTCCAAGCCCATACGACCATGAAATTGATGCACACCAGGATACAGTTTAAAATCTGAATGCGTCTTAAAATAAGCATAACCAAACTGTACCAAACCATAAGTAGCATCGAAATATCGATACCGAAACTCAGCTTGCCCGTAAAAAGACTGCTCCACCGCCTCTTGAACCGAACCTACGGGATAAACATTCCCTCCCTCCAAACCCACAAAAGCCTCTGAAAAAATAAAGTCCTCACTAGCCACAGACTCCAAAAAAGAAAATAACAAAACAAAAATCACCAGCAACGGAGCATCTAAAAACCGTCTTTTTTTTTCACTGATCATCCATTGACTCCTAAAAAAGCGAGTAAAACAAATCACTCACTTAAAATAGTAATAAACAATCCAAAACACGCCTTACAAAATCAAAGGACATTAAAAAACGAAAACCTTAAAATAAAAACAAAGCTGTTCCACATTCCTTCACTCCAATTTTTAACGAAATGAAGTCTCACACACGCCTGGCTTTTTTAAATTGAAAATGGGAAGTGGAAAACCCTTCTCTGTCATTTCGAAAGATTCAAAACTATGCATTTTTGGCACGCACTTCGACAGGCTCAGTGTAGCACTTTTCGCAGGGCTTCATCTCAATTTTCAAGCTCGCATCCCACCATTCTGGCACGCACTTCGACAGGCTTAGTGTAGCACATTTCGCAGATGCTCCTTGTCTGTGGCATTCCATACGAGATGTAACTTAGAAGTGGTGCAAAATCAAGCAATCCTTTAATGTGCTTTTATAATATGTATTTGTGAAAAACCTGCTTACATCATGGCATGAAATTGGTATCTTTCTTGTTGGTCTAGTCGCCTCATGCAATGAATGTTTTTTTGTTTTCAATTCAAAAAATGTTTTTCAGCGGCATTAATGCACCGCATTTTGGCTAGACTTTTTTTAATGCATGTTCACTTGAATTCAGGTATAGAGTTTTTATGACAAAAAAAGTTTTATGGATTTGCTTGAGTATTTTTGGAATGCTTTTTTCTAACAATTTAAGTGATCACAGAGAAACACTCGTCTATGAAAAGGTGTTTCATGCACTGAGTCTTAAAGAAAAAATAGCACAAATGCTTATGGTCTATATGCCACACGAAGAATATATAGTTGAGCATCAATTTGGGGCAGTTCTGGTCATGAAACCGCATTTAAAAGACACAATTGCTTTTAAAAAAACGATTCAAAATACAAATACTAGATTAAAAATTCCTTTGTTTGTAGCCATAGATCAAGAGGGCGGTTTTGTAAATCGTTTGGCGAGCATAGACTCTAAATGGAAAAGCCTCCCCAGTGCCTATGAAATGCGTCTCTGGAATTTAGAAAAAATCGATTCAGTAGCCATTCAAACAGCAATCGCTTTAAAAAACCTAGGAATCAATCTCAATTTAGCCCCAGTCTTAGACCCTGCTACAGATTTTAAGGGTAAAAAAACATTCATGGAAGTTTCTAAACGATCTTGGGGAGATTTAGACTCCAATTCGTACCTAAAGCCTCAACAATTTGTAAAAAGTCTTTCCAAACACGGAGTGGCTTCGGTGTCTAAGCATTTTCCTGGTTACGACAGCTGGACCAATAGCGACCATCAAATTTCTTTAAGCATTTCTCCTACAGAACAAATTCAAAAAAACATTCAAGTCTTTGAATTATTGGGTACAGATATTCCTTTTATTATGATGTCTAGCGTACGATTCAGTAAAATTTCTATAGCTCCAGCTGTTTTTGACTCCAACTTAGTCTCAAAAGCAAAAAAAATAAACCCAGAAGCGGTGATACTCACCGATGATTTATGGGGAGCCTCATTAAGATCTTGGATCAGTGGCAAAAAGTCAGTACAAAAGAATTATCCAAAAGCAGATTTTGAACGACTGATCATAAAAAGCATCGATGCCGGGAATGACATGCTAATGATTACTTATCCTGCCAAAGCAGTGGAAATCATTGAGTTTTTAGAAAATTTAGCCCAGAAAGATGCAAGATACAAACAAAAATTAGAGGATTCGGCTTATAAGATTTTAAAGGCTAAGTATAGACTGGGAGTTTGGAAAGACGGACTCGATTGAGGTGCTTGAGAGTTTGTGGCTCGCCCCATTTTTCAAGAATCAAAAGCAAAACTTCTGAAGCTGCAATCGCATCTCCAAGAGCTCGATGGTGTCTAAAATCAGAACAATTCAAACTTTTGACTAGCTGTTTTAAGCTATAACTTGCTAAATCAGGAAAAGCCTTTCTAGAAACTTTAAGTGTACAAAGTCGATCCGAACTCCATTCTATACCCGCTCTTTTGAACTCTGCTTTTAAAAAAACATAGTCAAAAGAAGCATTATGAGCCACAAAAATGCAATCTTTCAATAAAGAATGGACTTTTTGAGCAATTTTATCAAAAGTTGGTGCCTCTATTAACATACCAGGAGAAATTCCCGTTAAATTTTGAATGAAAATAGGGATCTCTTGCTTTCCATCGACCAAACTTTCAAATTTTTGAAGGATTTTTCCGTTTTCTATAATAACGATTCCAATTTCAATGATTCGGTTCAAATGTGCCTTGGAACCGGTAGTCTCTAAATCAACAACAGCATAGCGCATTGGAATTTCTCTACAATAGAATTTGGTTGATAAAAGCTCCAATTTCTTTAATTTCGGGCATAGAAACAGAGTGGGGGAGCATGGGGTATTCTCTAAAATCGACTTTAAAACCTTCTTTTTCAATAATCTTGGCCGTAAATCTTCCAAGCTCTATAGAAACCACAGGATCTGCTGAACCATGCCCCCAAAAAATGGGAATCTTTTGATTAGAAATAGACTTTTCTGTACTCAACAATTCGGCTGTAGGCGAATAAGTCGAAAGGGCAATCACACCACCCAATGCTTTTTCAAAACGAAGCCCCACCTCCAAAGCAATGACTCCTCCTTGACTAAAACCTGCCAGTATAATTCGCTTGGAATCGATACCGTTCAGCAGCTCTTGTTGAATCCAAGTAGCTAAGTTTTTGGCACTGAGTCGAATTCCCTCAATATCGGAACTCCTCCCTAACTCTGAGTTGGCTATATCAAACCAAGCACGCATCGACATACCATTGTTAATAGTGACAGGCATAGTAGGAGCGTGCGGAAAAACAAATTTAATTTTCAACCGATCATCTAAATGAAGGTGTGGCACAACATCTTCAAAATCATGCCCATCGGCCCCCAAACCATGCAACCAAAAAACAACCGCATCGTATTCAGAAGCAGTTTTTATTACTACAGAATTATCCAATCGAAACCTCTCTTCACTAAATCAACTACTAAACTAACTAATTTTTATAAAAACAGGAGAAAAAACTTTATCTCCATATAAAACTCCTATAGATTGCACACTCGAGTCCCCACCACACAGAAACGAACTTGAAAATCTTTCGAAGTCCCTATAAAAATGGACAAAAACTCAAAACGACCACAAAATTCATATCGAAAACACAGTCAAAACACTGCAAAAACAGCATAATCATGAAAATCTTAGTAAAAATGAAGTCTCACACACGCCTGGCTTGTAGCTATGCAGCATTCTTGGGACTTTTCAGAAACAGCCTCTCACCGTCATTTCGACAGGCTCAATGTAGCATTTTTTGCACCGTATCTCTCCGCTTTCCGCACAACATATCTGGCAAGCAACCCACTTTTCTGGCACGCATCCCATCGTTTTTTTTCTCCATCATTCTGCCATTCCATGCGAAACGCCACTGTGAAAATACTGCTCTTCTCTAAACACTAACCACTTCCCACTATTCTTACCCGCATCCCCGCCTTTCTGGACGCACTTCGACAGGCTCAATGTAGCATTTTTTGCACGGTATCTCTCCGCTTTCCGCACAACATATCTGGCAAGCAACCCACTTTTCTGGCCACGCATCCCATCGTTTTCTTTCTCCATCATTCTGCCATTCCATGCGAAACGCCACTGTGAAAATACTGTTCATCTCTAACCACCTCCCACTAAAAAAAGCCAGGCGTGTGTGAGACTTCTACTATAAAAGCTTGTTTTATTTTGTGTTCGTGGACTTTAAATTTTCTTTCACTAGTTTTTGGGGTGTTTTTTGCTATATTTCGGCAGAACTTAGATATTTAGTCTAGGTTATTCAATCAATCACCGGTGGACAAGGGTTGTTTCGGTGGCACTGAGTGCTTTTGCAACTAGATTGTGCATCGGGTAGTTTAACCGATTAGGAGTCGTTATGGCAAATTTGCCTTCTGTTGAAGACCTGCTCGCTGCAGGCGCCCATTTTGGTCACCAAACTCAGCGTTGGAATCCAAAAATGAAACCCTACATTCTTGCCGAAAAAAACGGTATTTATGTGTTGAATCTAGCTAAAACACGAGAACTTTTAGATGCTGCCGCCAAGGCTGCCGCTAGTGTTTCTGCTTCGGGTAAGAGTGTGCTTTTTGTGGGCACCAAAGCAACTACTCGCCAAGTGATAGCCGAGGCCGCCGCCTCTTGCAACCATTTTAGTGTGACCAATCGCTGGTTAGGTGGAATGCTCACTAATTTTCAAACGGTGCGTCAGTCTATTAAGCAAATCGATAAAATCGAGTCAATGGAATCCGAAGGTCTTTTTAAAGAACTTTCTAAAAAAGAGGTGCTCGATAAAACGCGTGAAAGAGAAAAACTTTTGTCAGTTTTTGCCGGTATCCGCGACATGGTGACCATCCCTGGTCTAATTGTTTTAACTGATTTAAATTACGAAAAAATCGCAGTGGCCGAGGCTCGTCGATTGAATATTCCTATTATTGGGATTTGTGATACCAATGTAGATCCTACCTTAGTGGACTACCCAATTCCAGCCAACGATGACGCTGTCAAATCAGTGAAGATCATTGTGGATTATATTGCATCTAACATTGTCCCGCGCTCTACTGTAGCCAAAGAAGCCAACAAAATGATGGCAAAAACGGACAAGGGAGAAGAAAAATAAAATGAAAATAACTGCTACTTTAGTCAACGAACTGCGTCAAAAAACTGGCGTAGGTATTATGCAATGCAAAAAAGCTCTGATCGAGACCGAAGGTGATGTCGAAAAAGCTATAGACTTGCTCCGTAAACAAGGGGCAGCGGTCGCCGCAAAAAGAGCGGGAAAAGATGCCAAAGAAGGCCGCGTATATTTGGTAGAAACAGAAAAAAGAGCTGTGGCATTTGAGTTGAGTTGCGAAACTGAGCCTGTCTCCAAAAACGAAGACTTTATTGCTCTTGCAGACCTAGCTGTGAAAGTCATTTCTGAACAAGGTATTACTTCTGTGGAATCTCTTTTAGAAGCTTCTGCAGACGGTGTGAAAATCAATGATAACCTTCAAGATGTATTGGTGAAAATCCAAGAAAACATCGCTTTCCGTAAGCTTGTTGCCATGGACCGCAATGATTCCGAAGTTTTTGGAATTTATTCTCATATGATGGGTAAAATTGGTGTAGTGACTAAACTTGCTTTTGAAGGCACCCCTTCATCAGAAGAAGAGCTTAAACGAGTGGCAAAAGAAATTGCTATGCAAGTCGCTGCTTTTAGCCCAGTTTCTGTGAATCGCGAAGGACTTTCTGCCGAAACCATCGAAAAAGAACGAGAAATTGTGCGTGCTCAAATCATGAACGAAGGCAAAACAAAGCCCGAATTTGTGGATCGTCAAGTCGATGGTCGTGTCAATAAAACTCTAAAAGAAATGATTCTAGAAGAACAAGAATTCTTTATCACCGACAAAAACCCTAAAAAGTTAAGTGTTAAGGATTATCTCACTAGTATTGCAAGTTCTTTGGGCTTGTCTAGTCTAAAAGTAGTAGACTTTACTCGTTTAGAGAGAGGTCTTTAATGGCTAGCGCACCACGGTTTTCCAGAGTACTGCTTAAATTAAGCGGTGAAGCTCTTGCAGGTGAAAAAGGGCACGGTATAGATTCTAATCTTTTGGCAGAAATGGCTACAGAAATTGCTGCTATTGTCAAATCTGGAGTAGAGGTGGCTCTTGTCATTGGTGGCGGAAACCTGGTGCGTGGCATTTCTGCGTCTGCTAGCGGTATGAATCGTGCTGCCGGAGACGCTATGGGGATGTTGGGTACAGTAATGAATGGCATTGCCATGCAAGACGCTCTTGACAAAGCAGGAGTCGATAGTGTGGTGATGTCTGCTATTCGCATGGAGCCTATATGTGAGTTTTTTGATCGTCGCAAGGCTCTTTCTTTATTGAAATCAAAACAAGTGTTGATTTTTTCTGCGGGTACGGGCAATCCTTTTTTTACTACAGACAGTGCTGCAGCTCTTAGGGCCATTGAGTCCGAGTGTGATGTGATTATGAAAGCCACCAAAGTCGATGGTATATACACAGCAGATCCGCTAAAAGACCCTACTGCCACTCGTTTTGATGTGATTTCTTACGAAGAAGTGATTCAAAGGGGTTTGCAGGTGATGGATACTGCTGCTGTGGCTCTTTGCATGGAACATAGTATGCCTATTTTGGTCTTTAAAATGATACCAGGGAACTTGACCGAAGCTATAAACAAAAGTAATTTAGGTACATTGGTGTATATGGACCATTCAAAGTTAGTTTATTAAACTATCTTTTATAACAAAAGAGGATTATATGTCGGAATACGAAGAAAAAATGCAAAAAGCTGTGGAATCTACAGAACGGGAGTTTTCAAAAATTAGAGCGGGCCAGGCCAGTCCAGCTATTTTAAGTGATATTCGTGTGGATTACTATGGTACTTCTACCCCTATTGCTCAACTTGCCAAAATCTCTGCCCCCGAACCCAGAATGTTATTAGTGAGTCCTTGGGAAAGGTCTTTACTTGCCGATATTGATAAAGCTATTTTAGCTGCCAATATAGGTGTATCTCCTATTTTAGACGGGGATAGTATTCGTGTTTCTCTTCCTATTTTAACCACAGAACGCCGTCAGGAATTAGTGAAAGTGGCTCGTAAGCACGCCGAAGATGGACGAATAGCCATTCGAAATATTCGTCGCGAAGCCAATGATAATGTGAAAAAACAAAAAGATTTAGCCGAAGACGAATCCAAAAAACAACAAGACGATATTCAAAAGGCCACAGACAAATACATAGCCCTTATAGATAAAATACTACAAGAAAAGGAATCCGATATTCTTAAGGTTTAATTGTGAAAAACCAACTAAAACATGTTGCTATAATAATGGATGGTAATGGGAGATGGGCAAAGCACAAAGGCTTTGAACGGTTTTTTGGTCATCGAAAAGGAACCCAAGCCACTATTGAATCTGTAGAAGTTGGAGTGGATCTTAAATTAGAACATTTGACTTTATATGTCTTTAGTTCTGAGAATTGGGGGCGACCTTCTAAAGAAGTGGATTATTTAATGAAGCTTTTAGCAGAAATGGTGGTGCAAGAGCTACCCCACTTGATGGAAAAAGAAGTGAAACTAAAGGTAATTGGAGAAATTGACAAACTTCCAGAGTCACCTCGATTCAAACTAGAAGACGCCATTCAAAAAACAGCTCATAACAAGGGAATGCAGTTAAACTTAGCTATTTCTTATGGAGGCCGCGTAGAAATAGTAGATGCTTGTAAAAAAATAGCACAACAAGTGCAACAAGGCTTAATAGAAGTTGAAAATATAGATGAAACTCTTTTTTCAAAAAACCTTTATTTAGAAGGAGCTCCAGATCCAGACCTGGTCATTCGTACCGGAGGAGAATTTCGCTTGTCTAATTATTTATTATGGCAGGCGGCTTATAGTGAATTTTATGTTTTGGATACATTGTGGCCAGATTTTACTAAAAAAGAGTTTTTAGAAGCAGTTGCTTTTTATCAAACCAGAGAAAGGCGTTTTGGAAAGGTGAACGGTGAGTAATTTAACACAACGATTGATTTTTGCTGCTGTGGCGATTCCAGTGGTGTTTTTTTGTTTATGGTGGGCAGACTGGACTCGAATCACACTAATGGTATTATTAGGAGCCATTGGAGCGTGGGAATGGTCTCGAATGGTATCGAAAAAATACAATGGTCCTAATATGTCTATTGTGGCTCCGTTTTCTGCAATAGTGTTAACGCTTGGTTGGGCTTTTTCTTCAGGACGATTTTTTAATTTACCGCCAGTCGCAGGTTTACTTGGTTTTTTGGTCATGATTATTGTGGCTTTATATATGTTTATTGCTTTTGCCAAGGTGCACATCGATGAACTATTCCCTTGGTTTGTGATGCAACTTTCGGCTCCATTGTATTTGGGACTTTGGGGCGGTTTATCCTTATTGATTTTAGGCTCTGGACATGGCTTAGAACATTCTTTTAAATTTATTTTAGTCATGACCACCATGTGGGCGGGTGATTCGGTAGCGTATTTTGTAGGAAAGTTTTTAACGAACAACTTTTTTATAGGTCATCACCTAATGGCCCCTCAAATTAGCCCTAAAAAGACTTGGGAAGGGGCGGTGAGCGGGACAGTGTTTTCCATGTTTTGGGTGGCGGTATGGTCTCCTTTGGTTTTTGAGTTTTCTTGGCTTAAAGGCCTTGCTTTGGGATTGATTTTGGCTATTGCCGGGCAATCCGGAGACCTTTTAATGTCTTCTTTAAAACGCTGGAGTGCCACCAAAGATGCCAGTCAAGTTTTTTTTGGTCATGGTGGTGTTTTAGACAGAGGCGATTCGTTTTATTTAGCGGCTCCCACTTTAGTACTACTTTCTCACTTTTTTAGTGGGATCTCTATTTAGCATATTATATATTTATGGGTAATTTACAATGAAGTTAGTTTGTTTGTTAGGTGCCACAGGGTCTATTGGGGACTCTTCTTTAGATGTTTTAATGCAACAACCAGACTACTTTCGATTGCATTCAATTGCCGCTCACAGCAATTGGAAAAAAGCCCTTTTAATTGCTCAAAAATTTAAAGTCACTCGTATTTGTATGTTCGATCCAGAGGCAGCCAAAGCGCTTTCGAGTGCACTTGGGCACCCTGTTTTGGTAGGAATTGAAGGTTTGCAAGAACTTGCTTCTGAGCCAGAAGTCGATATTGTCATTAACGCTCTTGTAGGTTCTGTGGGGTGTTTACCCACTCTTTCTGCCATTCAAAAAGGAAAACACATTGCCCTTGCAAACAAAGAAACACTAGTCATGGCAGGTCCAGTGATTCAAGAGGCTTTAGAGCAAAACCCTTCGGCTTTTATCACCCCCATAGATTCAGAACACAGTGCCATATTCCAGTGCTTAGCCGGTAGTTCCAACCACGAAGTTGAAGAGCTACAAATCACAGCTTCTGGCGGCCCTTTTAGAACTTGGGATTTAGAAGCATTCAAAAACATTCGAGTCCAAGATGCCTTAAATCACCCAGTTTGGAACATGGGGCAAAAAATCACCATCGATTCGGCTTCTATGATGAACAAAGGCTTAGAAGTAATCGAAGCACACTTTTTATTTCAAATCCCTTACAATCAAATCCAGGTGGTGGTGCACCCTCAAAGCATCGTCCACTCTTTAGTGCAATTTCAAGATGGTAGTCTTATGGCACAGTTGGGTTCTCCAGATATGAGAATTCCCATTCAAGTGGCTCTCCATTGGCCAGAACGCCCTAAATTAGACACACCAAAGATACACCTCCCTACTTTGAAAACACTTGATTTTTATGAGCCAGATTTTAACAAATTCCCCTGTCTAGCCCTTGCCTATGAGGCAGGAAAGCAAGGTGGAGTGGTCCCTGCCATGATGAACGCTGCCAACGAGGTGCTGGTAGAGGCATTTTTAAAAGAAAAAATAAAATTTATAGACATAGCCAAACACATAGAGTGTGTCATGTCAAAAGCCCCTCAAATAAACTCTAAACTCACTTTAGAGCAAGCCCTAGAAGCTGATCAAGAAGCTCGCACGCTGGTTCAAAGCCTAATCTAAATTAGCATTTTTATCTAAATTCAAGTTTTTGTTTTTTCACTTACAAATCCCAATACTGACTGTCTATTTTAGAGTATTTTTTTTCGTTATGCCCGCATTGATGGTTCTTTTTCTAAATTATATGTTATGGAACATTATTTGCAAATATTTTTAACCTTTGTTTTAGGTATCTTAGGTTTAAGTTTTTTGGTTTTTATCCACGAGTTGGGGCATTTTTTGGTGGCCAAAAAGAATGGGGTGAAAATCAAAACATTTTCGATTGGTTTTGGTAAAAAACTCTTGTCTTTTAAAAGAGGGGATACAGAATATTGTGTGTCGATGATCCCTTTTGGGGGTTATGTGGCTATGACAGGCGAAAACCCCGATAATCCCGAAGAGGCTGGTGACGAAGGAAGTTTTGTTTCTAAGTCGATTGGAGCGCGTGCTGCTATAGCTTTTGCAGGCCCTTTTGTAAATATTGTATTTGCTTTTTTGTTGTTGATTTTTCTTTACCTTTTGGGTGTCGAAGAGCCTATCTCAGAAGAACTTGTAGTGGGCTTTGTAGATAAGTCTGCAGCCGCTCACCAAGCTGGAATTTTACCTCAAGACACTATTTTTGCTATCGATGGGGTGCCTGTCAAAGGTTGGGATGATTTTCGAGAAAAGGTGGGCATCAGTCTGGGAGTAAACTTGAATCTAAGCCTTCGTCGTTCAGGAGAAATTTTAGAAATTCCAGTCACTCCTCAAGAATTAAAAATCCCCAAAGGGGAGGGCTCCGAAAAAATGATTGCTATGGGTATTGGAGATATTGGAATATACCCTAGGCACCGAGTGATTATCAAAGACTCGCCTACCCTCGGAAGTGCTGCTTATGCGGCAGGTATTTTAGCCGGAGACACTATTTTAAGCATCAATCAACAGTATGTTTCTAGCTACAACGATGTTTTAACCATCATGAATATTGCAAAAGATGCTCCTTTAGATTTTGTGCTGCTTAGAGGGGCTGATACTATCAAAACAAGTGCTAGTGCTATATACAATCCAGAGCACGATCGCTACATGATTGGCATCCAAATGGCCTATGTGATGTTCAAAGAAACCCATGTTGTGAAACGAAATCTTGTAGAAGCCGTTCAAAAATCTACGGCGACTAGCTGGAAGATGACCACTAGTATATTTCGATATTTTAAGCGAATGTTTCAGGGACAAGTAAAGGCAGATGCCTTCTCCGGGCCTGTAACTATTGTGGCTGTGATGGGTTCTGTCTGGATGGAAGGGTTTCAAGAGTTTTTAATGTTATTAGCATTGATTAGTATCAATTTGGGAGTCATCAACTTATTGCCTTTGGCCATCACAGATGGAGGACTTTTGCTCTTCTTGGCCATTGAAAAACTCCGTGGCCGTCCTTTAGCCAGAAAAACACAATTAGCCATTCAAAATGTGGCCGTTGCATTTTTTATTTCTTTCTTTATTTTTATCACATTTTTAGATTTTAACAAAATAGGACTTTTCTTAAAATAGGGTTCGTATGAATATTTTAGTTCTTGGTAGTGGTGGACGCGAGCATTCGATTGCTCTTGCAGTTCACAAATCTCCTCAGTGTTCCAAATTGCTTTGTGCCCCCGGTAATCCGGGAATGGCAACAATAGCCAAATGCATTCCTATCTCTTTAACAGATCCTCAAGCCATGGCAAATTTAGCTGAACAAGAGCAAATAGATTTGACTATTGTTGGTCCAGAAATCCCTCTTGTCGCTGGAGTAGTCGATGAGTTTCAAAAAAGAGGCCTCCTCATTTTTGGCCCCACAGCCAAAGCCGCAGCTCTCGAAGGGAGCAAAGCTTTTTCAAAAGCTATCATGAAACGCTATGGAGTACCCACCGCGGCTTTTGAATCATTCACTGATTTAGATGCAGCCAAAGCTTATTTAAAAGAACACCCCGCCCCAATAGTTGTGAAAGCCTCTGGTTTGGCTGCAGGCAAAGGGGCCATTGTTTGCCTTAGCGACGAAGAAGCACATCAAGCTGTAGAAGACATGCTTGGAGAAGCGGCTGTTTTTGGAGAGTCTGGTAAAACAGTAGTGATCGAAGAATTTATGGAAGGAGAAGAGGCGTCTATTTTTGCCATTTGTCACGGCAAAGATTATATACTTTTAGCATCGGCTCAAGATCACAAAAGAGCCTTTGATAACGACCAAGGTCCAAACACTGGGGGCATGGGGGCCTATGCTCCAGCACCGATTGTCACAGATTCTTTATTAGAAAAGGTCAAAAAAACAATCATTGAGCCTACTTTAAATGGAATGATTCAAGAAAACATCCCTTATACAGGTGTTTTGTATGTAGGGATTATGGTGACCAAAACAGGGCCAAGAGTTGTAGAATATAACTGTAGGTTAGGAGACCCAGAATCTCAAATTGTACTCCCTTTGTACGAAGGTGATGTTTTAGAGCTTTTTGATGCAGCTGCTAAGGGTGATTTTTCTAAAATAAAAGACCAAGCTTTGCCTTCAAAAAGTGCAGCGATTGTAGTTCTTGCAAGCAAAGGTTACCCAGGAGAATACGAAACCCATAAAAAAGTAACTGGTATAGACGAAGCTGAAAAAAATGGAGCACAAGTGTTGCATGCTGGAACTCAATTAGACGGAGACACCTTGCTCACTGCAGGTGGACGAGTTTTTGGAGTTGTAGGGATTGGAGACGACCTTGCAAAAGCGTTAGATCAGGCCTATGATGCTGCAGAAAAGGTGCAATTTGAAACTAAATTTTATCGTAGAGACATCGGAAAAAAAGGACTACAAAAATGTTCCAATTAAAAGAAAATGCACTGGTAGGGATAGTGACCGGCAGTGTTTCTGATCAACCCATAGTCGATAAAGTGACGACAGTACTCGATGAGTTTGGGGTGATTTGGGAATACAATATTTTAAGTGCCCATAGAACACCCAATAAAACTGCAAAATATGCTTCAGAAGCCGAGTCTCGAGGGGTTCAGGTTCTAATTGGGATCGCTGGTTTAGCGGCTGCATTGCCGGGGGTTTTAGCGGCACACTCTATTTTACCTGTAATAGGTGTTCCTGGAGATTTAGGGCCTCTAGCTGGCATTGATGCTTTACACTCTATAGTACAAATGCCTCCCGGTATTCCTGTAGCAACAGTTGGCATAGGCAATGGTAAAAATGCTGCTTATTTGGCTTTACATATACTATCTCTTTCTAATCCAGATCTTCAAGCAAAACTTCGAGATTATCGCCTTTCTTTAAAAGACATCTAATATTTGGTTAAAATAAAAAAAGGTGTTATTCTCTATCCATGCTTAGCGTTTCTTTTCATATTCCATTTTTCCTGCAATCAAAAAACAGACCAAAAGCTCTTTGCCTCTTCCTATTCGTTTTTTCTTTAGCATTTGTAAAAACTTCCTATGCAGAGTCCCCTCGTTCATGGTTACAAGGAGAAACTCTTATTTATCGAGTGAGTTGGGGCATTATTACCGCAGGAACGGCGAGCCTAGAAACCAAAGTAAATGGAGAAAACATAGAGTTGCGTTCTTTGGCACACAATAACGGGGCTTTTAAAAGCATTTACCCTGTGGCAGACACCATTTTTTCATCGGTGCATCGAGAATCTTTTTTACCAACTTATTTTAAAAAAATAATTCATGAAGGGGCTTATCATGATAAATCCATTATATTGTTTGATCGAAAAAAATTAAAAGCTCAACTTTCGGATACAGTGTTTTTAAATCCTGAGCAAAGAACGATCAAAAGATTCAACGACACGACCATCACTATTTTTGGCAACGAAAGGTGTATTTTATCTGCCTTTTATTATGTAAGGGGCTTAAACTTCGATAAAAACAAAAAACTTTATTTTTCAGCAGTCAGTGGAAAAAAGAGATACGATTTGCAAGTAGTCATACATGGGCGAGAAAGAATTAACACTAAATTTGGTTATAAAAATTGTGTAAAGCTAGAACCCATATTAAAAGAAGACAGCTTATTTAAATCTGTAGGACGACTTTTTATATGGCTCACAGACGATGCAGAGCGTTTGCCGGTGCTAATGAGAAGCGAAATTAAAGTAGGCTCTATAAAAGCAGAACTTATCGATTACTATAAAAAATAGCATTCTATCCTAAAAACATTGGAAAAAGCAAATATTTATAATCTTTTACAATTCAAAGTGTGCGTATTGAACCTAGAATAAGTTATATTGAAGTATGGATTATTTTTTTAAGGGAATTTTGCATTTTTGATTCTCTTTTTAAAATAAGAAAGTAATTTAATAAAAACAACCAACAATAAGGTTTTATTTAGAGGCTGATTCTCAATGTTAAAAAAAATATTTTTGATTTTATTGTTTTTGAACTTCTTTGTATGGGCTCAAACAGATGATTTTGACGAAGACTTCGACGAGGACTCTGAATTTTATTCAGAAGAAACTAATTCTGAAGAAGGCGATGAAGCTGCTGAGAACGCTTCTACTACACCAGTGGTTCATTCTTACGACGAAATCCTTTCTCATAAGCAGTTTGATAAAGACCAACGAGACGATGAGTTTGCAAATGCACTTAGGCGTCGTGATTGGTTAAAAGATCGTCTTATTTTACAGCTAGGCCTTGGATCCAGAGCCCCAGTAATGGGGGAAACTGGTATGGGCATGGGCTTTGGTGCCGGGATAGAGTACATTACTCGCTGGCATATCGCTCCATATGCTACTCTTGGTATGGTACCAAGTGCCATAGACAACAATTTTGAAAACATTACCCTTCAAGATGGATTTGGTTGGAAAGTGGGGCTTAATTATTACTTGTTTCCCAAAGATGCCATTCACTTAGGCTTCTCTATTTCTTATGGAACGGTGCATTTTGATCACGATGTCCGAGCTATTCCAGAAAACGGGATGCAAAGAGACATTATCATGCTAGAGGGTTACCAGTTTGACCTTTTAATCACTTACTTGACCAATGAGTGGTATTATTTACAATTTGCTTTTGGTCTATATTATGCTCCAAATGCTCGAGATGAAAAAACTTCTTTTCGTCAATCCATTGGAACAGAAAAAAATCTAATCAGCCGAGTGGTCAATAAAGACGGCATCCCCGAAACAGGTCTTGTCTTTGGAATTATCATAGGCTTTAGTTTCCCTGAATTCTTCCCAGATGACACCGAAATCCGTCGTAGAGCTCGTGAATCAGAGCGAAAAAAGCGAGAAGGACGAGCTTGGTAATCCACAGCGATTAAATAAAAGGTCAAATGCAATTGCTTTTGACTTTTTTTTATAAAAATATGTATTATTGATAGTGATTTGCACCTGTAGCTCAGTTGGATAGAGTGTCAGCCTCCGAAGCTGAAGGTCATGCGTTCGAATCGCATCAGGTGCGTATTTTTAGATTTAAGCTCACTGTGTTTGGCTATAGATTGATAAATAA
>JAAYJH010000114.1 GCA_012523035.1 Fibrobacter sp.
ACAAACAAAAATAGTGTGGAGTTTTACTCGACCAGAATCTATAGAGAATTTACCAAATTATGTTCAGAAAGTTAAAAAGAAATCCTTTCAAGAATTTTATCACCTTTTTACTGCTAAAATTTGGGTAATGAATGCAGGGACAATGATTCCCAAAAAAAGAAAAAATCAGTGGATTATAGACACTTGGCATGGAGATCGTGCTTTTAAGCGTGTGCAAGTGTCTAGTGATGGCTCTTCTACATTGGATCAAGCCTATAAAAATGTTGATGTGGTTCTTTCTGCTTCTGATTATGGAGAAAAGGTGATTCGTGAAGCCATGAAGCATAAGGGAGAAATTTTACGGATTGGTAGTCCTAGAAATGATTTGTTTTTTAAAACTAATTCAAAAGAAGTTCTAAGAATTAAAAGTAAATTGAAGCTAAATCCCTCTTCGAAACTTATCCTTTTTGCTCCTACATTTCGAGGAGAAGGGGAGGCTGTAGAGTCCTTAAACTTCTCAAAATTAATAGATTCATTAGAAAAAAAAGATACTTGTTCGTGGTATTGTTTAGTTAGACAGCACTATAAAGTTCCACCACAAAGAGAATGGACTAAAGATTCAAGGATTTTCGATGTTTCTAATTATCCAGATATTCAGGAATTATTGTTAGTGTCTGATATATTGATTTCGGACTATTCTTCTTTGGCCGGAGATTATGCTTTGCTTTTTCGTCCCATATTTCTTTATGTTCCAGATATAGAAGAATACAAATCAGGGAAAGGTTTGTATTTTGACTTAGAAGAAAGCCCTTATGTGTTAGCAAAAAATGAAGCAGATTTATTTCATAAAATAGTAAATTTTAGTTTAGAAGAAGCCTCTAAGAATTGTAGTGATATTTTAGATTTTTATGGAAATGTGAATGAAAATGGTTTAGCTTCTGAAAAAGCAGTCCAATGGATTTTAGAAAAAAAGGATGAATGAATATGGATTTTGTATTAATATGGGTGGATGGCTCTGATCCAAACTGGCAAGCACAAAAAAATCTGTACTCAGGAAAACCTGCTGGCGATTCTCCTGCTCGATTTCGAGATTGGGACTTGTTAAAATATTGGTTTCGAGGCGTAGAAAAATTTAGCCCTTGGGTGAACAAAGTGCATTTTGTCACTTGTGGCCATTATCCAGATTGGATGAACCTAAACGCCCCTCAATTAAATTTTGTAAGGCACTCAGATTATATTCCAGAAGAATATTTACCTACTTTTAATTCTCACACGATAGAGCTTAATTTGCATAGAATTGAGGGCTTGTCAGAAAAATTCGTTTATTTTAACGATGATATGTTTTTGATAGATTCTATGGAACCCACGGATTTTTTTAAAAAAGGATTGCCTTGTGAAGAAGTTTTAATGCAACTCCTTGTTTTTAAAAAATTTAGCATGGCAAAATCAATTGATAATTATAACACTGCTATTATCAATAAAAATTTTTCTAAAAGAAAAGTTATTCAAAAGAACCTATTGAAATTTTTTAACCCTGTGTATGGACTCTACGGAAATTTATATTCACTGTATACCTTGCCTGCTCCATTATTTACAGGATTTAAACACACTCATACAGCACAATCTTTCTTAAAGAGTACTTTTGAAGAGGTGTGGGCAAAAGAATATGAGTTTTTAGACAATACATCAAAATCTAAGTTTAGAGATTTTGATAATGTAAATCAATATCTATTGCATCATTGGCAAATTGTACAGGGCAAAATTGCTCCAACCAACTTTAAAAAACACAGGGCTCGTTTTGACTTAGACATTATAGATTCTAAAACAGTATCTGAGTGCATTCGCAGGCAATCTAAAAAAATGATATGCTTGAATGACGAGGATCATTTAACAGAATCATTCGAAGTTATGAAAGAACAATTTATCAGTGATTTTGAATATATTTTACCTGAAAAATCCAGTTTTGAAAAATAATATGAAGTATCTAAGTCAAGAAGAAATCAAAGAAAGTCAATTGGCCATTTTAGATGTTTTTGTTAAAATATGTTCTGAACACAATTTGCAATATTTTTTGTGCGGGGGTACTTTACTTGGTGCTATTCGACACCAAGGCTTTATCCCGTGGGACGATGATATTGATGTGTTTATGCCAAGACCAGATTTCGAAAAACTTTTAAAATTAACTTTAACAAAACCTTATGAGATAGATTTTTATAGGAATGGAAAAGGAGTTAGACCCTTTATTAAATTACTGGATACAAGTATAATTGCTTCCGAAAAAAACACCACAAGAAGTGGCTTCTTATGGGTGGATGTTTTTCCAATAGATGGTCTTTTTGAAAACAAAATATTGAACAAATATCATTTCAAAATAGTTTTATTTTTGAGAAAAGGGGTTTATTTTGGTTTTAGACCCAAAACAGGTTTTATCGGAAAAATCCTTTTGTTTCTATTAAATAAGGTGAAGATTCATCCTAAAAAAGTAAATGTCTTTTTTTCTTTACTAGTAGATCAATTGTCTAAAATCAAGCAATATGAAAAAAGCTCTTATGTAGGTGGAATTGCTTGGGGTTACGGACCTCAAGAGCGAATGCTAAGAAAGGACATGGAGCAGGCGTGTGAAGTTATATTTGAAGGAAAAAAGTATTTAGCACCAGCGATATATCATCAGTATTTAAAAAATCTATACGGAAATTACATGGAACTACCTCCAGAAGAAAAACGCAAAAGTCATGGTTTATTGGCCTGGAGAACTTTAGAAAAAGAGGTCTCTTAATCTTGATTCAAAGTGTATTTAGAGGGACTGTTTTTTGTTAATTCCTCTTTGGTATCTTCGGTTTTTTTGTTTTGTAAATAAAGAATGGCTATGAAAAAAGAACTAGTAATAAAAAAGTTCGAAACCATGGAATCACTCACAAAGTAGCTGACCATATTGAATAGCATCCAAGAGGAAATCATACGAAGCAGAAGGCTGTTATTTCTAAATCGCTTGTACATAGATAAAAATAAAAATAACATAAAAAGAAGGTAAAAAGTGGTTCCTATGGCTCCTGTTTGACCAATCACAGAAGAAAACCCAGAGTCTGCATAAACAGAGTCTCGTTCTTCTATCCATATGAAAAAGTTGTAATAGATATCAAAAATAGGTGAATTGTATCGATAAGCGTTCCATGAACCGATAGTGGACCAGCCAGCTCCTAATGGAAAATGTTTTATCGCTAATAAAATAGCTACAACATAGAATGTAGCACGAATAGAATCTTCGTCTGTATAGTATAATATTTTTTGGAAGGAAATAGCAAAAGCACTTATAGCAATTAAAACTATAAAGGGTATTAAAAACTTGAAGTTAAAAGCGTTGTTTTTTGCAAGAAAACTAAACGATATAAAAAGTAACAAAAAGAAATAACCGCGATCTCGAGCAGAAAGAAAACAGAGAAGACAAAGAACGAATATATAGAATTTTCGTTCTTTAAAAAGGAGCAAGAACAAAAATGTCACAACGGTCATAAAATAAGTGCCGTGATAAAATATAAATTGGTATGGGGGTAACAAACGGTTCGCAATATCATTAGAAGTCATCCCCAGTCCAAAAGTTTGTTCTAGTAACCAAAATGCGAGCATGAAAAGACTTAAGATTTTGGCGAAAAAGATAGTTGGATCAAGCCAAGTCTTCATTTTTTGTGGAGAGGTGTCTTGAAAAAAATAAATTGTCGCATAAAAACCAAGAAAAAAAGAACTATAATTTACAATGTCCATCAATTGAGGGTAGATTTTGGGTTGATAGGCGAAAAGCATGGAACCTAAATATCCAGAAACTATAAAGCCCCCAAAAAACAAAAACATGACTTTTTCGATAGTGAACCACTGGAAGGGAGTTTTTTTATGAATCATTTTTAATATGGAGCCAGTTATAACCATTATAAGGAATAGCTTTGGTGGCATATTTGCAACTTCACCACCAAAGTTCAAGGCTTCTTGTAAAAAACGAACCTTACCAAAAATTAATACAAAGAAAAGAGAAAGGAAAATGTATTTCATTAATAATCCTATAGATAGAAATATATTTATCTCTGGAGAGAAAAAGAAGATAAAAATCTATTTCATAAGCTAAAAATTTGTATTTTATGTTTCAATTCATATTTGGATTTCTATAATGAAAAAAAACACTCTTCTTTTAGTCTTTTTATTGTCAACAAGTTTTCTATTAGCAGCAGAACTTCATTTAGGTTCATGGAATGTGAGGTGTGTAGAAAAAAAGGATTCTTTGGCTGGGGATGCTTGGAGCAAAAGGGTGCCAGAAATTGCAAATTTGATTCATTTTCTAGATTTTGATATTATAGGCATTCAAGAGTCAGATTCTCTACAAAGTTTGGACTTAAATCGTTTTCTAGATGGATATTCTTTTTATGGCCCCGATCCAGAAAGTGCTAATCCAATATTTTATAAAAATACAGCTTTTGAAGTTTTAGACAGTGGTTTTTTTTGGATATCTAAGACAGATCATGTTAGAAGTAGAGGCTGGGACGCTCGAGATCATCGTACTTGTGTGTGGCTTAAATTAATTCAAAAAGACAGTCAAAAAATATTTTATGTTTTTAATACGCATTGGGATCACAAGGGTGCAGAAGCTCGCTATCAAAGTGCTTTGCAAATGTTAGAAAAAATCCCACACATAGTTGGAGACGATTCTTGGTTTTATCTAGGAGATTTGAATGCCAAGCGACACCAAAAAGCATTGAAGACCATTGAAAAAAGTGGAGTGGCTTATTTTGCTATGGATTCTGCAAGTTATGTGTATGCACCTACAGCCTCTTTTAATCATTACAAATACGATAAAGTAGGCAAACACACTATTGACCATATATTATACAGTGGAGCTATGTCTATCCTTCGATATGGTATATTAAATATGACTTACTGGGATGGTGAGAAGATGCGTGTCCCTTCTGACCACCACCCTATTTTTATGCATGTGAAACTAAAATAAAAAGAAAAAATTAGGCTTTTAACCATTCTTTAATTTCTGTGGTACTTACTCCTTCAGTTCGAGGTAAATAAAGTACTTCACAATAAGCTTTTAAAAAATCAAATTTGCCTTTCCAGTCGTCACCCATCACAAATAGATCACAGTTTTCATTTTGAATGTCTATGATTTTTTGTTCCCAGTTGTCTTCTTTAATCACTTTTGTAACCACTCGAAGGGCTGCTACAATATCTTTTCTATCTTCAAAAGGGATTGAGCAAACTTTGTTTTTTAATAGATTAAACTCATCTGAAGATATGGCCACCACCACCTCTTCTGCGAGTGAGGCGATTCGCTCTAAAAGTCTTAAATGACCGATGTGGAACAAGTCAAAAGTACCGTAAGTAATTGCTCTTTTATATGCTTTCATGTCTTCAATTTAGAGGTTAAAGTTGAAAAGTATGGTTTTATAATTGACAGCTAAAATGCCAAATCATTTTTAAATATAGAATGTTTTTGCAAAGACACACATAAAGAAATTGAACACTGTGTTTTAATAGCCCGATAGTCTGAGATATGTTAAGCTTTTGAATATGGAGTTTTTATTCCAGAACTTCAGTTTGGTTAGAGCTGGTGGGTTTATTGTCGATTATATTTAATATGAGATTAGCTGTTTTTTGAGAGGCAAATCCATCTTCTTTGAGTTCATTTTCAGAAAAGAAAAGCTCCGTTTTTTTTATGAAGTTTTCTATGTCAAATTCTAAAACTTGTTTTTCTAACTCGTCGTTATCAGTGGCACAAGTGAAAGGAAGAGTAAAAGGGTCCATTAAAAGGCCTCTTTCTTCTACATAGTTTTGAATGTCAGGTGCATACATAAAAGCAGGTTTTTTTTGTATTAAATAATCAAACATGCAACTTGAATAATCTGTGACTAAAACCCCAGCACTGAGAAGTAATTCTTGGATGTCTGGATAATGGGTGGCATCGATGATTTTTGAATTGAAAATCGGTTTATTGGCGTCGTGTTTTACAGCCCAAGGGTGCAACCGCAAAAGGCATACCCACTTCCCATTGAATTTCTTTTCTAAGTTCAACAAAAGTCTAGGAAGGTCTAAGACCAATTGATCCCATAGAGCAGAGGTTTTTCGAAAAGTGGGGGCATACAACAATATAGAAGTGCTTGAATCTATATTAAAAAAACTTCTGACTTGAAGAGAAATCTTTTGCTTGGGATTTGCAAAAATATCATTTCTGGGGTAGCCAAATTCAGCAATAGGGCCGTGATACCAAAATGCTCGCTTGTAAAATTGAGTACAAAAAGTGCTGTTAGAAATCATTAAATTGATTTGTGGCGAATCGTACTTGGCAATTTTTAAAAACTTAGGAGTGATTTTGTCGGCGGCGTCTCCCTCGGACTTTTTAATACCTATGGCACCATGCCAGGTTTGTATATAAAACTGTTTTTTTCTTTTCTTCTCATAGGTTCTTTTGCGAACATTGTCCACCCAAACTTTAGCGGTAGCAAGCTCCCAATAAGAACGAATGGAGCGGTATTTTACATATCGAACGCCTTTTGCTAATGTGTCTTTATATTTGGGAAGGCAAGTCCATACAATATCAATGGATTTAGAAGAGTCCATAGCCAAGAGGGCTTCTGTAATATACTTTGGATTGCAAGCATAAGCACGACCAAAGTAATTGTCAAAAACAATTTTATTCTGCTGTATGGGAAATATTCGAAACAAATAAAAAATCATTTGTCGAAGGAAGTCCCTAGGATGAAATCGGCTCATTTTCGTTGATTTTTTAAGCTTTGGATGAGTCGTAAGTACGCTTCTTTTAAAGAGACGCTTGGAGCCCAGCCTAGTTTTTGAAGTTTTGCAGAGCTGAGTTTAAGTTTGGTATCTGGAGCGTAACCATGTACATGTGCATTTTTTGGAATATCAAATTGGAGTTTAATTTCTTGGTCAGCGATTTCATGGATAATCATTTGAGCCATTTCTTTGATGCTTGTAGTGGTACTTTCGTTGGTGACGGTGTAAGTCTCACCCTTTTCACCTTTTATTAAGAGCAATAAAATAGCTTGAATGGTGTCTCTGGTGTAACAATAATTGCCATAAGAGAGTCCAGTCGATCGGAGGATGATGTCTTTTTTTTCGATCACACTTTTTGCAAACTGAGCGAAAACTCTATTTTCACTATAATCCACGCCCGCTCCAAAAGTTTGAGAAAGTCTAGCCACACAAACAGGGACTTGGTATTGAGAAGCATAAGAGGTGCAAAGTAATTCAGAAATCCTTTTACTTTCTGGGTAACTACTCCTCACATTAGTCAAGTCAAGGTAACCTAAATCTGCTTCTGTTGCTCGCTGACTGGAGTCTTCGACTACTCCATAAGCTTCCATCGAAGACAAATAAACAAAAGCCTTTATTTTTTTTTGCAGTGCTAAGCGTAAAAGTCGTGAAGTGCCAAGTACAGAACTTTCTATAACATCGACAGGTTTTTCTACAAAATCTTTGGAACTTGTGATGCTTGCTGTGTGTATTAGATAATCTATGGGGGCTTCGATGTCTATTTTTTGATTTAAGTCTAGGTGGACAAAATCAAGCCCTTCTCGCTGGTGCAGAAATTCAAAAATTTTTTTAGCTTTTTCTATATTACGAACACCAGCTAAGATGCGAATTTTCGAGCTATAAAGCCTATTTCTGCAGGCTATGGCTTTGATAATTTGAGAGCCTATTAAACCTGTAGCACCAGTGATGAAGAGAGTAGAGTGCTCCAAGGAAGTCCAAGGAATCTGTTTGGAATGAGCAATAATTTCTAAATCTTCTTGTAAAATAGGGTCTTGTGGGCTTTCTAACATTTAAAATCCAAATATTTGTGCGTTTTCTCTGATTTCGTAAATAGCTCTAAATAAATAAAAATCCATAGGAGTCGTGATTTTTATGTTTTCACTAGGGCCTTCTACGACAAATAAGTTTTTTCCATAATAAGACATAAGGGTTGCCGAATCAATAAAGTCCAGCTTATTTTCTTTTTTTGCTTTTTGATGCGCGTCCATGATTTCGTGGAGGTAAAAACTTTGTGGGGCTCTAGCTAAAAGACAAGTGTTTCTATTTAAAATGGAGTCTACTTTTGCTTGATCAGAACTAGTGATGATAGTTTCTATTGCAGGAGCTACAGTGATGGCAGAGCCATTTTTTTTAACACTTTGAATGTTTTGACTAATAAGTTCTTCTGAAATGAGAGGGCGGACTCCATCATGGATTAAAACTACTGTTTCACGGGGTGTTTTATTGTCATTAAAAATCGCTTGAAGGCCATTGAATATAGACTCTTGTCCTGTTTTTCCTCCAGAGACAATCCACTGGATTTTTTTTAAACCATGTTCTTCTAATAATTTTTTTAAATAGGGAATCCAAGATTCAATGCTGACAACACAAATGTTATCTATTTGTGGGTGTTTTTCAAAATATTCTAAAGTATGCAAAATAATAGCACGACCATTGAGTTCTAAAAACTGTTTTGGCTTGGCAGTGGATTTCATTCGAATTCCAGAACCACCGGCAAATATAAGAGCTGTATTCATGATAATTAATATAGCAAAAAGATTTTTATTTTAATTTTTTAGTGAAACTCCAAGCTTTTTTAGAGCACTTGAAAGAAAATTTATCAGAGTGTTTTTTTCACTTGGATTAAAAACTATAAACCAAGCCCCCAGGAATAGGAGGATTGTAGAGCCCAAAAGAGTCCATGCAAAGTGTAAAAATGGATTTTGGAATACATTGAAGTAAGGGAAATACAAAAGCAAGAATATAGCCAAAGTGAGTGGGATTAATTTTAGAGGCACTTGCTTAAAAAAAACAAGTTTGCTCATATTAGAATATTTCGAGGCAAAAATCACTCTAACCATCACTACCAAAAAGTCTGAGGCAATGATTCCCACAAAAACATACAGAGGAGAAAGGCCGTTTTTTAACAAAAAATAAGATATAGGGAAAACCAATACATTCAAAACACTCAATGCGATTTCATAGTATTTAATAATCCCGATCCCCATAATTAAAAAGTTTAAGCCTCTAGCAATCATTACCAAAAGAACGGTAGCTAAAGTGAGTTGACTAAAAGCCACCGTGTACTCAGGGACATTTTTTAACCATATCGAAAGCACAAAGGGCATCTCTACAATCAAAGGGATAGAAAAAAATGCAAACAATAAATAAGAAAACTTGCACACCGTGATGCTTTGAGAAATTGCTTTTTTTATTTCACCGTTACCTATATTACTCATTATTTGCGGGTTAGTGGTCCTAAAAATCATATCGGAAAAAAACACCACATTTTGTCTGACTGTAATAGAAATTCCATAGGCGGCGTTGATTAATGTTCCAAAAAACATATTCAATAAAACAGGCATCCCTTGTCCTTTGGCAATATAAGTGGATGATTCTAAAACATTCCATCCAGAAAAACCAGCCATTTCTTTCATTAGCTTTTTGTCTATGGCTTTGAGATTGATTTTAGATTCTGGATAATAGATTCGAGAGTATAGTCTCCTCAAAGACCTTAAAATTAAAAGGATAAAAGTCAATAAAACTCCATAAGTAGCCAGTCTATCAAAAGGTGAATAAAAAAGATAAATAGCAATGGCTAGCTTCATTAAGGACTCTATAAGACTAAAAAGTGCAAAGATAAACATTTGCTCGTGAGCATTAATTAAAGAATCGTATGGGACAGTGATAATAGATAAAAAAGTGGAAACCACCATAGAGTGAAAAATGATTTTAGCGACTAATATTCGTTCCGGGTCTATTTTTAAAATTCCATTGAATAAAAAAAGCCCCGCAGCTTCTAAAATGATTACAAAAATAAAAGCAATGATAAAGTGTAAGACCATAGAAGTGTTGAAGACTCTGCTCATGGCTTCTAGGCCTTGTTTTTTTTGATGAGAGAGATATCGCTGAGTGGCGGTACTCATGGATTTATTTAAAAATGACAGAGCACCAATGATTCCTGCCACAAGAGAAAACAAGCCGTAATCACTAGCTCCTAAAGCTTCTAAGACCAATCGTGTAGAAAACAAAGCGATAAACATGGTCGCTATCATTTTACCATACATTATAAAGGTGTTGATAATGATTTTAGAAGAGTTTTTCATTGTTTTGAAGGACTCCAAGATTGGATGTATTGGACTACTTTTCGAGATGCTTCACCCGTCTCATTCATTTTAATGTTTTTTAGAAAAGCATTTAAGTTTTGATGATAAGTTTGAGTTGAAAAACTTTGAATTTTAGAGTTTAGCTCTTCATTATTTTTTGCTATTGGAAAGGGGAGTTTTTCAAAATCAAAATAAAACTCTCGCTCTTTTTGATAAGCCTTTATGTCGCTTGCATATAAAAAAACAGGTTTTTTTTGAATAGAAAACTCAAACATGGTGTTGGAGTAATCGGTAATCAATATATCGCTGGCCACCAAAAGTTCTTGCATATCGGGATAGTCACTAGCGTTTATGACTTGCTTATCAAAAGTTATACAGTGAACTTGATCCACCACTTCTGGGTGCAATCGAACTAATACAATCCAAGAGGTAGCTTGGAATACTTGCATAGAGTTTAGTAATTGTTTGTAGTCTATATTGCATGCATCTAAATTAAAACTAGATCTAAAAGTCGGAGCATATAAGATGATTTTATCTGAAGACGATAGAGAAAAGTGATTCAAGACTTTTTCTCTTATGTGAGGGGGTGTGTGTACCAGTATATCATTTCTGGGGGATCCAAAATTTAAAACCTCTCCTTGGTAAGCAAAGGCAGTGCGGTACATTTGAGTCGAAAATTCACTGTTAGAAAGCATTAAATTCACATAGCGATTGCTTAGAGTTAGTAAACGAGCGTACCTCAAACTCCCTTTATTTTGGGGATTGTCGTTGCCTAGTTTTTTAAGTGAAATAGAGCCGTGCCAAGTTTGAATGAAGAGTTGCTTAGAGCGTTTTCTAAAATAATGGACTTTGTGTTGGTTGTCTATCCATACTTGGGCTGTGGCGAGTTCATAAATAGAGCGAAAGGAGTGGTATTTGGTTTTTCTTATTTTAGAAGGAAGAGCTATGCTTAGATCTTTTAATATCCAGACTAAATCATAAGAATCATTTTCTTTTAAGAGCTCTTTGGCAATGTATTTTAAGTTACAACCATAGCCATTCCCAAAAAAATTGGAAAAAACCACTTTGTTTTTTTGTATAGGGACTAACCAGAAAAAATAAAAAGCAAAAACTTTGGAGTAAAACTTTATTTTTCTTCGAAAAAAGACGAAAATTTTAGAGAGGGACATGGAAAATCCTTAGTATAAATCATTTTTTGGCTCTACATTCCAAATATAGACTCTCTCTAAAATATAAAAAGAGCTCTTGTGATAAAGCCCCCTTTTTATGAAATATTATTTTTAATAAGCAGTAAAGCCTCCATCTACAGCGATGCACTGTCCGTTCACATAAGAACTGGCATCTGATGCAAGCATCGCCGCTACGGCTGCAATTTCTGTACCTAGTCCCATTCTGGGGTTTGCACCCATTCCCGACGCAGTCATTGCCATCCCTTTTTTATTGATGTTTTTCATGAAGTCTCCAGAAGCGATATCGGTTTCTATTCCGCCTGGACAAATAGCATTGCATCGAATGTTTTGTGTGGAATACATAAAAGCCGTGTTTTTGGTGAGGCCAACTAAAGCGTGTTTAGAAGTAGTATAAGCAGCACCTGCTCGGGCTCCACATAAACCACCAATAGAGGCTATATTGATAATGACGCCTGCTTTTTGAAGCTTCAAAAAGTGTTTCACAGCACTTCTAGTGGTATAGAATGGCCCGTTCACATTGATGTTCATGACTTTTTCCCACATTTCATCACTCACATCACTCACTGGACTAAAGTCATCCATAATTCCAGCATTGTTAATCAAAATATCTAAGTTTCCAAAAACTTCAATAGCTTTGGTCACAATGGATTCAGCTTCGGATTGTTTTGAAATATCTGCTTAAAAAGGGATGATTTCTCCAGAAAAATCGTGAGCTTTTTGAGCTAGCAGTTCTAATTTTTATAATCTTCGAGCGATGGCGAGTACTTTTGCTCCTTCTTTTGCAAATTTAAGTGCTATATCACTGCCCATACCAGCACTAGCTCCTGTGATGAGAGTTACTTTGTCTTTTAACATCATACAACCTCCATATATTAATTATAAAACTATGTTTTTAATCAAAAAAAACTTGTGAATATGAAAAGAAAGTCAATAAATCTTTACAAAAGAGAAAAATTCGAGGTTTTTATGCGCTTTCATCTTTTATAGATCAAAGACTTGTATTTTAACTGTTAATATTTTATACTTTTAAAGTAGATTAAAAAAGTATGATGCTCATTTAAAATAAGCTGAATATGTTTGGAAAACTTAAAGGATATGATCATGCAAAAAAAAGATGAAAAATTGAATGCAAAAACAGCTATAGATCTTAGTCTTCGTGAAAAACGAAAAGTTGAAATTTTAGATGCAGATGGCGAACAAACAATTGCTCTAAATCAAATGTGCGATGAGTCTTGTGACGGAGATGGCACTACAGACTACTGGGGCGTTCACGAAGGTGGCGAGTGGCATGTTTGTATTATCAAAGACAGTTGTTCAAACTAATTTCACTGATGGATCTCAAGACAAGTGAATTTCTCTTTGTGGCTAAGGAAACACCAAGTATTCTAATAGTCGAAGAACTGCTTCAGGATTTTGGAATCGATATTTAGCCAAACTCTTTCCTTTACCCACTTTAACAGTGTGTGCATGACTTGGCAGAACAGCAAATAAATCTTCGTCGGTCCTATCATCTCCAATGGCTAAAATAAAAGGTATATCAAAGCTTTTTAAGAGTCTTTTAGCACCATCGCCTTTGTTGATTAATATGGGGCGAACCTCTACTATATGGTTGCCTTCGAGGCAGATAAATTCCGTGTTGTTTTGGAGCTGGTGAGATAGTTTTTTCAAAAGTGTTTTTGCAATTTCTTTTCCATAAATAGGATCTGCTTTTCTGTAGTGCCACACTAAACTTGCTTTTTTTTCTTCAATAAAAGAGCCGGGGCATCTTTTTACAAATTCTCGCATGATGTTTTGGTAGGGTTCTTTCCATTGATCGTTTTGGTTCCAGTAATGATGCCACTCCGAGCCTTTTATTTTGTGGCTAGCTCCATGTTCTGCAACCAAGTGAACGGAAAGTTCTCCAAACCATCGCTCTAAAAACTCATGATTTCTCCCTGAAATAATGACTACTTCATTATAAGAGTCAGACAATAGCCTAGATAAAACTTCATAAACTTGGGGACTAGGAATGGCTTTTTGTGGATCGGGATGAAAGGGTGAAAGTGTACCGTCGTAATCCAACAAAAAGAGTCTTTTTTCTGCATTTAAGTAATTTGTTTTAATGTTCTCCAGAATCTTTCCAACTAGAGAATCAGATCGGCTTTCCTTTTGCATTTTAGCTGCATTATGGAGAGCATGTAAAAAATCATTGGCCCATACAAAAACATCGTAAGAGTGTATTCGTTCTTTTAAATTGGACCACAAAGAATGCTTTTCTGTGGGAGAAAGTTCAAGTGCGGTTTTAATAGTATCTGCTATTTCATCGAGATCATTGGGGTTGATGGTCAAAGCTTCTCTAAGCTCACTTGCGGTCCCTGCCATTTCACTCAAAATTAAAACACCTGGCTCATGAGGAGGCTGACTTGCTATAAATTCTTTGGCTACCAAGTTCATCCCATCTCGAATAGGAGTAATGAGGGCTAAATCCGACAAAGCATATAGAGCGATGAGTTCGTTTCTGTTGAGGTGTTTGTATTGATAAGTAATCGGAGTCCAATCCAGAGAGGCGAACAATCCGTTGATACGACCTACTTGAGATTCTATATCGAGTCTCATCTTTTGATAGCTAGGGATGTGGTCTCTTGACGGTACCACTACCATATTAAAAACCACCTCATTTTTATATTCTGGATATTTATTAAAAAAGTGTTCAATTGCAAGCAACCTTTCAAAGATTCCTTTGGTGTAATCCAATCGATCCACAGAAAACATGAGTCGTTTATTGGCTATGGCTTTTTGTATTGCTTTTTCTTCTATTTTAACTTTGGAAGACAGGTAATCTTGTTCAAAGGCTTGGGCATCGATTCCAATAGGAAAGGCTCCTAACCTGGTTAAACCCTCAGTGGTTGAAACCCAGTTCCCTTCTACATGAGAGTCTATAAATTGTAGCACGCATTGTGAAAAATGCTGCATATAGTCAAAAATATGAAAACCTATTAAATCGGCTCCTAGCACACCTAATAACAGTTCTTCTCTCCATATTCTTGGGAATTGTTTGAATATTTCATAAGATGGAAAAGGAATATGAAGAAAAAAACCAATTTCTAAAGAAGAAGAAAAGTTTCTTAATAATTTTGGCAACAAAAGGAAGTGATAATCGTGAATCCATATGGTATCATTTGGATTTAAAAAGTTTGAAACATATTTGGAAATGGATTCATTTGCATTTTTGTATAATTTGTAGTCTTCTTTAGAAAAATCAACTAAATGTGTGAAATAGTGAAAAAGAGGCCAGATTTGATTATTACAAAATCCTTCATAAAAGCCATCTTCTTCTTTAGATAAATGGATAGGTATAAGGTCAAAATAATTTTGATTGGCTTTTTCACTCACATGTTTTAATTCTTCTCGAGTGTCTTCAGAAATCCCAAACCACAATATTTTAGAATTGTTTTCTGTTCCTTCTTTGTTTTTATAGAGCCCTTTTGCGTACGAAAACATAGCGGAAACGAGCCCACCTGAGTTTTGTACAAGTTTTTTGTTTTCAATGTGAAAGGGTAGTCTATAAGAAATTATAATCAGTCGTCCACTATGTGGTGGCATTAATTGTATTCCTCCTGAAAAAATGGAAGTTCCTTGGCTTGTGCTATTCGTTTGACAGCGTTCATTAAACCAACATGGCTATAGGTTTGAGGGAAATTTCCCCATTGAGATCCGTCAATAGAAACATCTTCACTAAAAAGTCCAAGGTGATTAGAATAATTGAATAGATTTTTGAGATGTTCTGTGGCTTCATCGACTTGTCCAACACAAGCAAGAGCCTCTGCTCTCCAAAAAGCGGTGATCAAAAAGGTATTGTCGGGGGTCCCAAAATCGTCTGCATTTTTATATCGAAAAAACAAACTATTAGGGGCAGAAAGTTCTGATTCTAAAGAACGGAGGTGTTCTAGTGCTTTATCGGGGTTTTCTTTCAAATAACCTAAAGTGATAAGTTGCAGAGTACTGGCATCGGCAACAGAGGAGTGACGGGCTTGCCCATAGCGTTTAAGCTCTGAAAAATAAGTCGATTCTAAACGATTTTTTGCCTTTTCTCTTAATTTAAGAGCTAAATTGAGAATGTCTTGATTATGGTGTTTTTTGGCTGCTGTGATTGCCGCGTTGGCACCCGCCCAGTGGAACAAATAAGTGTAGGTATGGGCTTGTCTTAAATTTCTAAACTCCCATAGTCCAGCATCGGGTGTGTCGAAATGAGACTCCATTAATAATAGCAAATGCTTGATTAAATCTAAACTAGGGACTTCTCTATAAGACAAGAGTCTTTGATCGACATACAAAGGTAAAATGGCGGTGAGCATTTGGCCATATACATCGAATTGTTGTTGAATGTTGGCATTGTTGCCCAGTCGAACAGGGCCGCTATCAAAGTAACCTTCCCAGTCTAAATTGTATTCATCGGGAACAGGCTTTCCAGTTAAAGTATAAAGAGGTGAGATTTTATCTTTAGATTTACTAATAATGTTTTCAAGATAATGAAAGTATCGCTCCATTTCATTAAAGTGACCAATATCTGCAAAAGCACGGATAGTATAATAAGAGTCTCGCATCCATGAATATCTATAATCCCAGTTTCTACCGGAATGTAAAGACTCTGGTAAAGAGCTGGTTCCTGCAGCTATAATAGCTCCAGTATCATCAAACTGATGCAGTTTTAAAATCAGGGCAGAGCGTATGACTTCTCTTTGAAAAATACCATGAATAGAAGTAGATTTAACCCATTCTCTCCAGTATCTAGTAGTGAGATGTAAAAATCGATCTCCAGTTTCTACAATAGGAGCCTCTAAAGGAGGCCCATAAGAAAAAACAAGCCAGGCCGTTTCTGACAATAAAAGTTCTTCTTCTTCTTTGATATAGCTTAAAGATAAATTGGTGGTAAGCCTTGTAGTGGCACCCATGCCCAAAAAGAGCAAATGATTGCTCCCTTGAGTGACTTCAATTTGGTTTTTATTTTTTGGGATTGCAGGGAGGCATTTGATTAGAAGTTTTGGATTGCCCGATAGTTTTTCTATTTTTCTAAATAGCATGTTTGGCATAAATCTTCGTCCATGTTCTGCAAAACGGGGAGCAAAATCAGTGACTCGAATTTCACCTTCTTGGGTGGCTATTTCGGTACATAAAACATTAGTGTTTTCTTTGTAGTATTGTTTGATTGGGATGGCATTTGGGGGGACTAATTGGAAAACACCACTTTCGGGTTTGGAGCTCAATAGATTTCCAAATATAGGATAAGAATCAAATCGAGGCATACACAACCATCTCACAGAAGCAAGAGTGTCTATGTATCCCATATAGGAACAATTGCCTATCACACCCATGTTATATTTATGAGAAGTCATAAATATCTCCTTGGTTTACAGCTGTGCTAATAAAGGTAAAAAAAATAAAAAAAGCACAGTAGAAAATTAAATAATGAAAAAAGGGTTTATTAAAACTTAATTAAATAAAATAGAAAAAGAGAGAGTCAATAGCATAAATCGTAGTTTAGAAAATAAAAAGCCCACCGATGAAGGTGGACTTGTTGTATATAAGGAAGTTCAAAAATTAAAGGGCTACTTCTTTGCGAGTGTAGTTTTCATTTAAAACAGATTCGGCACAAGCAGGGCAATAAGAAGGCAAATGAATCCGTTGTTTTTTGACTATGCTTTTTAACTGCATACCACATATATCGCATTTTGAAAGTTGCAAAATAGAAGCTTGTTTTCCTGTCGGAGTGACAGAAACACTTTCTTTAATAGAATTTGTAAGCTTTTGAATTCTATTTTGATAAATCATTTCTCCATTTTTATTTTGGACTACATCTCGGGAAATGCTGCATTTGAAGCTTCGTCCTTTACGGTTCTTTAGACGCGTGACAAAATGAATGTTCGCACTTTCATCTTGTGGGGTGTTTTGATAAGTGTCCCAGTCTTTGTGATGGCGATACAAGTCTTTGATATAATGCCATTGGACTTCTTTTTCTTCAAATCCAAAAAACTTGCAAAAGTTTTGATTGGCTCGCAAAAGACGGCCATGTTCATTCACTTCGCAAAAAGCTGTTTTTTCGTTTTGTGTATTTAGAGTTTTCATTGAATACCTCCATGGTTATAGTAGCGGTAGAGCACATCGGACTGTGAAATAGCCTTTATACTGAATCGCACTTCGTCTAGTTTAAAATTCAAGTTTTCTTTTCCAAAATAAATAGCTTCGTCGTTTTCTTCCCATTGCTGGATGTTGGTTGTTTGAGTGGCCACAAGATCTCCATTGAGATACAAGTTGATTTGAACGCCATCCCATACTACAATGGTGTGTACCCATTGTTGAAGAGGCATGCTTTTGGGAGCAATAACCGCATTTTCACAATCGAGGAGTTTGCCTTGACCGTCAGCAATAAAAAATGCCAAAGAGTTTTGTTTTACACCGCACTCATTTTTGATCACAGCTAAACTAAAGAGACTTTTGTTTTCTGTTTCTCCGTAAGCGAGTTTGCCAATTAAGTTTTTACGATAACTTAAAATGGAATCTATCTCATTAAAATCTTCGATATAAACAAGGGCTTCCATAGTAAAGCTAGAGGTGTTATTTAAGCTTCCACGATCATTTTCAATGACAACAAAGTCTGAGGCTCCGTTAAAAACAAGGGCATTGGATTTCACTCCTTTATCTAAATAAACATCTCCATAAACCACACCAATATCTGCACGGCCACGAGCGTCATAGATGTATTTTGTTTGAGAGTTTTCTTGTAGAACATCCATAGGCCACCAACTAACCAGTCCATATTCTACTGATACAGGTATTTCTATGCTAACTAGCTCTTGTGAGTTTTCAGAATGTAAAAGTTTTGGAGGTTCTTCTATTTGTGAAAGAGGTCCAGAAGAAATTAAATAGTCAGGATTAGAAAAATCCACCCAAAAATAAGAGTCATAATATCGACTCAGGTCAGGAGATTTTACATAAACAAAATGTGAACCCATGGGAATCGAGTCTATAATAAAAAAGCCTAAACTATCGCTTGTAGCCTTCCAATCAGTGCCGGGCAAGGATATCTCTATACTTTGATAAGAGCTGTCTCCACTCAACTTAGTGTGTCCAGAAAAGCGAGTAATACTTTTAAGAGTATCTTGTATATTCAAAGAAATACCTTTATATTCAATAATTTGGTAAAAAGCTTGTTCTAAAGATTTCCCAGAAACACCATAAAAACCAGGCTCTTTTATTTCAAAATTAAAGTGTCCTTCCCTGTCAGTGGTATCTGTATAACTCAAAGAACTATCGTTAAAAGCACGCAAAGAAACGGGAACACCGTTAGCGAGTTTATTGTTAGAATCATATAAAACTCCAGCAATAGAGTTGGTCTCTTCGGTGACTCCTCCAGCAATTTTTCCCTCACAACTCCATAAAAATAGAGCCATGAACAATAAAAATATATATTTCATGAGCTTCATGGTTGGCTCTCCTTGGAGTGAAGGTTTTTGGTCAATGGAAATAGCTGCATATTCAAGCGATACACTTTATCAAAACCAGAGTCCTCTACAATAATAGACATCAATCGTTTTCTAAATTCAGCGATTTCATTTTTGATTCGTTGTGCTGTTGAATCAGTGACACTAAATGTCAATCCAGAAAAGTCTCTTTCTTCTGGATCGATATTTTCTAAAGCGTTTAGGGCTAGTTTTCCCATTTGCTGGTGCATTGCTCTAATAGTCATAGAAGCAACTTCTAGATTTCCAGTAGAGATAGCTTGATTGGTTTTTGTATACTTGTTTTTCTCTGTTTTTTGGATTAATTCTGTTTTAATTAAAGTGTTGATAGCCTTTTTAACATCGTTGGCAGAGGTTTTTTCTATAAAAAGAGAAGCGTATTCTGCGGGGCTTAAATTTTGAAAGGCCTCTACTAATTCTCTAAGCACAGGATTTCGCCAAGAAGAAAAATATTCAAACTGTTTTTCACTGATCAAGCTCACTTGAGCTTCACTGGCAATTTCTAACATTTTTTGATAGTGGATTTTCTTCAGCTCTGGTTTTTTTTGCTGATTGAAATTCACCAATTCTCTAAAATAAAGTAAATCTTTGCCCACCAAATCCATTGCTTGGGCTGTTCGTTCAATGCCCACTTGACTTAAATTGGCTTTGTTTTCACTGACCAGCTTTAAAAACACTGGCGAAGCGTAGCCTGCTTTGGATGCAAATTTACGCCAAGTAAATCCAAATCGTTCACGATATTCATTATAAAAATCTTGAATATAGAGTCGAAAGTTTTCATATGTTATCACTGGCTTCATATTTTAAATATATCTCTTTAAATCAAAAAAGCAAGCTTTATGATACAAAATCTTTGTTATTTATTAGAAAACGCCGTTTTTCTCCGATTTTAAGTGTTTTTAGGTAAAATCTATGATACAGTTTTTTGGAAATGTTTTTTTTTGATTTTCAAGGGCTTTCTTAAAAAAGGGGTGATACAAAGTTCATCTTAAATATTTTTTGTTGTGATATGGGTCTTTCCTCCCTTCTAGAGTTTTTGAGAAAAGATTTCAAGAGAAGGGAGGTCGGGTTTTCTGTTCCTATCTTTTTTGGACTTTAAAGCCAAAAAAGGATATCCACGACACCCCCTAAGGCAAAAACAGAGGGAAATCTTTTTGAAAGTCTTAGAAAAGATTTCAATAGGGAGTAAAAATTAATGTTTGTTTCAGTGCAAACACTAAGTTTTCTGGTGTGTTTGGCCGTAAAGGCATCAAAAAGCCAGGCGCTTCTGAAACTTCATACAAAAGAGAAGTTTTTGAGTGAAAAATGGGTGTTTTTTTGTGAATTGTAAATAAATGTTAATATAAATGGAGTTTTTCTGATATTATTGTAAAAAGAAAGATTATATTCAATAGAATGCAGAATTTAGATACATTTTTGTTTTTTGATATTGAATGGAATCCAAGTACAGATAAAGTTCGAGAGTTTGGTTTTGTGCTTGCAGATAAAGAGCACAAGGGTCCTTATCCAAATCCTTTATTAGAAGCTTTTGAAGAGGCAAAATATGTGGTGGGTCATAATATTTTAGACCATGATTTACCAGTTTTAAGTCGGTTGTATAAATTAAAAGTTTCAGAAGAATTGGTCCTTGACACTCTATTGTTGTCTTCTTTATTGTTTCCTTTAAAGCCTTTTCATGCCCTAAGAAAAGAATACATTCAAAGTCCAGAAGAGGCTTTTAATCCGCTTTTAGATGCTCTTTTGGTAAAAAAATTACTTTTAGAGTGCGTGAAAAAATGGGATACTTATGCGTGGCAATTGCAAATCTTGTTGTGGATGTTTTTAAGAAAAGAGACGGGTTTAGCTCCTTTTTTTAATTTAGTGACGATCAAAAATAAAGAGTCTAGGGAGGCCCAAAAAGAAGTCCAACAGTGGTTTCAAAGCCATTATCGGTCTAAAATTTGCTTTCAAAAGCCTTTTCAAGAAGAATGGAAACTATATAAGGTGGAGTGGGCTTTTTTACTCGCGTTGTTTTTTGAAGAGGGTGAGAGTGATTTTTTGCCGCACTGGATACAAAATAAATACCCTGCACTGGATGAGATCTTAAAGAATCGCCGACTTGTTTCTTGCAAAAATAAAAACTGTGCTTATTGTTCTAAAATCCTAGATCCTAAAGTACAGCTTAAAAAGTATTTCAATTACACCGAGTTTCGACGCTTTTCAAAAGAAGAAGAGACGCCATTGCAAGAAATTGTAGTGCAGTCCGCAATGGACAAAAAATCTTTTTTGGCGGTGTTTCCAACTGGAGGAGGTAAAAGTTTAACCTTTCAGTTGCCAGCTTTGATTGCAGGAGATTTGCTAGGGGCTTTGACCGTGATTATTTCTCCTATTCAAGCGTTGATGAAAGATCAAGTGGATGTTTTAAGTATGCGACACCAGATAGATCAGGCGGTGTATATTAATTCTATGTTAAGCCCTTTGGAGAGAGCCCAAGCTTTTGAGGATTTATATGAAGCTAAAAAAAATATCTTGTATATTGCCCCAGAATCTTTGCGTTCAGAATCGATTTTTAAGTTGTTGTCGAATCGACGCATTGAGCGTTTTGTGCTAGATGAGGCCCATTGTTTTAGCTCTTGGGGGCATGATTTTAGAGTGGATTATTTGTATGTGGCTGATTTTATCAAAGATTTGATGCAAGCAAAAAACATTAAAACAGGGATTCCCGTCAGCTGTTTCACCGCGACTGCCAAAAAAACAGTGATCCAAGATATTCAAAATTATTTCAAAACTCGGTTGGATTTAGATCTAGAGCTTTTTAGCACAGATGCCAAAAGGAATAATCTAACTTATGAGTTTTTGCCCGCTTCTGTTGATGCTAAAGATAGACAGGCAGTGCTTTTGAATGTGCTTAAAGATGTTGAAAGGCCAAAAATTGTATATAGCTCTACTGTGGCGGATACGGTAAAAGTGAGTTCCTATTTAAAAGAGCATGGCTTACGAGCTGCTGCCTATAACGGTCAAATGGATACAGAGCTAAAAATCCAGCTTCTAGAAGATTTTCAAAACGAAGAAGTCGATACAGTGGTGGCGACTACGGCGTTTGGCATGGGAGTGGATAAAGATAATGTAGGCTTGGTGGCTCATTATAAAATTTCTTCAACATTAGAAAATTATGTGCAAGAAACAGGGCGAGCGGGTAGAGACCCTAATATCCAAGCCCATTGTGTGACGCTTTATAACGAAGCGGATTTGAATTCTAATTTTCAATTGTTGCACTTTTCGACAATGACGCATTACCAAGTGAGTAGTGTGTGGAGGTATCTGAGCAGCCTTGCCAAAAAACAAAAAAAGATAACTATGTCGGCCCTTGAAATTGCTGATAAATGTGGGTGGACAGAAAAAGAAGAAAATATGCAGGCATTGATGACAAAAGTTCGGACGGCTATTTTGATATTAGAAGAGCAAGGTTTTTTGTACCGTAAAAGGAATAAATCCTTGATGTATGCGACCTCGAGCACAGTGCATAATGTGGAAGAAGCCAGAAAAAAATTAGGAGGAGATGCTGTAGATGTTTTGGGCAGTGATGAGAATATTGCATTTAGGATTATTCGATTGATAATTTCTAAGCGCTGGACTAGAGAGCCAGAGTGTAGTTTAGATGAGTTATTGCATTCACTAGGTTTAGAGCGAAAAGCGGCAAGGAGTGGTTTGAGACTTTTGCGCAGCAAAAAAATGCTAGAAGCCAAAAACGATTTGAGTTTAAAGGTGACGCACACAGGGCCTTTTACTAGTAAAAGTGTTTTGAATCGAAGTAAAGAATTAAAAAACACGCTCCTGACTCAGTTTCAAGATTTTCAAGTGGGTGAAAAAATGTTTTTGAATTTGTCGAAGTTAAATTCGATGATAGAATCAAGTGCAAATACCACACGGAAAAATTTATTTGTGTTACGAGGGATTTTGAGATACTTGGCTCACGAAAGTGTGGCTGATATTCGATTGATTGAAGCCGGGAGGCAGATTTACCAAATAGAGTTTTTGATAGAGGTTGAATTGCTTTCTAATAAGTTAGAAAAGTCCTGGTCTTTGTTTGAAAATTTAGTGGATGTTTTGCTTCAAAAAAGTGTTAAAAATGATCCTTTAGTTTGGACTTCTATAGATGAATTAGTAGGGCTTGTGTATGAACAAGAGGCTATAAGCTCTGTAGAAAAACAAAAAAATATAGAATTTGCCTTGCTTTTTTTACACTCTATTTCTTCGATTGTTTTGGACAAAGGTTTACTGGTTTTTTATAACGCGATGCAAATCGAAGTGAACGAAAATAAAAGCAATCTCCAGTTTAAAGAAGAAGACTTTGCACTTATAGAACAGCATTATCAAAAAAAAGCAGAAGCTATTCACGCTGTTGGAGAGTATTCTCGATTGATGATAGAAGGGGATACCAAGGCGGCAGAAAAACTTTTAGGAGATTATTTTATTGAAGACCCAGAAGTTTTTAGAATGCTTTATTTAGGAGGCATAGATTATAGCACGATGGCTTCTAGTGCACTTAAAAATAAAATTGAGGATGTGGATGAGGACCAACGAAAAGTAATTCGAAGCAGGATGAAACATATACTGGTCGCTGCGGGCCCGGGGTCTGGAAAGACGCACTTGTTGGTGCACAAAGCGGCTTCTTTAATATGGTTAGAAAAGACTAAACCAGATTCTATTTTAATGCTCACTTTTACAAGAGCTGCTGCTAAAGAAATCAAAAAACGACTACTGAAGTTAGCAGGTCCTTTGGCTTATTCGGTGAATGTGAGTACTTTTCATGCGCTGGCTTTTTCTATTTTGGGGCTCCAAGGCTCCAAAGAAAGCTTAAGCAAAAGAGTGATTAGTAGTGCTGTGGAGTTGATAAAATCTGGAGAAGAATTATCACTGGGAGTGCCTAGTGTTATTTTGGTTGATGAGTTTCAAGACCTATCAAAAGATCAATATGAACTTTTAAAGGTCCTTTATAATTTGGGAGAAAAGGAGCCAAGGGTTATCATTGTTGGCGATGATGATCAAAGTATATTTGCTTTTAGAGGTGGAAATCCTATCTATTTTAGACACTTTGAAGATGAGTTTTCACGAGTTCAAAAGCATTTTTTAACTAAAAACTATAGGTCTTTACCTAAAATAGTCAATTCAAGTAATATTTTGCTAAAAGAACTTCGTCATCGAGTGAAAAGTGATTTGCTTTCTGTTTCACAAAAAAGTGGAGCCGCCTCTTTGAGTTTTTATGAAGAAAAAGATCCCTCTTTATGTTCTTATATGGCAGCATTTTTGGCAGAGAAACAGTTAATGGAAAATCCCGATGAAAGCTGTGCTATCCTATCATTTAGAAATCAAGAGCTGTATCTAACGGCGGCCAAATTGGAAGATTTAAAAATGCCTTATCGATTGATTAAGGGTTCCGAAATGAGACGGTTTAATTTAGCCGAAACAAGAGAATTGAATTACTTTATTGAATATATTTCTAAGCAAAATACAGTGGGGAAACGACCATGGAGTTTCCAAGAGTTTAATAATTTACTTTTACAGGTACAAAAAAAATATAAAAACCTAAATTCTCCTTATAATTGGGACTTGCTTTTGAAGATTGGAGAGGAGTTTTTAAAAGAAGAAAAAGAATTAGATCAACATGGAGTGGTGTTTAGTAGTTTCATGAGCTATTTGCAAGAAACTGTGATAGAAGATTTTTCTGGAAAAAATAAAAATTTGATTTCTGTGGGGACCATGCACAGTGCTAAGGGTTTAGAGTTTGATCATGTGTTTTTGTCTTTAGGAGATTGGAGCCCTGATTCAAAAAATGAAGATAAAAAACAAGAGGATTTTAGGCTCCTTTATACAGCGTGTACTCGTGCTAAAAAGTCTATTTGTGTGTTGGGCCACAGTCAAAAACTTCCTAAAAACTGGTTAGAAACTTTTACCATAGAGAAGTTCTCACAAAAAATAATCCATCCAACAGAATTGAGTGTAGAGCTTTCCTTAAAAGACATTGACTTGGGCTTTTATTTAACCAAAAAGGCAAAGAAAAATCAAGAGAAAAAACAAAAAACTTCGGCAAAGACTAAACTTAACTCTTCTGAAATAGAAGATGAAAATGTAACTGAAAAACTGATTTTACAAAAGCAAGTACTTCAAGATAAAATTCAAAACATTGCCTTAAGAGAAAAGTTTAAACTGAAAAAAGTGAAATACAACAACTATGCTTTGGTTTATGATGGTGAGGTGTGGGCTTATTTTTCTAAATCATTTAGAAACGAAGTGTTTGATGCTTTGTTAAGAAAACAGATGAAACCTGTGAGTGCAGTTCTGGACCAAGTGGTTCGCTGGCGTTCTGATCAAGGCGAAGAAGTTTGGGTACCTTTGTTTAAGGTTTTATTTAAAACTGGAAGTAAATGAATGGTTGAGAGTCTGCACTCATAAATTGGTAGATAATAAAAATAGCTATGATTGTGAAAAACATTTGCAAAACCAAAGGGGCACTGGCAAAATAGTAGCGGTACAAGCGTTTGAAACGGTCTGGAAGCCAATGTATAAGCATGCCTAATGCAAAAACTAAAATGATGTTTTTGTATTCCATTATCATGTTTGGCAGTGTTTTTAAGCTCCATGGGCTTCCTATTTGACGAATCATGTTGGTGGCTGTTTCCCACGCTGTTTCGTTGGCCTCAACTGGATCTAAATTGGAACCAGACCTAAAGAACAATCGAGTGAATGTGATAAAAACAAAAGTCAAAAATACATTCCATACAGTAAAAATCCATTGTATTTTTTTCTTAGAAAATAGACTGTATAAAAGCCCTAAGTATATACCAATTAAAATAATACCACTCCAAACACCGATAATGCTTAAAAGTGGATGAAATGAGTATTTGTTGATAATCAAGCAAGCGGCTGTGATCACAAACATAATAAAGGCTCTTAAAGTGGTAGGGAATCGGACCCATAATCGGTGTAAAATCATCCCCGCCCCATTCAATCCACCCCAAATCATAAAATTCCAGCTAGCACCATGCCATAATCCACCCAAAAGCATGGTGGTCATATTGTTCATTTGAGTGGTGATAGAACGGCGGTCTTTGCTGTTGAAATAGGCATAAATAGAAAGCCCTATAAAAAACGCTGCCAAAATAAATGCAATGAGAAAGCTTCCAGAAAGAATTATAGCCACAAGAGAAATGATAGCGATCCAAAAAAAAGTGCCTACGCTAGCCCTTCTATTGCCGCCAAGCGGTATGTACAAATAGTCTCTAAGCCAAGTAGATAAAGACATGTGCCAACGCCTCCAAAAACCAGCTGGATTGATGGCCTTGTAAGGGGAGTTAAAGTTTTGAGGAAGGTGAAAACCCATTAAAAGGGCTACGCCGATAGCTATGTCTGTATAACCAGAAAAATCGGCATAAACTTGCAAAGAATAGGCAAAAAGGGCTAGTAAGTTTTCAAATCCTGTAAAAAGTAGGGGTGTTTCGAAGACTCTATCTACAAAATTCGTCGCTAGATAGTCGCTCATGATTATTTTTTTGGCGAGTCCGTTGAGGATCCAAAAAATAGCAAGGCCAAAAGTGCGTCTGGGAAGCACAGATTTTTTATACAATTGAGGTATAAATTTGTTCGCTCGAACTATAGGACCTGCCACCAGTTGCGGAAAAAATGTCAAGTAAAATCCAAAATCTAACAAGCGGTTTACAGGCAATACAATTTTTCGGTAAACATCTACAATATAACTAATGGCTTGGAATGTAAAAAAAGAAATACCTACAGGAAGAATAATTTGATCCACTAAAGAATGGGTTTTAAAAAAATAATTAGTCCCAGCGGCAAAAAAATTGTAAATTTGAAGCTCTACTCCTAAGGTTTTGTGCAATAGATCTAAGAAAAAATAGCTGTATTTAAAATAGCTTAGAGTGAATAAGTTTAGTGCAACTCCCCAAAAGAGAAAAAACAATCGGAAAAACTTTTTATCAAATAAATGGATGGCTCTGGCTATATAATAGTTGAGTAAAACCGTGAATATTAAAATTAAAACATAGCTACCACTGGTTTTGTAGTAAAAGAAAAGGCTTACAAAAAATAAAAATGAATTCCGTAAAAAGAATTTGTTGTGTATTAGTGAGAATACTGCAAAAACAAGGGCAAAAAAAGCCCAAAAATAAAATTGAGTGAATAATAAAGGAGAATTTTGATTAAAAGAAAAAATATGAGTGAAATAAGAAAGCAGGCTTTCAATCATGGGTAGGCCTTTTGGGGTTTAATTTTACTTGAAGGAGATTCTGCTGGTAAATGGGACAGGTGGTGGCTGTATGCTTTTAAAAGAGCTTCATAAAAAAGATCTCCAATGATCTTATAGCCTGTGCTGTTAAAATGCACTTTGTCTTTTTTAGCTAGTTTTGCCTTTTCCCATTCTGCCATAGACCCTAAACCTCCCATTATGGAAAATAAATCCCACACCGCCGCTTTGTGTTTTTGAGCCAATTTATAAAAGTTCTGTTTGGCAATTTCACCATTAGGGTGTTTTATATAACGCCACCGATTTTTTTTTCTAAAAGAATCATTATTGGTGGTAAATATTATAGCTACACCAGGATTCACTTTCTGAATGATTTGAATCAAAGAATCGTAATCACTTAAAAATTTTTTTTCGTTGAATCGCTCTACATTGGCGTCGTTAATTCCAATAGAAAAAATGACCAAGTCAGGCTTAAAAAACTTCAGTTCATGCTCTAATTTAGGGCAGGCTAAATATGACTCCACCTTGGCACCATTGATGCCTATGTTGGTATAAGAAATTCCTGGGAAATCATTTTCAACTAATAATCCAGTCATTGTGAATTGGTGTTGCAACGCTTTAAGGGTGTCTTCTACAGCTAAGGAATCATAAAACATAGAGTCCAAAGCTAAAACTTCTTCTTTTTTTAAGGAATTCAAATTTAGGGAATCTATTTTTAATAAGTTCAAAAGAGAGTCTTGTAATAGAGAGTCATTCCATCGAAATGATAAAATTAAAGAGTCGGTCAACCTAGGGAGTTCAAACACATAAGATGCACTAGAAGTGTCTAAAACACCTTTATAAAAAATACTGTCCAATAAGATTTGTGGTTCTACATCGTTCAAGCTTGAAAAACCGAACAAGCGGACTCTATTAAAAAGCCAAATAGGAACAGGGTTGTATTTGTTTAATAATAGGGTGATTTCGGCCTGAGGATCGGTGGTGCTCACTGCAATTCCAAGCAAGCCCAGTGGTTTAGATATTTCTCTCAGCACATTTCGACTCATGTCCCACTTCCCTTTGTAATATGAAGCATAGCTAGAGGGGGTGTTGGTCCTGGCGGCAGAATATGGAAATACAAAGCCACGACTAGAAGCTTGACCTGGATATTGTGTGGCTAGTTTTTCTCGGACTCTATTAGAAAACACATCAGCTTGGATATGAGAACCACCAAAGTGGGCAATTCGAATTTGACCCTTATTTTCAAAAATCAAAGTGTCTAGTTTTTTGTAAAATTGCTGAAATTTTTTGTCTCCAAGGGGGAAGTTTAACTCATTGATGTCAGTATTGATAAAAGAGTACTTTTCGAGCGAGTATTCAGAAGCTTGGAGTGGATTTGTACATAGCGACAGGAATAAAAACAAATAGATGGTGGGTCTAAAAACCCATATGTTATATTTTTTTTGCATCCGTAAATACATTACTCCACCTCTGCTTCTTTTTGAATCAGTTGCTCTTGACGAGAAGAATCTGCAAAAGCTTTAATGTCTTTTAGCTTGGCATCATCTATTTTATGAGCATCTCTGAACTTATAAAAATCATAATAAGTTTTGATTGAATTGCTAAACAAGTCGCCCATATGAGCTGCACCATGCCTTGTAAAGTGAATGAAATCGGTGTGTCCAAGGGGAGGGTTTGTTTTGGTCCACTTTTGAATGGAGCCGTCTCCGCCCATGACGCGGTGCATATCCCAATAAGCTACGCCATTTTCTTCGCAAACTTCTTGAAGGGCTTGAATGACCATAGATAAACCAGGGTATGTTTGTAGTTTACCGTTGATGCGTTTGGCCATATCTGCAGGACCAATAAAGAGAATGTCTGCATCAGGGTTTACCTCCTGAAGGGTTTTGATTTGTTTGGTGATGATTCTTTTTATCCAATTGATATTTTTTTTGGATGCACCAGGGACCAGGTTTCCTCCGTATTCCATTATAATTAATTTGGCATTTAAAGCGGAATAAGCTTCTTTTAAAAGTGGGGGGTGAATACGGTGAAATATGGTGCCAGAACTCCCTCGCATGGGGACATTGTTTACTGCTACACCGTAAGTTCCATCCATGGATACGCCATAAATTTCAGCCCTTCCAGAAAAAGAAAACCGCACTCTATTGCTTGGATTTTCTAAGTTCCATTCATATATGTTTAAGTGCTCCAAGCGAGTGACTTGCGGTGTGCTTGCTTGTGCATTTTTGACTTTCTTTTTTTCTGTTTCACCACTCCATTCTGAGTAGGTGGAGTCATAAAACAGACTCACATTAAAACGAGATTCTTTCCCTGTTAAAACCCGTATTTTTTGGTAGTCTCCTACATTTGGAAATTGCTTTAATCGATTGGGTCTTGGTTTGATGGTCACACTTGCAGAGCCGTTGAGCGTGGCAAATTGCGCCAAAGGGCCATAGCGATTGTGTGTAGCTTCTTGCTCTTTTTGGCCAAATAAAATATAACGGTTTAAAGCGTCGGAGCTCCAGTGTTGTGTGCTCATAGAGGGGATGTCTAAAACAGCCGGCAAAAGTCCAGGTCCATTGCCTCCAAACCAGTTTTGCATGGATTGACGAATAGTCGAAGATATGCGATCTTCTTCGATTTGTGAGTCTCCATAATGGAATATGTGCAAAACTTCTGAGTTTGCTTTTGCTTTTTCTAGATTGCTAAAGAATCGATCGAACCAAGTCGGGTCATTGTTGGGTAAATTAAATCGAGTGGCACCAGATTCAAAAAAAGACTCATAAAAATGAAGAGAATCGGCGTAAGCAGAAAATTCTCTTTGCCTTGTTTCTGCAAGCATTCGCTGGATAGCGGCCTCAGGATCTTCGCCTTTTTCTTTAGTGGGGACTGTGAAAACACTAGATAAACTAGGGAATCGAAGTGTTGTGTTTGAAATTTCTATCCCTTCTTCGGGGTAAAAAAAAGCGAGAAGGGCTAAAGAAAAAAATAAAACAAGTATAAAAGAAAGGGTTTTAAGAGGGCTCATTTTTTAAGTATTCCACAATATCTTGAATAGAGCCTATGTGCATAAGCCCTTTAGATAAATCTTTAAATTCATAAGTGTTTTCGGTCGCCTTTTCACCATCCACATAAACAACACAGCGAGCACCTTGGCTGTTGGCTTGGTCCATTTGCTTGGAGAGCTTCGTTATTTCTAATGGATGAGCCACATTCAAGTGAAGCTCCCTAAATTGGTTGGCAAGCACAAACACCTTAGGAAAATCATTGGTAAATGAAGCGATATAAAGATCGATTTTTGGGTGTAAATCAGGGATTAAATCGTGGTCTTTCAATAAGTTGGCAAGCACTACATCACCCATTCCAAAACCTACGCCTGGCACTTTTTGACCCCCTAAGTTTTCACAAAGGTTATCGTATCGCCCTCCTCCTGCAATAGCCCGCATGGATTTTGCTCGATCAAAAACTTCAAATACAATGCCCGTGTAATAGGCAAGTCCGCGAACAATGCTCAAATCTAAGCCAATATAAGGCCCAAATCCTGTATTTTCAATTAAATCAAATAAGTTTTGCAAGTCGTTTAAAGCTTGGATAGAGTTTGGACTGGAGATCATCGTTCGTATTTCGTTCAAACTTTTAGATTCCATGAAAGTGTTTATTTTCTGGACTTGTGTTTCTAAAAGGCCAAGCTCTAAAAGGGTGCTTAAAAAAGCTTCGGGACTCGTTTTGAGCCTTCGATCGAGAGCGGGATAGACCAAGTTAGGGTCTGAGACTCCTATTTCTATTAAATAGTTAGCCAGCAGTTCACGACTAGAAATACCTATGCTAAAATCATCTGCAGACAAGCCAAATTCTACAAGCATCGCTACAATAGCAGAAATCAAATCAGCTTCGGCAAAAACACTCTCGGTGCCAATGACATCCAAGTTCAGTTGAAAAAACTCCCTTAAACGGCCTTTTTGAGCCCTTTCATATCGAAAAAGTCTGGGAATACTAAACCATTTGAATGGTTTTTTTATGGTGTTTCCTTTTTGGACTATCAAACGGGCCAAGGTAGGGGTCATTTCAGGCCTAAGTGCTAAAGCCCTGTTCCCTTTGTCTTCAAAGTGATAGAGCTGGCTTACAATTTCATCGCCAGATTTACCGGTGAAAAGTTCTAAATGTTCAAAAATAGGGCCTTCGTATTCTTCATATCCAAATCGTTTGGATACTCGTTTCCAAGTGTCAAAAATAAAATTCTGTAATCGCATGGATTCAGGGTAAAAATCGCGAGTCCCTTTAGGGAGTGTGGGTGCTTGTCTTTTTGCTTTACTCATATCTTTAAACTTAGTAAAAAAATAGTGTTTTTTTTGATTCAGATTTTCTATCTATACATTCATAGAGTGCTCATTCATTGGTGTGCTCTGTTAATAATTTTTCATTGAAGGATACTTTTATGGCTAGAAAAAAAATTGCTCTTGTTGGTGCAGGTCAAATTGGTGGTACAATGGCTTTGGCCCTTGCTCAAAAACAACTTGGAGACATAGTTCTTATTGATATTGCCCCTGGAGTGCCTCAGGGCAAAGCATTAGATATTATGGAAGGTCGTTCTGTTATTTATTCTTCTGCTCTTTTAACAGGCTCAAATGACTATGCTGATCTAGCGGATTCAGATGTCGTGATTGTTACAGCAGGTGTTCCAAGAAAACCAGGGATGAGTCGTGATGACTTGCTTGGTATTAATTACGGTATTATCCAAACTGTTGGAACCGCCATAAAAAACACAGCTCCTAATGCATTTGTGATCGTCATTACTAATCCGCTAGACGCTATGGTGTATGCAATGCAAAAAGTGACTGGTTTCCCTTCTAAGCAAGTTGTGGGTATGGCTGGAGTTTTAGATTCCTCTCGTTTAGCATGCTTTGTGGCTATGGAATTAGGGGTTGCAGCAGAAGATGTGAATGCTGTGGTGATGGGTGGACACGGTGACACTATGGTGAGTCTTTACAATTATGTTTCTGTGGGTGGAATCCCGCTTCCAGAGCTGATGGACAGAGAAACTTTTGACAAACTAGCGGTTCGCACAGCAAATGCTGGAGGTGAAATTGTGGAACTTCTCAAAACTGGTTCTGCATTTTATAGCCCAGGCTTGTCAGCCATCAAAATGGCCGAAGCCTACCTTTTAGATAAAAAAAGTGTTTTGACATGTGCTGCCATGTTAAATGGTGAGTATGGTGTCCAAGACTTGTATTGTGGAGTTCCTGTGGTGATGGGTGCAGGTGGAGTCGAAAAGATCCTCGAAGTTTCCATGACCGATTCCGAAAAGCTAGCCTTTGAAAAGTCAGTAGAGGCCGTCAAATCCAATGCTGAATGGGTGAACGCTCAAGCGTAATTTGATTTAAGAAAACTTGAAGGCTCTATTTTATAATAGGGCCTTTTTTTTAATTTCTTGCGTAGGGGAAACTCTTTTTAGTACTTTAAAAATGACCAGTAAATGGCCGAAGTAGCGTGGAAAGGCCATGATTAAAACGCCTAAACACATGATTAAAATAGCTGCAGTTAAACCGATAGGGACCAAAGTTTTGGCAATAGGCAATAAGTCTTGACTGATTTGATTTAAAAGCTTCCACAGCTCCTGATCTTCTTTAAAAGTCTTTAGTGCGATTTTACCTGTAAAACTAGTGTACCTTTGGGTCGCTAAAAGTACAGTTGAGTCTGCAAAAACAAGGGCTTTTTCAAAAATTTTTACAAAAAATGAGACAATTACGCCAATCAAAAAGACAAGCGACCCTATAACGCGTACCACTCGAGTTTCTGTAAAAGCACCCCTCATTTTGCCACCAATGAAAGAGCTATCTCTTTGACTTCTTTTAAATTCATCTTTCCGCTCCCTAGTTTAGGTAAATTTTCTACATTATATGCTTGGCTAGGAATCAACAAAGGGGGAACACCTGCTTTACGAATCCCTTGTAGCACATCACTTGCTTTTTGATCTCCTTCGTATAACAAAATAAGTCGCTCTCCTTTCACAGAATCTGCTACAGAGGTAACGGCATAATCAAAACCTTTTAAAATATTAGTGTCTTGGATTCGTAGTTCCACTGCTCCTAGGCTCACCATTTCGCCTCCGATTTTAGCAAAACGACTGTACCTATCGACAATAGTCAAAAATCCATCTTCATCTAAGTGTCCTTTGTCTCCGGTTTTATACCATTTTTTTCCATCGATTTCTATAAGTACTTCTTTTGTTTTTTGAGGGTTGTTCAAGTAACCCACCATCACCTGACAACCTCCGATTAAAATCATTCCAGCTTCTCCAACTGGCAACTCTTCATTAGTTTCTGGATCTACAATTTTAAATCGAGTTCCAGGGAGGGCCATACCCACAGTCCCTGGTTTATTATTGATTTGCATAGTCAAAAAGTCATTGAGCAAAATGTTTTCTGTATTCACAGAAGCAACGGGTGTGGTCTCTGTGCAACCGTAACCTTCGAAAATTTCTTTTCCAAATTTCATTTTAAAAGAATCTTGAAGTTCTGGCCTTAAGCTTTCTGCCCCGGCAATAATGATTCGTAAATATTTAAAAACCATAGGGTGGACTAATTTGTTGACCACAAAAGCCCTTAAAAAAGTAGGGGTACCCACAAAAATAGTCACTTTGAATTCAGCACAAGCCCTAGCCATGGTTTTCACATCGGTTGGGTCTGCAATAGCGACAATGGGGCAGCCTTCTACTAAGTTTAACAAGGTGGTCACAGTGAGACCAAAAGAGTGGAATAAAGGGAGTTCTGCAAGCATCACATCCCCTCGACTCACATTTAAAATACAAGAAGTTTGCTCAATATTTCCGATCAAATTATAATGAGACAACATCACACCTTTTGGAGTCCCTTCTGAGCCAGAACTGAATAAAATGGTGGCCACACTAGAAAGTTTAGTCTTTTTGAAGAATAAAAATTCAATCAAGAAGGTGGGCAACAATACACCGACTAACAAATAGTACAAGAGTGTTCCTTTAGAAATAGTTTCTTTCACCTCTTCTGCAAAGATCACTTTACACTGAGCACCGCCCATATTATAAAAATCATTACCTCTGTTTTTCATTTTTTCTAAAAACTGCGAACTGGTGATCACTGTTTTTATGTTGGCTTCTTGAATGCATTTTGCTACTACATCGGGAGAGGAGGTGTAGTTTAAGTTACAACTCACTTTACCCAAAACCCAAGTCGCTAGATTCACAATGATTCCACCTGGAGTGGGTGGAAGCATGATCCCAATGTTTTTTTGCCCTGCTGTGGCTTGTTTTATTTTTCGACTATAGGCAAGCACTGCACAGAGTAATTTATAGCCAGATAAATGGGCCCCATCGGGACTATAAATAGAGGGACCAAAACGAACCACTTTTTTACAAGTCCTAAGCCAAGAAGAAACGACTGATTTTCTAAAACAAATGGCTTGAGACCATGCATCTATAGAAATATCTCGAATGATTTCACGGATCTCATTGGCTGGAGTTTTCATAGAAACTGGTTTTCCAAACGCAACTGTGGCAGCTCTTGGAGAGGTGAAGTCATGCATGTCTGAACCACTATAACTATAGCGACTGCCCCACATCCCTTGAATATAAAAAGGAATCACAATGGCGTTCGTATTTTGTAAGGCACTAGAAAAATCAATTGTAAAGGGCACTACATGAGGGGCTTTAGAAACCTCTCCAGTAGGAAACAGAACCACAGCCTCTCCACGAAGCAAACACTCATTGATTTCTAGAAGGGCTAGTTCTGGATCTCTGGCGGGGATTCGTATCATCCCTAGCTTTTTTAAAATGATTCTAAGGTACCATTTTTCAAAGTGATCTTTATTGGAGGCAAAGCGAAGGGGTCTGGGACTTGCCATTTGCAAAATAGCCCAATCAATAAAACTGTGATGGTTCCCAACCAACAAGGCTGCTCCATCGTTGGGGATATTTTCTAAGCCTAGCACCTGCATTTTATAACGACTAAAAATAAGCCGAAGCACAGAGCGAATAAACACCTGAGGCATATAAAACCAAAACCAAATAAAACCAAACAAAAATATAAAACTCAAACCAAAAAAGAAATGGTGTGGAGTCATTCTAGTATAGTAGAGCAACAAAGAGTAAAGCCCTAAAAAGATTGCAAGTGCAATAGCTTGCACCATATTGCTCACGGCTAAAATACGGCCAGAAGTACTGGGGCGGGTGTTAAATTGAAGCACTGTATTGAGAGGGACCAGCAAAAGTCCTCCTCCAAGCCCAATCAAAACAAACAAAACAGTGAGTAATATGGGGTTTAAGGTGAAAGGGATCAAAAACATCGCTAAAGCGGTTCCCAATACCCCCATAGGTATAAGTCCAATTTCTATAAATGTCTTAGAAGTCCTGGCCGCAATCAAAGAACCAATTGCAAGACCAATAAAGGTGTGGATCAAACTGTCTTGGAGCACAGAGAGCCCGTGTTCTCCAGAAGCATCTTGAAATATAAGCACAAAAACCTGTGCCATAGCCCAAAACATAGACAAACCAATGATAGTGGAGCGTACATTTCGGTTAGACCAGGTCGAATTAAAGGTCCTTTTACTCGAACGCAGTTTAGAAAAAGAATCTTCTCGACCCACATTAGGAATCCAAAAAGAAACTATTGTTGCCAGTAAGCTCATACCCACTAAAATCCACGGATACGCAATGGATTTAGATGAAAAATCGTTTAGGGTAGAACTGGTCGAAATAGATTGAGTGAAAAGGAGCCCAAAATGCATCAACCATGAGGAGCCAAGCAAAGCAAGTATCGAAATCAATTGTAAAAAAGCATTGGCATAACTTAATTTTTCGGTGCCAAACATTTCTTTTAAAACACCATATTTTGCAGGGCTATGGACAGCGAAACCCGAAGCCAGTGCAAGTGTGAGCCAGTATGCTAATTTTGGATATCCCGCGGTAGAGCAGATAGCCATGCTCATCACAGTGAGTGTCATAAAAAAAGAGCTCCAAGCCAAGACTTTTGGTTTGGGGAATCGATTTGAAAAATAACTAGCAGGTGCCATCACCAAAATATAAGGCAATAAAAACAATCCTTGCAAAAGGATACTCTGCCACAAAAAGTGTGTAGAAGTAGAAGTGCTTGAAATGACTTTTTGAGTATATATAAACACACCCATTTGCACAAATGTTGTTGCAAACACAGAGATAAAATATCGATTAGTCCCTTTGATTTTCCACATATATAACTGTATTACCTATAAATTTGAAGTGAATTTTGATGGAGCCATCCAGGCTTCTATTTCAGAAACTGTTTTGGGGATAGATTTAGATAAATTAATACACCCAGTCTCTGTGATTAAAAGATTGTCTTCAATACGAATCCCAATTTGTTCTTTATAAAGGTTTGATTGGATTTCGAGTTCAAAATGACCATACAATCCAGGCTCGTTAGAAATAAGCATCCCGGCTTTCAATTTCTTGTCCAAAGATCTTCCTTTGGGGTCTCCTTCGTGTATAAATTCTCCTATAAAATGACTCACTCCATGGGGCCGTTTATCGTATAACAATTTATAGGATCCACCTTTTTTCACCAAACGATTTTCTAACTCGCGGATAATAAAATCCCAAACCAGAGGGTCTAGTTCAGCCAAACTAAAACCAGGTTTGACTTGAGCCTCATGAAAGGCTTGAGCGTCCAAAACGATATTATAAAGGAGTTTTTGCAAAGGATTAAAAACGCCAGATATAGGGATAGTCCTTGAAATATCGCTATGTTGGGTGTTCACTCTAATACCAAAGTCCAATAAAACTAAGTCACCAAGACACAAAGGCTCATCTTTTTTTGAATAATGTAAACTACACGCATTTTTACCGGCTGCAACTATCGTAGGAAACGCTAAATCTCCATCACTTTGCAGTTGCAGTGCCAAATTGAGTTGTAAGGACAAATCTCTTTCTGTTTTATAAGAACCCATGTTTTTTAAAATAGATAAAAAAGCATCTTTGGAAATAGCTTGGGCTTTTTGAACCAGAGTCACCCTCTCTTCATCTAAGCTCATCCTCAAGTCTAGGTGCACATCGGCAATGTTTTTTAGATCCATAGAATCGGGTAAAAAATCTTCTAATTTTTGAACAAACTTCGCATTGTGGTCTGTATGAATAGCATCATAAAAAAAAGCATATGCCTTTGCAGGAGTCTTAGACCTCTCACTCAAGTCTAGAATTTTCCCCCATAAAGCACCATTGGGCAAAATGTTTTCAAAACCCGTCAAAGATTTCAAATCCTCTAATTCCACTTCATACCCCATGCGTTTCCCTAGCCAAAACTCTTTGTTTGCGTTTTTGGGTGGGATAAATAAAATCTCTTGATCTTCTTTTTTTGGAGCCAAAGGGTCTAGCAACAAATAACAACCCACTTGATTTATTCCTGTTAAAAACAAAAAGGCAGGGTCTTGAATAAACCGAGTCCACACAGAACTAAAAGTTTCATCGAGTCCAGGTTCAATAGAAACTCCAGCAAAAACGCAAAAAGAATCCAAGTGAGAAAGCAAGTTTTCTCGTCGCTTTCGGTAAGTTTTTACAGGATTATTCAAAAAATCAGAAATAAATACTTCAGAATATTCACTTAAAAGGGCATTGTTCTTGTTCATTAAGAAAAAATTTAGCTTTTTCTACCTTTTATTTTTTCTTCTATATATATTTTAAAGCAACACAGACTAGCATGGAGCTTAAATAATGTCTTTTTTAAAAAAATGGAAACTTTTCTTTGTCGTTAGCATTGTTATTTTCTTTACTGCTTGTGCAGGTTCTTCTGGTGGAGGCGGTGACCATGGAGATTACGATGGTAGTGGCACTAGTGGTGGCGATGGTGGAGCCAAACAAACAGTCGTGAATAAAAACGAACTAAAAGACGCAGAAAAAGAGGCGATAGGACTCACCGAAGAAAACCACAAGCTTCGTCGAGAAATCTTTGAGGCCAAACACCAACTAGGCATACCTGTAGAACAACAATCAGGAGATGAGTAAGTCTATACGATACCCCATTGCAGATGATTTAAAACAACTCATCGCTGGAGAAAACGATAAAGTCTTTAAAATACTAGAGACTCGTTTTTTGGTGTCTATTCAAACCAGACTTCCAGGTCTCTTTATTGAAAGCAAAAGTAAAGACAGCAACATACAAGCTACGCTTAGTTTGTTAGACCAAATGAAGTTTTCTGCCCAAAGAGGTGAAGTCATCACAGAGGACTGGTTGCGGCGTTTATTAGAGCCCAAAGCACTCCAAACACTTCAAGACCCAAGTGTAGTAGGCCAGTCTATACTGCAAAATCGTTATGGATTTGCGGTGAGCCCAAGAACCATCAATCAAAAAAAATTGGTACAAGCTGTGGAGCAAAATGATATTGTATTTGCAAAAGGACTAGCGGGCACGGGTAAAACTTTTTTGGCAGTAGCTCTTGCAGTGGCTAGCCTAGAGCACAAAGAAGTGGAACGAATTTGCTTAGTGCGTCCTGCAGTAGAAGCGGGGGAGTCATTGGGCTTTTTACCAGGAGATCTTAAAGAAAAAATTGCCCCTTATTTGCGTCCAATTCACGATAGCTTGAGTGAGTTATTGCCCGCAGAAAAGCTAAAGCGATATCAAGAAACTGGTGCCATAGAAGTGGCTCCTTTGGCCTATATGCGTGGTCGCACACTAAAACGGACCTTCATCATATTAGACGAAGCTCAAAATACAACGGTGGCTCAAATGAAGATGTTTTTAACAAGATTAGGGAATCATAGTAAGGTCATTATCACTGGAGATCCATCACAGGTTGATTTATCCAAAGGCTTAGAATCTGGTTTTATTCATGCTATTCGTTTATTAAAAAACATACAAGGGATAGCCCACATTGAATTAGATGCTAGCGATGTTTTAAGGCATCGTTTAGTCAAAGAAATCATCAATGCTTACGAAAGCGAAAAGGAATGCTCATGAAACTCACTCCAATGAAAATCTCTGCAATCTTGGGGTGGGTTTTTGTATCTCTCTTGGCGGTACTTTTGTTTCCAGACAAAGAACTGGCACAAAAAGCAGAAACACCTTATTTAGGAGAAGTCAGTGCTAGGACTCTCATTGCACCCATATCATTTGAGGTGCCCAAGACAGAGCAAGAATTAGAAGTTGAAAGGCAAAAAGCCAGTGAAAAAGTCAATGCTGTTTTTGAATTCAATCCCGACGAAACGGAGAAAATCTTAAAAACGCTAAAGCAATTTCTATCAAAAATCAATACTTATGGCATCTTAAAACAAAACATTGAAAAAAGCACCGACATGGATTCTGTGCAAGCACTCACCAAACAAACCTCAGTACTTTTTGATTCATTAAAACAAAAACTTTCTACCACAGCCATTCAAAAACTAAGTGTAGAAAACAAAGCCAGAGACTCCTTGTATGCAGCTTTTCAAAAAATGTTAGAAAAAGGGGTTTCTAACACTTTAATCACCAACAATAAAACCACATTAAAATTATTCAAAGACAATTATAACGCCCCAGACATTCCTTTTATCACTTACACTAATTCCAACGTCTCTTTAATCAAAGGAAACTCTGAAATCATCATAGAAGTGGCACAAATTCAACCCAAAGAACACCGAATCGATGAAACTTTTGCTGAACTTCAGATAGCATTCCCCAAAAACCAAGGTTTACAGAGTGCGTTTTATGAAGTTTTATATGTATTCACAGAACCCAATATTTTTTACTTAGACAAAGAAACAAAACTTCGTCAAAAAAACGCAAAAGATCAAGTACACCTATCCAAGGGAATGGTTCCCAAAGGGATAGAAATAGTTGCTCAAGGCTCAATCATTACCAAAGAAATTTTAGAAAAGATCGAAGCATTACAACAAAGCCTTCAAAAAGAGGCTGGCAACAAAGCCCTCACTGCACCCTATGGGCAAGCCCTTTTACTATTTAGCATAGTCTCTGGATTTTTCTTGTTTTTCTTAGTCTTTGCAGGCACACATTTGATCAAGAAAACAAGGCATATATGGGCAATCATCTCTTTACTTGCCTTTCAACTCATTCTTTATTGGTTATTCCACCGCATATCTAGAGAACTAGCTCAAGGACAATCTATTATTCCAGACACAGTTGATCTGATATGGATATATCCGTTTAGCTTAGGACCAATCATTGCCACAGTCCTCTTCAACCGTCGTGTTGGGCTTATTTTTTCTCTATTTTCATCAGTTTTTTTAAGTTTTTTAGGCGGTTACGACCTCACTGTCATGATATCCTCATTTTTTGTCTGTTGGGCGACCATAAACTTTTTAGCACGCATGCGGTATCGGGCACAATTTGCGTGGGGCATCTTATTTGGGGTCACTATGTTTGCCTTGATGTTAGTGATTAATCTATTACTTAGAAACAGACTTGCATTCGATGTATTTTACACCTCGTTTATAGCAGGCTCCTTAAATCTTGTGCTTTGTACAGCATTAGCTTCTGTATTATTCATTCACCTAGCCGAAAAACTCTTTGGCATCACCACTTTTTTAAGCTTAATGGAAATGTCAGACTTTAACCGACCTGCTTTGAAACGAATTTCAGAGCTTGCGCCGGGCTCCTTTCACCACAGCATACAAGTTTCAAATTTAGCCGAAAAAGTCGCAGAATACATAGGAGCAAATGCTTTATTAGTTCGAGTCATGGCCTTGTATCACGACATTGGAAAAACCTTAAGACCAGAGTTTTTTACCGAAAATCAAAAAAACGGCATCAACCCACACGATAGTTTGGACCCCTATCAATCCATGAAAATCATAGCCTCTCATGTAGAACAGGGGCTTAGCCTAGCCAAAGAATACAATATTCCAGATTTGGTAGCCTCTTCTATCGCAGAACATCATGGCACCACCACCGCACAATATTTTTACCATGCGGCAAAAAAACTCCATCCCGACCGAGAAATCAAAGAATCAGACTTCAAGTACAAAGGTCCCAAACCTCAAAGCAAAGAAACCGCAATACTCATGCTGGCAGACTCCATAGAAGCCACCAGCCGAGCCATGGAAGGAGCCTCTCCAGAAAAATTAGCCGAAATGATTCGAAACACCATCGATTTGCGACTAAAAGAGGGCCAGTTTAGCGAAACAGAACTCAGCGTCAAAGACCTAGCCAAACTCGAAAAAGCCTTTTTATTAAGCCTAGACGGCACTTTTCACACCAGAGTAAAATACCCCTCTCAAAAATAAAGTTTAGCATCAAACTATAAAACAGCTTTTATAAATCGAATCAAGGGCCTTCCCCGCCCTTATTCATATTGACAATCCCTTATTTTGCAATGAAATCGCCAAACATGAACTCGAAAAGCAAAATAAAAAGACAGAAGGGCGGGTCGGGCTTTCCACTCCAATCTTTTTTGTTTGAAAGCCTAACAAAAAAACTAGACACGCACCAACAAAAAAGGATTTCCATTACAATCCCTAAGGCAATCATTTCAAACGGAATCTCCTTAAGAAACACAGTCAAAAACAAACGCGTTTAAAGCATTCAAGCCCTTTAAAACAAATTTTCTTAATAATCTTATAGAATTCAATCCATAAAAGAAAAATAGTTGCAAAAAGTATTGACAAAGAGGAAGAGACTTAATATATTTGGTCTGTAATTTGGTGGTGACTAGTAGGAATTTATGAAAAATAAAAAAACTATTTTAATCATGCTAGTTGGAATGATTTTGTTAGCACTGGGTTTTGTGCTTTTAGCTCAAGGTCCGGGTCCTAACAATCCATTGTCTCTGACAGTTGCCCCTATTATTTTAGTATTTGCCTATTTAGTAGTGATTCCCGTAGGAATCTTATGGATGGGTAAAAGCAAAAAAAAGGGCGATTAGCTCAGCTGGTTCAGAGCAGCTGCCTTACAAGCAGCGGGTCAGCGGTTCGAATCCGTTATCGCCCATCAAGGGGTGGTGGCTCAATTTGGTTAGAGCACCGGCCTGTCACGCCGGAGGTTGCGAGTTCAAGCCTCGTCCATCCCGTAAAAAGAACCCTATATTTAGGGTTCTTTTTCTTTTAAAAATAAAAACATTAAAAACAGATCCTCTCCGCCATGACGAGGGCTTTGCCCGTGGCAATCCATACGATATAAAAGTAGAAAGAGAGAAGTTAAAAGTTATAAATTTTCAAAGATGAACTATTTTTTCGCAAACACATCCCACATTCCAGGCACGCATCCC
>JAAYJH010000018.1 GCA_012523035.1 Fibrobacter sp.
AGTTAGCTCCAAAAACGGAGCCTTGCTCACTAATAAACAAAACGATTAACACCACGCCAGTCTCCGCCCGTACGGGTCACCATCCCTCACGCTATCGCTGAAATGTTTCTCTAACTTGCGTCATTTAAACGGACTCAAAAAATAGGTATATTTATATCTGAAAGAGGTAACATATGTCAGATGAAAAACGGAAAAAGCAGTATACCCCCACATACAAGCAAAACGCTGGGATAATGCCGCTATAGAAAATTTCTATGCTACCTTAAAACAGGAAACAGGTCTTGGTAAGTGGCCATTAAAAACTATAGAAAAAACAAATCAACTCTATTATTTATTTTAAAATGCCACTAGACTCTTGATTTTTTAGATTTACTTTTTAATTTGCCAGTAGCACCTTTTAGGCGAAACTATCTTCTCTTCTTTTTTGAGTTTATCCATCACCTTAGACACTTCTTTTTTATCTAAACCTGTGCCTTCTGAAACTTTAGTCGCATTGAGGGCTTCGTCGTTTTTCTCAAAAAAATCTAGAACTTTATCGTAATTATTCGTTTGTTATCTCCTTGATACCCCTTTATTTTACAAAGTTTTCACTCAAAAAACCACTACAACATTTTTTGATTTCAATACACAAATACACCTGACAAAAACAATTGACTCTATTTTGCCAAACATAACTCCCCAAAAAAGCAGTTCGACACCTCAAAACAAGCATTCCATTGAACACACCTAAAAAAACATCATTAATAAAAATGGCCTCTCTTTTAAAAATCTTTCTATTGATCTAAAAAACTTGCAGAAAAAGCCCTTAAAATCACAATCACTCCTCTTTTTGAGACTCTTTTGTCGCAGACTTTCTATAAAACTTAGTTTCTCCTTCTAACATCACAATAAAATCATCTGCACCCAGCTTTTGCTTTTCTATAGCTTTTTGGAGTTCTCTTTGTGGTTCTCCAAACTCATCAGCTGCCAACTGAAATGTACCAAAATGCATGGCTACACTTTGCTTTGCATTTAAATCAAGATGGGCTTTCACTGCATCGGCAGGACTTGTATGGATAGGCTTCATTAAAACCCTAGGCAAATACGCCCCAATCCCTATCATAGCCACATCTGGAGCACCAAGTCGAGCTCTAATATCTCTAAAATGAGTAGAGTAGCCACCATCTCCACCAAAATAAATCGACCTCTCTCTGTACTTTATAAAATAACTTCCCCACAAACTTTTATCAGTATCAAAAAGCCCCCTCCTTGAAGAATGCTGTTGGGGAGTAAAAACAACTTTCAAATCATCACTTACAGAAACACTATCCCACCAATCTAGCTCTTGAACATCTTTCACACCAAAAGAATGCAAAAGTTTTTTATCACCTATAGGCACAATGACTTGGGGAGCAAAGCGTTTATTCAACTTTTTTATAGTGTATTTATCCAAATGATCATAATGATTATGACTTATCAAAATCAAATCTATTTTTGGCAAACTATCAAAATGCACTCCTGGCTCTCTCACCCTTTTAGGCCCAATAGAACCAACAGGACTCGCTCGTTTTGACCACACAGGATCCAGCAAAACATTCATTGTCGGCGTTTGAATCAAAAAACTCGCATGATTCACAAAAGTCAAACTAAAATCACCCTCATTAAGATGCTCATTCAATTGCGGGCTCGCCACATTTTTAACATCTTTGGGCCACTTGGGTCTCTTTTGATTTACCATCTTTTGCATATCACCAAAACCAATATGAAACTGCTTTTCTAGCGTAGGATTAAAAAAGCGTTTACCATCATAATGATCTGAAATAGGAATATCTCGCGACACAGAACCCCCTGCGCTCCATTGAAACATGGCACACAAAAACAAAACTAAAACCTTGTCATTCATAAGCACTCCATCAAATTACGAATACACCGCCTTATGAACTTAACTCTTATAAATATTTTTTCAAATCAAAATTTAAAATCTTTCCAATTCTGAAAAAAACTTTATTCATGAAGTCTCAGAAGCGCCTGGCTTTTTTAAGTTGAAAGTAAAAACCTTTTACTATTTAAAGATTAACACCACATTTCTGGCACGCGTTTCGCACACTATCATCTCACATTTCTGGCATATTTTTCGCAGAACACTCCCCCACATTTCTGGCACGCACTTCGACAGGCTCAGTGTAGCACATTTTGCACAGTATCATCCCAATTCTCAAGCACGCATCCCAGCATCAAAACGATTCCTCCCCCACCGTCATTGTACCATTCCATACGAGAAGGAAAAGTGAAAAATTAAAAGTAGGAAGATTTTAGCATATAGAGACTATCGGTTTTTTGTATGAACCATGTATTCTTTGTTAAGTTTTATCTTTTTAATTATTTTATTTTTTTGTTTATATTATCTTAGAAGATGTTTACAATTTTTATCAGGTTTAGAATATGGAAATAAATATTAGCACCCCTGCATTACTTTTTTCTGCGATAAGTTTATTAATGCTCGCTTATACCAATCGATTTTTGGCTTTGGCACAACTAATTCGCCAATATGCCACTATGTACAGAGAACACCCCGAAGATCGCGTTTTAAAACAAATTCAAAATTTTGATGCTCGATTGAACATCATTAAAATAACTCAAATTTTTGGAGTGACTAGTTTTTTATTTTGTGTATTGAGTATGTTTTTAATTTTTATTAAGTGGATCACCCCTGCAGAAATTTTATTCGCAATTAGTCTAGTCGCTTTATTTGCCTCACTTTTACTCTCCTTAAAAGAACTTTTCATGTCTATTGGGGCTTTGAACATTGAATTAGGCGAAATTGTCTCTGAATATAGAAAACAAAACACATCTAAGAAATTATTCTGATTTGACATTTTTATTTTAATTTCAGAGTGAGTTTTTTTAGCGAATTGAGTTTGGAGTTTTAAGAATATTATTTGTTTGGGTGTTAAAAGTTTATTGTCTAAAGAAGTGCTTGGGTTGGAATACTTTTTAAAGGGTTTAACCGGTAAGACACCTAAATCCAATTTAACAGAAAAACTGTAAGACAAGTTGCAAAAGCCACCACTATTAGGCCTTTGTTTAAAAGGGCGAAAAATACGGCGACAAGCAATGCGGCAAGGGCTATCCATTTGTTTTTGGTTGCATAAAAGATTGCTGGAATGGTCATAGATGCAAGGATTGTGTAGGGTATGTAGGCTAAAAAAGATTTTAGAAATGCGTTTTCAATGGGGCGACGGATCAAAATGAAAGGAATGCTTCGTAATAAATAAGTGAGTCCTGCCATGGCGATTATGGAATAAAAAATATGCATTATGCTTTCTCTTGGATGGGGAAAAACACCGCCGCTACTATGGAGGCGAAAACTGCTGATAGTACTATGGAAAAGCCTATCGAGACTTTGCTAAATACTGGAGAATAGTAGAAGATTAAGCTCAAGGCAATGGATATGAATACGGCGATGCTTATTGACATTTTTTGTCTCATTGGTGGTACTACGATAGCAATAAACATGGCATATAGGGCTACACCCAGGGCATTTGTGACAATTTTTGGCAATATCTCTCCAGAATATGCTCCAAGGAATGTTCCAGAAGACCAGCCTAAATAGGGTAAACTCATTAATCCTGCAAAATAAGAGGCTGTGATTTTTGTGTTTTGCCCCATGGCTACAGCGTAAATTTCATCGGTGATTCCTGTGCTTAAAAGTAGGCGTTTTTTGGTGCCAAAAGAGCTTAGTACTTTTTGAGAGAGTGACACACCCATTAAGGAGTACCTTATGTTTATAAAAAAAGTGGCGATGAGTATTTCTAAAAGAGAGCCACTTGCCTCTATGATTTTAACACCCGCAAACTGCCCCGCCGAAGTGAGGTTGCTCATGGATATTAAAGTGAGATAGAGTGGAGATAAAAACTGATGCCCTGCTACACCAAAAGAAAAGGATACCGCAAAATACCCTATCCCTATCGCTACGCCATCTTGAATGCCTTTTTTGAAATTCATGCCCCAAAATATAGCTCTTTTCTTGTTTTTTCAGTCTATCTATAAAGGTGAATTATTCAAAAGAGTGAATTTGTATCGATTGTTTCAGCGTAGAATTTATCTGTAATCTACTCAAAGTAAAAACATTTAATTTTTCACACATCTGACTGAATATGAAGAGTAAGCATCGGTTTGATTTTTTACTGCTAATGTCTTTTGTGCATTTATTTCCCATACACGCTTAACACCATTAGCTATCCCCCAAAAAAAGGCCGCATCTGTTATTTCATAATAGCCGCCAGTCTTTGCTCGATAACCTGCAGATAAAGCTCCAAAACCACTCTGATTGGTACTTGCAAGTCTTGTCCATTCGTCTTTTCGTAAGGCTTCACCTACAGAAGAACCATACTCATAGCTTAACAATGAATTCAATTTACTCCAATCCGAGTTCGTAGGAACATGCCAACCGTCTGGACAGACATCATTTACAACTAATGATTGATATAAACGCCCATAAACACTACAATTACTTGGTAAATCATTATAGCAAAAACTTGAATCTACTTTTATAGAGCCATCTGCGGACTCATAAAAGTTCATATTTTCTGCCATCCACTCCACTCCACCGATGTTCACCGTTTTATAAGACTGTCCATCTCGAGGGTCTTCCAATACACCATAGTTTATATTTACTTCAACAGCTTCGACACTACTGCTACTATTGCTTGAGCTTTTATCACAGATCTCCACATGAGTCTCCACTAATGTTCCCTCAACGCAAGTCATTAAAATAGAATGATCCATATCAAAAACACGCATGCCCTCACTTTCTGGACCACAAGAGATTTTATGTTTTTCGATATTGGTGGTATAAATATCCGCTTCCACATCGTCCACACTTTCGACGCATGAAAGAGATGAACTTGAAGAAACCAAACTACTGGAAACAGGCAAATTAGTCTCACTAGAACTGCTCATTACAGTGTCTTCCGTGATGGAACTGCTCAGCATAGGATTCTCCGAATTGCTACTGTTTTCTTGTTCAGGCTTAGTTATGGCAGGTGAATCCTCAGTACAGGCAATAAAAGTCAAAGCGATTGCCAAACATAATATAATTTTAAAATTCATTTTTTATCCTAAATAAAGTTGTTTCAGCCAAAGCTATAGATTTCAAACAACAACGCATCCCTTACACATCCATTTTTGACTATGCTGCTAATCTTGAAACGGCTTTGTTATAATATACATCTGTAGAATAGTTTTCACAAGTAAAAAAAATGACCCTATAAATTCACAAGAAAATACCAAAAATGAAAGATATGTTTTTTTCTGTATTATAAATAGACTAAACTTAGCGACAAAAGTCCTAAATACATATCATTGGACAGATCTAAATGTTTTTACAAAATTACTCACCGTTAAACGATGAACACCTAATATTCTTCCGATAGCTGGTAAAGAAGAATTCAGAATATCTGGTAACTTTTATGCGAAAAGTGCTACACTGAACCTATAATGATGTGATTGATGCTGGAATGCGTGCCAGAGATACTGTGCGAAAAGCGGAGGAGAAAGCTGCGAAAATCGTGCCAGAAAGGCGGGGATGCGGGTTTGAAGTATTGC
>JAAYJH010000115.1 GCA_012523035.1 Fibrobacter sp.
AGTGACGATTGGCAGTGGTGTACTCTAAATGAGAAGTGTTAATGGTAATACCACGAGTTTTTTCTTCGGGTGCATTGTCAATTTCATCGTATTTCTTTGCAGCGGCAAGACCTTTGGCGGCCAAAGTGGTTGCAATTGCTGCAGTGAGCGTTGTTTTACCATGGTCCACATGACCGATGGTGCCTATGTTGCAGTGGGGTTTACTGCGATCAAATTTTTCTTTTGCCATGTTAGCCTCTTCTTCACCAGAAGGTTTATCGCTTCAGAGTGAGTAGCTTTTTAGAGCTTTTAGTCCAAAAAATAGAGGAAGCGATATTTTTTGGAATTGAGTACACAATTTTAGCAAATTTATGTTTTTTGGCAAGGACTTTTTTGTTTTTTCTTCTTTTTTATTAAAAATATGCCTGTAATCGCAAAAAAAATGTTTTTTAGAATGCTTTTTCTTTAAATTTTAGAAACTGCATCTCGTAATGAGCCTTTCCTTTGGATATAGATCGAAGCACAGTTGAATACCCAAAAAAATTACGAAGCGGCACTTCTGCTTTTAAAAAGTGTGTTTTCCCATCTCCACCCACTTCTCTTATAATGCCTTGCCTAGATTGAATGTCATTAGTCACAAAACCTGCATACTCTACTGGAGATTCTAAGTAAAGAAGCATATAAGGCTCATACAAAAACACATCTTTTTCTTTTATTAACAAAAGCACTGCATCTGTACATGCTTTTTTTATCATTCCAATGTTGATACCAGGCGTGTATTCTAAGCTATGAATTTTAAATTCTACCCCAACCAAGGGCCCTTTTCCTAAAAAACCAATTTCTGCTGTTTCCAGTAACGCCGCTCTTATTCCAGCCAAAACTTCTCGGTTTTCTTCTTCTAAAAAACTTGCATTTAAGCGAATATCTCGTTCCATCTTTGGCAAAGGCTTCGCAGAAATAGAAATAGAAACTTTATTTGTTCCCACTTGAAAAGAATTTGTATAAGAGTTAGTTTTTTTATTCAGTCGCTCTTGCCATTGCACTTCTGGTGCACTAGCCTTTACCTCGCATCGAAACTCTCTTTTAAGTCTAGCTAGTAAAACTTCTAATTGCACTTCTCCGACTGTATGCATCACCCAATATCCCCCTTGTGGGTGCATTTCGACGCTAAAAGAAGGGTCTATTCTAGATAAAATTTTTAGAGAATGATCTACTTTTTCGAAATCTTCTATAGACTGACACTCTATTTGAGTCTGTAATAAAGCTTCATAGGATTTTTTTTGTGTTTTTTTAGATTCTTTTTCTTTTAAAAGAGATCCATTGAAGTCCAAAAATGCACCCAATTCCATTTTTTTTACTGACTTCATGGCATATATATCGCCTTTTCGTATTTCTGTAACTGGAATGAGCATATTGGCTTTCATTCTATAAAACTGAAGTCCTTTAAGATCCAATGTGGATTTAGAAGTCATGCTTTTGAACAAAGATACTTCGCCGTGATCTCCAAAAAATCGTAAACGAATGACTTGACCAAGAACATTTTGTATATGGTTTGGTGGAGGAGGGATAAAAAAAGAAAGCCCCGTCATGAGGCTACGAACCCCTTTATTATGAAGAGCTGACCCCGCATAGCATAAAACATAATCATCCGATTGAACTAGAGCTTGAAGGGCTTTTATTAATTGTTTGGGCGTAGCTTTGACTTGATTTAATGCTTGTTCTAAGACGGTGTCATCGAAAATGGAAGTAAATTCGATGAGCTCATTGAAGTAGATGTCAAAATTTTTAGAGGTTTCGCTGATAGCGATGGCCTGCTCTCGTCCACTGGAATCATGGCTCAAACGAGTTTTACTGATAATATCTAAAATTGTTGTCAAAGAGCCGTTGGAATATTCTGGGATATTGAGCAAAATAGCTTGTACACCTAAAGAGTCTTCTATTTCAAAAAGCGTTTCCTCTATAGAAGCATGGGGGTTGTCTAATTTGTTGATGAAAATAAAGCTTAAAACACCTTGTTTTTTGAGTTTATTCCACGCCGATATAGTCTGTGTTTCGACACCACTTGTAGCAGAAACAACCAAAACAGCGGCATCTACAGACTCTAATGCGGTATCAACCTCGGCTCCAAAATCGATATGCCCTGGAGTATCGATTAAATTGAACCATACCCCTCGCCATTCGAAGTGTGCTACTCCTGCTTCAATGGTAATACCCCTGTCTTTTTCTTCGGGCAAATAATCCATGGTAGCAAGCCCTTCTTCTACATCTCCAGCTCGAAGCACTTCTCCAGCACTAAATAATATGCGTTCTGAAAGTGTTGTTTTACCGGCATCCACATGAGCCAATATGGCAATGTTTCGGATTTCTTGCATTCTTTACCAGTCTTTGAGCGGGCGAGTTTTTCCTCGCCAAGGTTTTCGCTCTCCTTTTTCTTCATTAAAATCTTTGAGCAACTGAGATGCTTCTTCTGGACTAATGTAATCTAAAAGTTCTTCTTGAGGAGGCTCCATGTTTTTATGGTCTTCTTCATTTTGCTTTGTTTCTGTGTTTTCTGGATTGCTGTCTGCGTCTTCTGGCTTAGGTTCTGGATTTTCTTCTGGAGTCGAATCTTTGGAGTCCGAAGGAGAGTCCGAGTTTTCATTGGAGTCCTGATCTTCGCCTGGGGAGTCCTTTTGCTCGTTTTCATTGGAGTCAGATGGATCTTGGTTTTGATCTTGGTTTTGCTGCGATGGATCTTGATTTTGTTTTTTTTGTTCGTTTTTTGCTTCTAAAATTCTGTCTAAAAGCATTTGCAACTTTAGACTGTTTGGATAACGAGAGAGACCTTCTTGACAGGTTATTTCTGCTGTGGGAAGGCGATTTTCTATATACTGGAAAGCTGCTTCTCGATAATATTCATGAATGGTTTTGTTTGCAGCGACTCCAAAAGAATAGATAAAAAATATAGAGATTAAAACACTTTTGAAAAAACGCATTAAATCACCTCCAAATCATTATCCGTGTCATTGGTTTCTATTTTTGATTTTGGTTTTCTGCCGGCATTGATTTCTATGATGTCATCGGTGCGCTGCATATACGGTGCCAAAGGAGAGGCGGTGGAGTCTATGGAGATGATTTCTTCTAAGACTTTTTTTGCTTCTGCATATTTTTCTTCTTTGCTCAACTGAAGTGCCCTTGCTTTGGCTTGTTTTGCCGCTTCGGAAAGTTCTGGAGACGGATGCTTTGAATCTTCATTTTGTTGCTCTTTTTGTTTGTCAATTTCTTCTTTTAGCTTGCGTTGGACAATTTCAATGTTTTGTTTGGCTTTATCCATATTGGGGTTTGAGTCTACTGTTTTCTTGAAATACGCAATGGACTGCCTCCATTTTTCGATACGATCTGAAGGCTCACTAGTTTTTTCGCCTAAACGATAATACACGCTAGCTAAATTGTAGAATGCTTTAGAGGCTATTGTGGGGTCTAAGCTATAAGAAGCTAGAGATAATTTTTCTTTGGCTTCTTCAAAACGGTCTAAATGGTACAAAGAAGTACCCATATTATAGTAATAAAGCGGGGTGCTTTGCTCTGCTGGAGTCACTTTTTGATATTTTTCGATGGCTCCAGAATAATCTCCCTTAGCAAATAGCTTATTTCCATCGTTTATGGGCCTAGCTAGTGCCAGTGCAGATAAAGCCATTAGCAAAAAAAAGAAACGATTCACTAATTCTACTCCATTTATTTAATGTGTGAACACTTCTAAATTCATTATAAGATTAAAACTTCTTTGATAATAAAACAAAAAAGTGTATCCAATACTGGATTTAGAGGTGATTTTCTTGATTAAATGAATACCCTTGTGAGGGACTTTCTTAATATACAAAATTAAATATGGACTAAAGTGTCTGTTTTCTGCTAAAAAATGGTCATAAAATTGAATAAAAATACTTTATAATAGCTAAAAGCAACTTTTTATAAAATCAATCTTCTTTTTTGCAAGCTCAAGCTGTCACAGTTTTTTAAAACTTTTTGTATGATTTTGCACTATTATGTCTCAAACTCAAGAGAATTCTATTAGAAAAGACGCTTTTCGAATCGTTATCAAAAGACTCCGCGAAAAAAATAATTACACGCAGAGTCAGCTTTCGGCTTTAAGTGGCATATCTAGGCAACATATTTCTTTTATTGAATCCAAAGGAGCTATACTTAATATAGCCACACAAGAGTGTTTGGCAAAAGCTTTTAATATCTCTTTGGTAAAGTTTTTTAAACTTTTTAATGAAGAATGTGAAAAAAGAAGAGAGATAGAAGAAAATTATAAAAAAACACTGGATAGTTTGGCAGCTGAGAGCAACTTCACTCAAGCTTATGATCATCAAAAAAGAAAATTGTAAATTCTGTTCATGGCACATGGATATATGCTGTAATTTTATTTGCTATCAAGGTGTGCTTTGATTTATTTTAAAGACAGTATGGATGATTTTTTTAAAGCCAGGCGCTTCTGAAACTTCATTATTTAAAAGAATAACACCTTAAGTTTTACAGACTGCTTTTAATTTCGATTTTGAATGAGTGTTTTCTCGGTATAATGGGTTTTTAAGGTGAGTGTTAAATTAATTTTTCGACCCTTTGGCATAGATTTTCTGCTTCTATTTCACTAGGAGCTTCGGCGATGACACGAATTACAGGCTCGGTGTTTGAAGCTCGTACATGAATCCAAGAATTTTCTTTTTCAAATCGAAGTCCGTCTCTAGAGTCCATGTTCCAATCTTTGAATTCTTTTTGTGTGTCTTCTAGTATTTTTTCTAGTGTTTTGTTTTGAAGTTCAAATTTCTTTTTGGGCATAAAGTATCGCGGATTGGTGTCCACAAAGTGCTCGATCCCTGCTTGATGATGGGCCATCCAACTTAAAACCAGTGCTACGGCTACTAATGAATCTCTGCCATAATGAGAGGCTGGCAAGATCACTCCACCATTGCCTTCACCACCTATAATGCAATTTTCTTGTATCATTTGTAAGCTGACATTGATTTCACCTACCTTGGCTCTTGAACAGCTTGACTTGTATTTTTTGGCAATGTCTTCGTTCATGCGTGAAGTGGAAAGATTGATGCAAATAGGCCCCGATTTTTGAGAAAGCACCTCTTCTGTGGCGATGGCTAGTGTGTATTCTTCTCCTATGGCCATGCCTTTTGAATCGACTAAGGCACATCGATCTGCGTCGGGGTCTAAAGCAAAGCCTACGGCACAGTTATTTTCTATTACTGTTTTGGATAATTCACTTAGATTTTCTGGGGTGGGTTCAGCTCCTCTTGGAAATAATCCATTGGGCGTGCAATGCAACTCGACCACTTCGCAACCAAGATTTTTTAAGAGTTTTGGCACTATAAAAGAACCGGCACCATTCACAGCATCAATGGCTACTTTGAATTTTGTGTTTTGGATTTTTTTGAGTCGAAGGAAGGGAATGTTTAGGATATTTTGAATATGAATGTCGTCACTGTTCTTCAATGGAATGTGTTTTTGGATTTGAGAAAAATCTGGATATGTGAAGACCCCTTGATCTGCAATATCAAAGAGTTTTTGAATGACTTCTGGTCCTAAAAATAAACCTTTATTGTCTAAAAACTTTAACGCATTCCATTCAATGGGGTTGTGACTGGCGGTGATAATAATCCCTCCATCACATTGATAATGTGTGACAAGCACCTCTACTGTTGGCGTGGTGGCAAGGCCTACATCTAAAACCTCGACTCCTGATAATTGACACAAAGACGCTACAAAATTAGATATCGCATCTCCAGATGGTCTTGAGTCACGCCCTAAAATGATTTTTTTTGCTTTTATTACTTCTAAATATGCTTTTACATGAGCACTAAGACTTTGAGGACTAAGGCTGCTTCCTACTATTCCTCGAATACCAGAGACTGAACGCATTAATTTTGCCATAAAACACCTTTTTGAGCTAAAAAAGAGTGATGAGAATGCCTCAACTCTTTTATCTATAGATGAGTTTAAATAGTAGCAAGAAAAGAATTAAAAATTTAATTTTTAGAGAGAATAATAAAGTAAAAGGTAAATTGTGAAACAAATAATCAAAAATATCATCCACTTTAGTGTATTTTTGGGTCGTTTTTTAGTTGCTGATGATTCTACTAAAAACATTAAAGATCATTATGAGTGTTGCTAAAAAAATATAGATGCTAATTTTTTTGTCTTTTTTATTGCTTTTTAACGACAATCATTTTTAATTTTATAATAAAGCATAGATAAAATGTAGTGTGTGATCTCGAAATTTAATGAATTTAATAAATGGTGAATTTATTGAGCCACTCTGTTAAAATAAGTTTACATTAGAAAAGATGTTTTTACCATGCGAGGACTTATGAAACACATCAAAATCAATGCTCTTTTTCTATTCTTAACATTAAGTATAAGTGTTTTTGCCAGTCTTGCTGCTGAAACTAAAATTGCTGTGGATCAGTTTGGGTATAGACCCGATGCAAAAAAAACCGCTGTGCTTAAAAATCCTAAAATAGGTTTCGATAGTTTAGACACCTATACTCCTGGGCCAGAGCTTCAAGTTATTTTATCTTCTTCAGATGAAGTGGTGTTTAGCGGTGCTCCCGTGCTTTTTAATGAGGGGACCATAGACACTGCTTCTGGTGATGTGATTTGGTGGTTTGATTTTTCTGAGATAAAGTCCGAAGGTAGATATTATATATATGATCCCGAAAATGATATGAAATCTTATGAGTTCGAGATCAAGGAATCTGTGTACAACGATGTTTTAAAAGCTGCGCTTCGAGTGCTTTTTTATCAAAGGGCAGGCTTTGTAAAAGAAGCTGCTTTTGCAGGTGAAAAATGGGCAGACAATGCTAGCCACCTCCAAGACACTAGTGCAAATTCATTTTTTTATAAAACAGACCCTAGTACCGCTAAAGATGTGCACGGTGGATGGTACGATGCTGGTGACTTTAACAAATACACTACTTGGACCTCGAACTATGTAGAAACTTTATTGTTAGCGTATTTAGATAATCCAGAAGCTTTTACTGATGATTACGATATTCCTGAATCTGGAAACGATATACCCGATATAATCGATGAAGTAAAGTGGGGTTTGGATTTTTTACTTCGAATGCAAAATCAAGATGGCTCTTTGCTGAGTATCGTCTCTTTAAAAGAAGCTTCTCCTCCATCCTCGACTACATTTCCTAGTTTTTATGGAGACGCTAATACTTCTGCGACTTTAGGTGGAGTCAAAGCCTTTGCTCTTGGAGCTCGAGTGTTTCGTTATTTAAAACTAGATGATTATGCAGACACCCTTGTTCTCGCTGCTCTCAGAGCATTTGAGTGGGCAGAA
>JAAYJH010000019.1 GCA_012523035.1 Fibrobacter sp.
AAAAAATCCTCCAAGTAAACTTGAAGGACTCTTCTCTAGCATGCAATCATTAGTTTGCAGTGGCTTTTACAGTTTCTACTACTTTTGCAAAAGCAGCAGGGTCAGACACAGCGAGATCAGCAAGAACTTTGCGGTTCATTTTGATATCAGCTTTGCCTAGCATGTAAATAAATTTGCTGTAACTAAGATCATGTTCACGGACAGCGGCATTTAAGCGGGTAATCCATAAAGTACGGAAATTCCCTTTTTTGTCGCGACGATGAGCATAAGCATACTGACCGGCATGAGCAACGGCTTCCATAGCAAGACGAAGATTAGACTTGCGACGACCGTAATAACCTTTGGCGGCTTTTAGTATTTTCTTACGACGAGCTCGAGAAGGAACACTGGTTTTTGTGCGTGGCATATTTTAACCTCCTTATTAAACCAATGCAAGCATGCGCTTGACTTGATAAACATCTGATTTTTTAATAGCACCAGCTTTGCGTAAAACGCGTTTGCGTTTGGTACTTTTTTTGGTTAAGATATGACGCATTCCAGCGCGTTTGGACTTGACATGGCCTGAACCAGTCACACGGAAGCGTTTTTTTGCTCCGCTATGGGTCTTCATTTTCGGCATTTTTACCTCTTCGGTTAATAGTGAAGCCTCACCTGCTGCCTTGGGCTCGGTTACGGGCTTTGCATCTGTTTTGTATAAACAAACTAGACGCGTTTTGGAGAATAAATAGAGACCATGGTATTGCCCTCTACTTGTACCTCCACATCTGTCTCGCTAAAATCTGTCAAATCGACTTTAGCTTGATCCATTAGGCGACGACCGTAATCCATGTGGGCCATTTCACGCCCACGGAATTGCATCACCAAACGAACCTTTAAACCTTTTTCCAAGAAATTCTTGGCCTGTTCAATACGGTATTGATAATCATTTTGTGCGGTCTTAGGGTGCAGCTTTATCTCTTTTACTTTAACTACATGCTGTTTAGCTCTAGCAGCTTTGGCCCTTTTTGCCTGCTCAAAACGAAATTTCCCATAATTCATAAGTCGACAAACTGGCGGTTTCGCATTAGGAGAAACCTCCACTAAATCAAGCCCGCGTTCTTTAGCCATTTGAAGTGCTTTAGATGTCTCAGTAATAAGTTGTTCCCCGTCTTCCATCACAAGACGGATAGGAGAAATACGAATAGCCTCATTTACACGAGAACCATCGGTTTGACGATTTGGCATTTGTCGATTGGAAGGATTTTTTAACAAGTGATAAAACCTCTTTGTTGAACATAAACTTTAGTAAAGTTAGTATTTTTTTTTATTTTGTCTCTTTAGTATTAAAAAAAACCTTTACTTTTCTTCCTTTTTTTATATATTTGTACAAACATTGCGGCGGTAGCTCAATGGTAGAGCTTTAGCCTTCCAAGCTAATGGTTGCCGGTTCGATCCCGGTCTGCCGCTTTTAAACTCCTCTTTTGAGGAGTTTTTTATTTTATGGGTAATTAGAAGCGCCTATACTCTTTAAAACTAAACTGCTATTATCACAAAGTCTTCTAAATGATTCCTTCTTATTTTACTTTGAACAGCACAATTCGTATATTGTCCATTTAAACCATATCTATGTGTCCTATGTTTATTAAAAGTATTTTAAGGTCTTTTGGGCAAGTGATGCTTCAAAAAAATGCCCTCACTGGCTTTATTATTTTAGGGGCTCTCTTCTATCACTCATACACAATCGCTTTGGCAGCTTTATCTGCATCTCTAGCAGCCACTTTAACAGCCCTACTTTTTAGACTTAACAAACAAGCAACCCAAGATGGGCTTTATGCCTTTAATGCAGTTTTAATTGGTGCTGGTCTTTTAGCTTTTTTAAGCTTTGACTCCATACAAACCTGGGTCTTAATACTAGCTGGTGCAGTCTTGAGTGTTTTTTTACAAAACTTTTTTATGTCCAAAAAACTCCCCACTTACACCCTCCCCTTTATCTTAATCACTTGGCTTCTTCTTTCCATAGCCTCTCTTCTATTTCCAAACTTATTTTTCACCTCCACTCCTACATTGTACAGTGCAATAAATCCATTTGTTTTCACACTCCAATCTTTTAGTCAAGTGTTTTTTATAAGCCACACCATTGTCGGGATTTTATTTTTCTTAGCAATTTTACTAAACTCTCCCATTGCAGGCATTTATGCCTTTATTGCCGCACTTTTATCTGGAATCGCTGCCCTAGAAATTCCATTTATAGAAGTAGACTCAGTACAAATTGGAATTTATGGATACAATGCGGTCTTGAGTAGCATTGCATTTGCTGGCAATCAAAAAAGCGATATTTTGTGGGTGTTGATTTCAATTGTCTTTTCTCTTCTGTTTATGCTTTTGTTTTTATTCCTACCTTTTCCTGCGTTGACATTTCCTTTTGTGTGGGCCAGCATAAGCACTTTATTGATTCAGAAATACTACCAAAGGAAAGCGTTAGAATATATGTAAAGCAAAATATATTTTAAGGAGAATCTATGGTGATCCTCTTTTGAAAGCGAGATCTTTTCTGACTAGGAAGCACTCTACCCTTTAAATCCACATGAAATTGCCTTTTATTCTGGCTAAACTTCACACCTTTATGCCTAAGAATAGAAACAGAAGGCTCATCTCCTAAAGAAAGGAATGACCATTTTTGATTAGCATTACTTGCACTAGGAAGGGCCTGAACAATGCGATTGTTTTGAGCTTCTAAATATAAATTCCCATGATTCATCTTTAAGGTCACTCTGCCACCGGCAGTCGAATCGATAAGCACCCTTTGATGATTTTTCCCATTCCAGCGATAAAGCCCCACTTCTGTATTTGGAGCAGTAGTTTCGTTGGGGACATCTAAAACAAGCTCACCAAACTCTAATCGATAAGTATAGGGAGTCTTATCTCCTAGTCGATACAACTTGACAATAGCCAAAGGATCTTCACAATCACCCAACAAAAGTGAATGATCAGACCTCACCATACAAAGCCCCTGATCAGATTTCAGTTTACCTGTAAAAAAGAGTTCTTCTTTAAAAAAATCCTTATACATCGCATCTATAATCCAGCAATGGTAGATTAAATCTTGTTCTGACTTGATTTCACTAGCATAATTTAAACCATATGGCCAAAAATGAGTCCCATCCCCTTGAATAACGGCATTTGCCTTCCCTTCAATCTCTATGATTTTAGCCGTCGTTTGAGCACCTTGAAACACCCCATCCACAATTAAATTTTTATACTCCGAAGTAGTTCCAACACCAAAAACATGCCCCATCTCGTGCATGGCTGTACCAACGACCATGTAAGAACGATTAGACCCAAAACTGATAACACCATCGAAATTAGCCTGTGCTGTAGGCACCCCTACATCATAATAAACGGTTATTTTCTTAGACAAAGAAGTGTATTTATTATACATAAACACCGCCGAATCCATTGCCGCCTCTATTCGAGCATAAGCATCCAACTGATCTTCTGTTGGATTAGTCGCTTTTTGAAGAGAATAAGTCACATTCCCCTCAGCCCAAAGCACACTGATCGTCAAACAAATAAAAATTAAAACGACTCTGCTTGCATTCATCTTTATATAATAAACAAAAATAAATCCAAATCAAGCTTAAAAAAGTTTACATTGAACTTATTATAAAACAACTTCAACAAAGAAGCTTTAAATCACAGAAAACATAAAAACAAATGAAGTCTCACACACGCCTGGCTTTTTTAAGTTGGAAGATAGAAGTTGGAAGTGGGAAGTGGATAGTTTTTTGCACAATATTCGTCCCAATTTTCAGGCACGCATCCCTGCATCACATTACGACAGACATTCACTCAATATTTCGAGATGAACGACATTTTCTGGCACGAGTTTCGCACAACATCCTTCCCCATTTTTTGCACAATATTCGTCCTAATTTTCTGGCACAATTTTCGCACCGTGTCCCCTCTGCTCTCCGCACAACATCTCTAACTCGCATCCCAGCATCGTAGCGATTCCTTGTGTTTTATATAATTTTCAAATGAATGATTTCAAAAAATGCTTGCTTTAACACTTAAATTTGGTATCT
>JAAYJH010000116.1 GCA_012523035.1 Fibrobacter sp.
ATTTTAGAGCAATTTTATATGATTTTTCTGTTTGACTTTGAATCTATCAAAAATCAGAGTCAGTACCGCCATAAAGCTCGTCTTCAGCTTCTTCGGTGTTTTCATCTGCATACTCTTCTGGAGCTAAAAGCTCTCCGGTGCTTCCGTATTTGCGTTTTTCTTCTTCGGTCAATTTGTTGGTATAGACTTCGACTTCTGGTTCAGCAGGCTCTTCTTCAATGCCTTCTAATATACGACGCCCTTTTTCTAGGCTTTGTTGGATACGAGCTTGTTCTTTTTGTTCTAGATCACTGCCTACTTTGGCTTGTTCTTCTGAAACTTTGTATCGCTCATTGGTATCATCTAAAGCTTTTTTGATGCCTACTAATCTTCCTGTTCCATCGACATAAATGTCCATTTGTTTGAGCGTGGATAAATTCAAACGACGAGCAGCTAACTGATATTCGGGTTTAAATTCTTTACCGTCACTCACCGAATAAACTTCGTCTTTGGAGATGTAGCTGAGAGCTTCTTCCCAACGATCGCCCTGAATGCTAGTGGTGAAAAGCACTAGTGCATCGTTTAGCTTGTCAGGGTCGTTTGATTTAACGCCGGCACACCCCGAAAAGAACAGCACAATGAACAAAGAAAATAATATCACTTTTTTCATAGGATCTACCTCCGAAAATAATCCCTAAAACTTTAAAGTTTTGATTTTTATAAAAGCTTTAAAAGTTCTTCATATAAATATATTCTTTTTTTAATTTTTGTCTTATATTTTTCGCTAAAAAGCTTTGTTTTATGGCTTATTTATAATGTGATTTGCTATAATTATCGCATTATGAGCGAAAACCCTGATATTTATCGTATTTTTTTACCCAACCAACGAGAAATTATTCTGGTGGGGACTGCACACATTTCTCAAGAATCTAAGGATCTTGTCAAGAAAACAATCGAAGAAGAAGCTCCCGATACTGTTTGTGTGGAGCTAGACGAAGGGCGGATGAAGTCTTTGGAAGAGCCTAATCGTTGGAAAAGTTTAGATTTAAAAGCCATAATTAAAGAAAAACAAATGGGTACTTTGCTTGCCAACTTGGTGTTGGGGTCTTATCAAAAAAGAATGGGTGATCAAACTGGAGTACGCCCTGGAGCTGAACTACAAGAAGCTGTAGAAATCGCCAAAGAAAAAAACATTCCTATTGTGCTTGCCGATAGGCAGATTAAAATCACTTTGAAGCGGGCGTGGTCTTTGACCCCTTGGTATCGCAAGTTTTCGCTTTTGGGTGCTTTGTTTGCCAGTATTTTTGATAAAACAGAAGTCTCCGAAGAAGAGCTTCGAAAAATCAAGGAGCAAGACTCGTTGAATATGATGTTGCAAGAGTTTGGTGATTCTTTTCCAGAACTCAAAGAAGTGCTTATCGACGAAAGAGACCAATTTTTGGCTTCTCGAATTAAAGCGGCTCCAGGCAATAAAGTGGTGGCTGTGGTTGGTGCTGGTCATGTAAAAGGGATTAGCCGTATTATTGAAAATAACCTTGAACTGCCCTCCGAAGAAAGTTTGAATACTATCAAAAAGACCTCTGTTATGTGGAAGCTTTTGGCGTGGTCTATCCCTTTGGCTATTGTGCTTTCTATTGTTTTGATTGGTTGGCATTCTGGTGCGGCTAAAGCAGGAGAGTTGAGTTTGCAATGGGTGATGCTTACAGGCGGTGGAGCTATGCTTGGGTCCATTATTGCAGGTGGACACCCCCTCACCGTGCTAGTGGCTTTTATTGCGGCTCCTTTTACAGGGCTCACTCCTTTGATAGGAGTAGGTTTTTTTACAGCCCTTACTCAAGTGTATATGCGGCCTCCTCGAGTGAAAGAAATCGAAAATATCAACGACGATATTTGGAAGGTGAGCCGCTGGTGGAAAAATAGAGTGACTAGGATTTTCCTTTGTTTTTTATTGCCCGGTTTCCCTGCGATTGTGGGTAAGGTTATTGCGATAACGCAAATTGTGAAAGCTTTTTAAAGGCTAGGCGCTTCTGACTACCCATATTATTTAAAAGTTTCTGTTTTGCTTTTATTTGTTTTTAATCTATTTTTTTTAAATGAAGATCCCTTTTAATAAACCTCCTTTTGTGGGTAATGAGCTTGCTTATATTGAGCAGGCGGTGCGAAATGGTAAAATTTGTGGAGATGGTGAGTTTAATTTAAAATGCCATGAATGGTTAGAGACTAGACTCCAGTCGCCCAAGGCCCTTTTGACTACCAGTTGTACCCACGCTTTGGAGATGGCGGCTCTTTTGATTTCGATTGCTCCTGGAGACGAGGTGATTATGCCTTCCTTTACTTTTGTCTCTACTGCGAATGCTTTTGTGCTTAGAGGGGCGAAGGTGGTGTTTGTGGATGTGCGACCCGATACTATGAATATCGATGAAAATAAAATTGAAGCTGCTATTACCGAAAAGACAAAGGCAATTGTTCCTGTGCATTATGCTGGTGTGGCCGCCGAGATGGACACAATCGATGCTTTGGCTAAGAAATATGGTTTAATGGTGATTGAAGATGCAGCTCAAGCACTGATGTCAAAATACAAAGGGAGAGCTCTAGGTGCTTTGGGAGATTTTGGGTGCTTTAGCTTTCATGAGACTAAAAATTATAGCATGGGCGAAGGAGGGGCTCTGTTGATAAAAGATGTGAGTTTTGCCGAAAGTGCCGAGGTGCTCCGAGAAAAAGGGACTAATCGAGCCAAGTTTCATAGAGGATTGGTCGATAAATATACTTGGGTGGATTTGGGTTCTAGTTATTTGCCTAGTGAACTGAATGCGGCTTATTTGTATGCCCAGCTAGAGGCTGCCGAATTGATTTTACATAAAAGACTAGAGGCTTTTAATTTTTATAAAGAGGCTCTCTACGATTTAGAAGTGAAAAAACTAATCGAAGTCCCTAAGATTCCTAAAGATTGTGAACACAATGGGCATATGTTTTATATAAAGGTGAAGTCTTTGGAAGTGAGAGGGAATTTGATTGAGTTCTTGCAAAAAAATGGAATTTTAGCGGTTTTTCACTATGTACCACTGCATTCTTCACCCGCTGGAAGGCTTTGGGGCCGCTTTTCTGGAGAAGATGTTTTTACGACCAAAGAAAGCGACCGTTTGCTTAGACTCCCTCTGTTTTATGGAATTTCGAAAAGCGACTTAGAATGGGTGGTGCAAAAAATTAGGGAGTTTTTTGCATGACTTACAAAAAAATGAAACGATTGCTTATGCTTGGTGGCGGGCATTCAGAAATCCCACTGATATTAGCAGCCAAAGAGCTTGGTTATTTTGTGATTAGCACTGGGAATAATCCCAAAGGGCTTGGTCACGCTTATGCAGATCGATTTGTGTGTGCAGATTTTTCGAATCCTTTGCAAATGTTGAAACTAGCTAAAGATGAAAGGGTAGAGGCCATCTGTTCTGGATGCAATGACTTTGCTCTGCTTTCTGCAGCCTTTGTAGGGGAATCTTTGGGTTTTAAAGGACACGACTCTTTTGAGGTATCCAAAAAAATCCACCATAAAGATAAGTTTAGGGCACTGTGTCAAGAGCTGGGTGTTTTTACGCCTAAAGCTTTTCGAGCGTGTTCTATTCAAGACTTAGAGGAGTGTATCGAAAAGCTAGATTTTCCTGTGATGGTGAAGCCTATCGATTTAACAGGAGGAAAGGGGATTTCAAAGGTACACTCTTTGGCTATGGCCAAAGAAGCCTTTTTGCTAGCCACTCAAAAAAGCAAAAGCCCCTGCGTGGTAGTGGAAGAGTTTGTGACAGGCACGAATCACGGGTTTTCGGCTCTGATTCAAGACCAAAAAGTGGTGTTTTATTTTGCGGATAATGAACAGTATTTTTTAAATCCCTATTTAGTTTCTGGGGCAAACACACCCAGTACACTTCAAGAGAGCTCTTTGAAACAACTTAAAAACGATGTCGAAAAAATAGCCCAAACTTTGAATTTGTGTGATGGGATATTTCATGTGCAATTGATAGAAAGCCCCAAGCATGGACCTGTGATTATAGAGGCTTGCAGACGAGCTCCTGGTGATTTTTATGTGGAATTGGTTCGATATGCCACGGGAGTTCCTTATTCTAAGTATTTGGTGATGGCAGAAACTGGAAAAGGTTTTCCCAAGATTTCTAAAAATAAAAGGGCTGATTTTGTATTGCGTCACTGTGTTATGGCCAACGAAGAAGGTGTTTTTGAATCTATTGAATTTGACTCTAGAGTCGATAAAAATATTTTTGATAAACATATTTGGGCGAAAAAAGGAGATTGGGTCGAAGACAAGCTATATTATAAGGCAGGTATTGTCTTTTTGAAGTTTGATGAGCTTCAAGAGATGCAAGATAAAACACTTTTAATGAATGAATATATAAAATGCAAGATAAACCCTTTCGATTAGCTTTTATTGGTGGAGGGATCCACTCTGCAGTGGGTGAAACTCATAAAATTGCCTCTCAAATGGATGGCTTTTTTAAACTGGTAGCGGGGTGTTTTAGCACCAACTTAGATTTGAATCACCAAACTGCAAAGGCTTGGGGACTCTCTAGTGAACAAGTTTTTGAAAATCACCTCGATTTGCTAAAAACTCAACAAGACAAAGTGGATGCGATTGTAGTTTTGACCCCCACAGATTCTCATCAAGAAATCATTTTAGAAGCATTTCGGTATGGCTATGCGGTGATTTGTGAAAAATCTTTGGCAACCAGTCTTGAAGATGGCTATGCGATTTTAGAGGCCCAAAAAAAACATAAAAGTTTTTTGAGTGTGACTTTTAATTATACTGGCTACCCCATGATTAGAGAGTTAAAGCAAATTATCACCGACGATGTTTTGGGAGACTTGCAACAAATACAAATTGAAATGCCCCAAGAAACTTATTTGAGACAAAATTTAAAGCAAGAGGTGTCTGCTCCACAAGCGTGGCGACTGCAAGATTCATGTATTCCAAAAATTTCATTGGACTTGGGAAGTCATTTGCACCATATGATTTTATTTTTAACCGAAAAAAAAGCACAAGAAGTGATTGCAGTGCAAAACACTTTTGGAGCCTTTCCACAAGTAATCGATAGCGTTTCGGCAATAGTTAAATACACTGACTCTATGCTTGCTCAATTTTGGTTTACTAAAGCAGCCTTGGGCCAAAGGAATGGCCTCAAAATCAGAATTTATGGAACAAAAGGGAGTGCAGAGTGGTTGCAATTAGAGCCAGAGCTGATTCGAATTTCAGATGTTTATGGTAATATCCAACTAGTCGATAGGACAGGGGCGGTGAAAATAGCGAATCAAAAAAGATACAACCGATTTAAAGCTGGACACCCGGCTGGTTTTATTGAGGCTTTTGCAAATTATTACCAAGATATTGCTTTTGCGTTAAAAGAGTTTTTAGAAAAAAAGTCTTTTTCTTCTCCCTATGTTTTTGGAGCCCAAGAATCGTGCGAAGGGCTTGCGATGTTGCAAGCCGCTAAACTCTCGACTAAAACGAATGCCTGGGAATCTTGTGTAATTGACGGCCCAGTAGGTCGTAATAATAAGATTTTTTAAAAGGGACTATAGAGTTTTTTGCTTTCTTTTGAATGCCAAGTGTGCCGTGGAATCCTACCGCATAAGTACCCCCTCGATTCACTACTGCCCACGCTTCTCGAGATACAGGATCTATGCCTTGAGTTCCTAGAGCATCTCCACTTTGATAGGCTCGTTGGAGTATTTCGCCTTGCCCGGCACACTCCCAAACACCAGATCTTTCGTGCAACAAACAAAGCCCTTCCATGTTTTGAGCATCGCTATCAATACCCATTGAAAGAGCAAAGGTAGGTGTTTCTGAAGTGCCGTTGTCTTTTTCTAAACCCCAAAGCGTCCACGAAGCACTTTTTAATTCAGGGAAGCGACGCCAATCAGTAGAAACCAAGGCAGAAAACTCTCTTCTAGAAAAATCTCGATTACTTGCTTTCCAAACACCCGATAGCACATTCGCCTGTGTGCCCAAAGAAGAATCACTCAAGGAGCTCATCGATTCATTGGGCGCAAGCAAAACTTCTTTGCCGCGAGACGACCAACCAAAAACACGCCTCACACTCCATTTTTCTCGCATATCTTCTGATTTTTCTAGTTCCCCCATGTATTTTAAACCCGTTGGTGCCCCCCAAGAGGTTATTTCAACTCGCTCTCCATCGATTTCGACTATTTGATAGCCAATATAAGCGAGTTCTTGAGCTAAAGGGATTTCTCGTTTTTTTCCATAAGCTGGCACATTGTGTTTTTCATCTATGGTCGGATATAAAGAAGGGTAAAACTTCCAAGAAGCGCCTGGAAATATGGCTTGTTGAATCCAAAGTCCACCATCGCCAGGTTCATCTATAATAGAATGTTGTAATAAGTGATCGTGTCCCGCAATGTAAATGCGAACTCCATTTCTAACTAATGTTTCCATAAACTTTACAGTGTTTAGAGAATCCGAAGCGGCAGTGGGTCCAAAAAGATTGTCGTCATGACAAGCTCCTATCAAAGGTTTGTGACTAAAAACAAAGGCAGGGCTATGCTTGGATGGCTTGGCACTCAACACAGAATCTATCCATGTAATTTGATCTTTTGCTTCACAGTATTTTAGTTTTTCGTCCATAAATATGTCGATGAAGACAAAACTTGCCCCCTCTTCTTCAAAAGCATAACTTCTCCCAGGGGCACAAGCTGGACTAGAAAAATTGGAGCCTACCGTAAAAGGTGTGGAACCTGGTACCAAACGAGGGTGTATTTGGGCACTGTCCGTCCAAATCATGGATTCTGGAGGTGTTTTATTCATTTCTCCGTCTCTGGTTTGCGGAAAAACCTTCAAAAACTCTCTGGCATTGAGTGGACCTTCATCGTGGTTGCCTCGAACAGGAAAAACTCCTATTTTAGCGTCATAAAGTTCTTGAGCCCAAGTTGCTCTAGTTTGTACACTTTTAATGTCAACCGCATCGCCAAAATCTCCGAGTAACACCAAAAATTTGACATGGTGGTTTAAAATCAGTCGCTCTTGAATTTGATGTATAAAGTCTACGGACACAGAATTTGGATTTCTGTAACCACTAAGACTGTCTGCAGACACACACAATGAATCACCAGTCGCCTCTATCAAAGTACACTTTTGCAATGCCCATTGAGTGTCTGCCATGATAGCAAAACTCCAAGAACTGTTAGCCCAAGACCAAGCAAAAAACAACGCGATTCCCCAAAAAAACAATCTTTTTACTCCTTTTTATTTGAATGCAGCATAGAATAAATCTCATTCTGCAGACAAAAACGATCCCAAACTTTATTTAAAGTACCTTTTTTTATGGAAAAAGAAAACTTATTGGTATAAAATCAGTAAAACACAAGTTAAAAAAGATTTTTTTAAGAAAACACTTCAAATCAATAGTCAAAAAGCTCGAGTTTAAAGCAATGAGGGGGCAATCCATTCTTTTTGAGTATAAAAAGGAATATGAGCATCACATTCCCATTTTTGGTCTTCGTAGTTTTCGACTTTTATCTGAATAGGGGATTTCATTTTTTGGTCGCAATCTTTGATTAAAAACGCCCACTCTTCTTCTTTTGTATCACTTGTACAAGCCTTGTAAGGTGTTATGTGATGGAGTGTGATTTGGCTTTCTTGAATTTTTGTTAAAACATAAAAAGAGTTTTTGCTTTGTTGTTTTTGGTGTAAGATATAAAAATCACACTTTTTGTAGTTAAAAACTAAAGAAGCTGTTTGTGGGAAATAATTTTTTATTTCATTGAATTCTAAAGGCTTTATTGAGGATTCATTGGCATCTGTGGCTTCTATTTTTGCATAGGCCAAAACATTCTTATCAAAAGACACTTCTTTGGAATTGATATCTTTGAGCATCATCGAAAAAGCTTTGGGGTTGTTTTTTGACAAATCATCTACAGGCTCTGAGCCGCAGCCCACCATGACAATGGCTAGTAAAGTAATGTATTTTAGCATGAAAGCTCCTCCTTACAGTTAGAAAAATCGATTTGAAGATTTTTGACACTCTATTTTAATATTTAAAGCTTTTATTTATAATATATTAGCAAAAAAACACTATAAAAGAAAGATTTTATTTATTTTTTTTATAAAAAAACCTTGAATCACTCTATAAAATCCAAGTTTAGAAGAATGATCGTGTTTAGAACTAGATGCTTGATTTGTTTTTAAGTGTTAAGACCTTTCTTTTTAAAGTTTCGCCTTCCGTTTCACACGGATTGCTGCGAGCAAAACTCGTAAACAGGCTAAAATCCTCGCAATCATGGGAGGAGAACGGTACGAAAGTCGGAGAAAATGCGGTGTAAAAGTCGGAAGGTGTACGGTGTGAAAGTCGGAAAGTGTTCGATGCAAAATCCGTGCCAGAAAAGTGAGAGGTGGAAGTTATTAGTGCTTAGAGAGGAACAGCAAAAGCCGTGCCAAATAATGCGGGGATGCGGGTGGAGATGGGGGA
>JAAYJH010000117.1 GCA_012523035.1 Fibrobacter sp.
GGGCAAAGGCAGGGATGTCTATGAACAAACTTTACGAAGTAGCCATGAAGGTCGAGTCTTACACTGGAGCAAGCCGAAACTCTAATGGTTCTGCCAAAGTCACCAAAAATCTTTTGACAATTGGTGGCTCACTTCCACCCAATGGAGGAGACACCGAAGAACCTATACCACCAATAGAAATAGAGGTATGTCCAGACTACAAAACCAGTTATTGCGGTGGCTCTTCTGTGTTCGATGCTAACACTATCAGTGCCCCAAGTGGTGGTTCTTGCGTCTTTATCAAAGATTTCGAAGTGATTCAACCCTCACTTAGCTCCACTGTATCTATCAATGGAATAGAAAACACATGCGGAGATGACTGGGAAGATTGCCTCTACAACGAAAAGCCTGAACCAGTGCATGGTGGTTATTATGTATATGTAGCTTCGGGTAGCTCTATCAATGACTACGAAGATAATGGCTGGCAGTCCATAGAATTGGGGGTCCCTGATTGTTCTGTAACACCAGAAGCACTTCAAGTTTCTCAAGCTAATTTATTTGGCATTCGCTCATTAAAGGGTGGAATCTTGCAGATCAACACCAAAAGCCCCACTCGAGTCGAATTATTCGATCTTCAGGGCAACAAAGTGGCAGAATACAGCGTCTTAGGCTCACAAAAAATACAAGTCCACCTCCATAAAGGCGTCTATATTGCCAAGGCAAATAGACAAAGCTTAGTATTCAAGTTAAATTAATTTACTCTCATAAAACCATAAAGGGTAGAGCTAATCACGCTTTACCCTTTATCTTTTTAAATACAAACTTTATTTTCACCTCAAAAAATAGAGTTCATTTACATTGTTGAATGTGTTTGCGAGATTAAATCCTTTTTAAATCACTTTAGATGCAAAACCTAAAGGAAAGAATTTTAGGCAAAAACAGATTCTAGAATAGTTGTGCTTTTTTTAGATAAAAATTTCTAGATTGAGCACATGGAAAAGTCTTTATTCTTAAAAACTTGTGCTGGAGAAGTGACTTCAACAAAACCAGTGTGGATGATGCGTCAAGCGGGTCGTTATTTGCCCGAATACCGTGAAATGCGAGCAAAGTTTCCAAACTTCTTAGAGTTTGTAGCCAATCCAGAGGCTGCAGCAGAGGTCACTGTGCAACCATTGCGTCGCTTTGACTTAGACGCGGCCATCTTATTCAGTGATATTTTAGTTGTGCTTGCTCCTATGGGAATCTCTGTAGAATTTATCTCTGGAAAAGGGCCACAAGTGAAAAGTCCCGTACAATCTTATCGAGACATTCAAGGACTTTCCACTTTCGATAGCTCCAAAGAATTAGCTTACACCAGAAAAGCTATCGAACTTACAAAGCAACAAATTTCTAAAGAAACTCCGCTTTTAGGCTTTGTAGGTGGCCCCCTCACCGTAGCCTCTTATGCCATAGAAGGTCAAACCAGCAAAGCTTTAGCTCACACCAAAAGACTTTATTACCAAGACCCAGGAGCCTACCACGAATTTTTAGATAAAATGGCCACAGACTTAGGCACCTATCTATCCCTCCAAGCCGATTGGGGCTGTGATGCCTTGGTCATCATGGATAGCTGGGCTGGAGCACTCTCCGCCGAAGACTACCAAAAAATGGCGTACCCTTACACCCAAAAACTTATCTCCATAGCCAAAAAAGCCGGCAAACCCATCATTCATTACGCCAATGGAGCAGGGCACTTAATAGAAAACATATTGCAACTAGAAGCCACCGCTTTTGGCCTAGACTTTCGAAACGACCTATCGGCCACCTTAAACAAAAATCCAAACACCATCTTTCAAGGAAATCTAGAACCCGCCTTACTATTTGCCCCCGTCGAAACCATCCAAGAAAAAACTCTAGAAATTCTTGAACAAGTCAAAAACAGGCCCCACATCATGAACTTAGGCCACGGCGTCTTACAAGAAACCCCTCTCGAAGGAGTACAAGCCTTTATAAAAACTATCAAAAACTATAAAGCTTAAATGTCTCAAAAACAACAAAAATAAAGCTAATAGAAGTATGAAGTCTCAGAAACGCCTGGCTTTTTTTAGAGTTTACTAAACATGAAAAACTTTATAAAACTGGCCCAGACAAAATGATTTCGGGAAGAATCTCCCACAAATCGTTAGACTTGAAGAATACAAATTCAAAAGAGGAGCATTCATCCCTCGTTTCAAACCCGCATTTCAAGAATTTAGACTGTAGGAGTGATCTAACAAAAATAAAAAAAAGACCGAGACGGAATCCCCTAATCCATCACGGTCTTTCTAACACTAAAAAAAGGATGTATAAAACATAGTAAAGAAATTTGACAAAAAATGTCAATCAACTAAAACAAAGATTTTCTTCAAAAACAAATCATATTCACACACAAAAAACACTTCATTATCGAAGTTTCGACA
>JAAYJH010000118.1 GCA_012523035.1 Fibrobacter sp.
GATTTGCACCTGTAGCTCAGTTGGATAGAGTGTCAGCCTCCGAAGCTGAAGGTCATGCGTTCGAATCGCATCAGGTGCGTATTTTTAGATTTAAGCTCACTGTGTTTGGCTATAGATTGATAAATAATATGTACGATAGTCGTGTCTTTAAATAAAACGGTGAGGTACAAAAATAAAGCTGTTATAGCCTTAGAGAATTTTACAGATCAATTCGTGAGGGCCCGCATCCACTACTAAAGCCTCGTAAAAAGAACCCACTTCGGCATCCCCTTCTATCACCTTCACTATGTCATCAATATCAATAGCACTAGCCTCGGTTCGACCATAAAAGTGATATTCACTCTCTTCGGCCACCTCATCAATGATTATTTTCACCTTTTGACCTATCATAGATTCGTTTCGATTCAAAGAAACTTCTTCTTGATATTCTGTTATAGCACTCAACCTTAAACGGGCATCACTTTCAGAAACAGGGGTTTCTTGCGATTTTTCTGCAGGAGTCCCTTCTTCTGGACTATAAATAAAGCCTCCAAGGTGATCCAATTGAAAGTTTTCTATAAAAGACATCAAAGTTTCAAAATCTTCGTGAGTTTCTCCAGGAAAACCCACTAACACAGTGGAACGCAAAGCCACATTTGGAATTTTATCTTTAATCTTTTGCATCAAAGTGGTGAGTGACTTTTGAGAGTATCTTCTAGACATAGACTTTAAAATAGAATCACTCGCATGCTGTATAGGCATATCAATATATTTACAAAGTCTCGTTTCAGAAGCCATCAAATCTAGAAGCTCATCATCTACAAACTCTGGATACCAGTACAAGGTCCTTATCCAAGGTATAGTAGTGTGTTTCAAAAGGGCTTTTAACAAAGAATATAAATTTTCATTTACACTTGTCTTTTCACGCCCAAAAAAGGTAGTGTCTTGGGCAATCAAAGTGATTTCTTGAACCCCTTGTTTTTCAAGCTCTTGAGCCTCTAAAACGATTTCATTAATACTTCTAGAAACTTGTTTGCCTCTAATACCTGGAATAGCACAAAAAGCACACTTTCTATTGCATCCCTCTGCAATTTTAATATAAGCATGGTGGGGGTGCTCACTCAGATTGATCCGTTCTGGAAGTTTATCACAAGCGTGTGGAGAAGATAAACCCAATTTTTTAAGAATTTCGCCAGGCTTGTAAGTGCCAAGCCAATAATCTACGCCTTGCAGCTCTTGAGCCAGTTCTTTAGGGTATCGCTCACTCAAGCACCCCGCCACAATTACTTTTTGATTTTCACTCCGCTGCTCCAGTTGATTCAAAATAACATCAATGGATTCTTCTTTAGCAGGTTCAATAAAGCCGCATGTATTAATCAATACAAAATCGGCTTCATTTGGATTCACAGCCAGTTTAAAGTCGTGTGCGATTAACTCTGAAAGGATGTTTTCAGCATCGACTTGGTTTTTAGAACATCCCAAGTGAACTGTATAGATAGATTTTTGTTTTGGCATTTAGTCCCAATCGTCAAAATCGTCTGTTATGGGGGCATCGGGGGTTTCTTCTATGATTTCTTCAATCACTTCCCCATCCACAATCTCACCATCAATCATCTCTTCTTCAACATATTGTTGTTCTACCACTTTTTCTTTGGCAGCAGCTTGCTTAACAGGCTCATTTGAAGAGCTTGGCTCATGATTTTCATAAGCAGCACTTTCCTCATAGCCATAAGAAGAATACTCCGAATCATAACTTCCAATATGATCATTACTTTTATTATCAACCCAAGAATTCAATTGCAGTGGAGACAAAACCTCGGAACTAAAAAGATTCGCCTTAGCAATACTAGCAAAATAACCCACACGAACTCTAAAATAAGTACCTTCTAACTCGCCTGGATTTTCAACTTCTGCAACATAAGCTTTAATATCATTAGACTTCAGCTTAGCCACCAAAGCATTTGCAGCACTTTTAGACGGGAATATCCCTACTTGAATCACATAAGACCCATAGGAAGACTGCTCTACTGTTTTTGAAACTGCGGACTTAGCGATTTTATTCACCTCTGGCTTTAGGTCACTCTCTGGTTTAGCAGCCAAAGATTGAATAGATTGCAAAACAGGCTCATCAGAATTTTCGTTGGTCCTTAGCTTTGGAGCTACTTCTACTTCTGGAGCAATATCTTTCTCTTTGGAACACGCTAAAAAAAATAGACTAGTCACAAGAGTCACAGTAATGGCATAGAAAAAAGTGTTTTTCACAAAAATCTCCTAGAATAATCTTACACTCAAAATATATATAAGTCTTTCATAGCTATCAACTTATAAATAATATAATTCATAAAAAAGAAAAAATAAACATTCTAATTAATATATAATTGATTTCCACAACATATACCCCATTTCAATATAAGAATCAAATAATTGACAAATCACTAAAAATTAATTGACGAAAACAAAGTAATTTAATACATTTAGCACATTAAAATTAAAACCAAAGGAACATTTGTGATCGGTGTAATAGTAAAATCCAACGAGCCTTTTGAAAGAGCACTCAAACGCTTCACCAAATCTTGTGAAAAAAACGGCATTATTTCAGATGTTAAAAAACGCCAGCGCTTTGAAAAACCTTCAGAAATTAAAAAACGACTCAACACAGCCGTTCGTCGCAAAAGACTCAAAGATATAGCAGACGCAAACCGCAAACGCTTGTACTAAGTCTAAACAACAAATAAAAATGCAAAGCCCGTCATAGAATGGGCTTTTTTTTATAAATGAAAAGCATTAAGACTTAACTCCAAGTTAAAAAAAGCAAAAGCCTTTACGAAACTATTTTTTTTAGAAGTCTCACACACGCCTGGTTTTGTTCAGCACGCATTCAACACCCATTTTTTTTCTGGCACGCACTTCGACAGGCTCAGTGTAGCAATTTTCGCAGCTTCCCCCCTCCGATTTTCGCATAACAATTCTGACAAACAACCCACATCTCAAACACGCATCCCCACCTTTCTGGCACGCGTTTTGCCTAAACTCCGTGAGTCCTTGCGTCTTTGGCACGATTTTCGCATAACAATTCTGGCAAACAACCCACATCTCAAACACGCATCCCCACCTTTCTGGCACGCGTTTTGCCTAAACTCCGTGAGTCCCTGCGTCTTTGGCACGATTTTCGCACCACATCTCTGGTAAACAACCCACTTTTTTAGCACGCACTTCGTGGCAATCCATACGAGACACC
>JAAYJH010000020.1 GCA_012523035.1 Fibrobacter sp.
AATATAATATGATTTGAGAACACTTATAAGTTTTATGTAAGTGAACAGATTCCTTTGATCTGTATTAAATATTTCAGGTTTCCAATGTTTTCCCCAAGTTTTTATACTAAATCGAGAGTCACACGAGACTATTCAAATTAGAACAGTTTTTGTTCGTTTATTTTATTAACGCTCTTACCTATTAATATTATTCTTTTAAACAATGGATTGAAGTTTTTTTGGGATGGCTTATTCCTAAAGTGGACCAATCTTAGGTAGGATTTTCTATGTTTTAAATTTTTTGCAGGATCTACGAATGTGTTTGTAAGTCTTTACGCATCTTGCTTTATTCTGACAAACTTTTTTTTCAGTTGAAGTCCCACACACGCCTGGTTTTTTAAATAAGAAGTTTGAAGTGTTTGAAGACTTACGCTGTTTTAGTGCACACATTTTACATGAATTGCCACGCGCTAAAGCTCTCGAAATGACGATAGACTGTAAAACTGATAACCTCTATGCCCCACACTTCGTTTAAGTTCCCTAGAAATTATCGAAATTCTTCTTTATTTAGGCTTTTAAATCCAGTTTAAAGTCTTCAACAAAGCTTCGCAAAAAAGTTAAAAGTGGATCACACATCAATCGTCCACCATGTTTTTTTGTCAGAAGAATCAACAAACTTACTTACTGTACCATCATTAAGAGTAATGCTTTGTAGTTCTTTTAATAATTTTAAAACTTTGTTTTTCCTCAATTTTTGTTTTTCTTTTTTATTTAGAGTAGATATGAGATCATCAACATTGACTTTGTTTTTATATTTATCACTTAACACTTTTAATCCCATTAAAACTACCATCTGCTCTTCAGTTAATTTTGCTCCTTTTTTAAGCATAGGAGGTATTACAGTTGTAAAAAATGTAATGGCAGAGATTATGAGTGTAAATTCGATTTTTGAATCATTATAAAGAGCTCCAAAAATGGAGTTTAAACTAGTAATAAAACCATTCATAAAATTAATATCAGAGTTATGAACAACTATATTTAGTTTTGGTATTGTGAAAAATAATTGATGGGTAGAATTCAAAGTTTTTTTTGAACTATCTTTTTCGCGATAAGAGTCAAAGAGTTCATTCTCAAAATCTTTCCAAATATTATTTAAATCATCTATATCTATTTCAGAATTAATTTCATTGTTAATTCGGATGATAAATTCATTTAACTGTTTTTGAATAAATGATAAATTTGTTTTTCATGAAAAAAAGGGGGGTGGTGACATACTATTTTTTTTTCTCATAAAAGTCTGTGATTTATAGAGGCAAACGTCTCTCTTCCATATCATTTATATTACTAAGGATTACACGCATCCCTTGGTTTTCTGGGTTTATGTCTATAAGTTCGTGATAAGGCTTGTTCTGAACATATTGCGAAACAGCTTGGTCTAAAATCACTTTAGAATCTTTATCTCCATAATATATGAAAACAGCCATCGTCCCTTTTTTATTATTAGCTAAACTGTATTCAGATTCTCTAATTGAAACTCCTAATATATTATTCATTTTTTTATCCTTTGTGTTTAAGAATCACTTTAAATCTGTTGTCTTCTATTATTTTATTAATAAACGTAAACTTGTCTCATTTGTCAGCAAAAAACAATAAAATTATAGCAGGATGTCTGAATGGCTGTTTTTAGATTTAATTTAAGAGTTCTTAGTAGGTATTGAGAAGGTTATTTGTTTTTAGAGAAATGATTACAGAGTTTTTTCTTTTATATTGCCCTCTTGTGATTTGATTGTGGATTTTTTTGGCGTAATAGAAAAAGATAGCATATCGGCTAGACCTTTTTGTTTTTTAATTGCATTAGTCACTTGTATTCGTGCTTTATTTTATCTATTGACCTTAGGATAGAAATGTTTTTTTTATTACCCACTTATTCTTCAATGGAAATTTGTAGGTCTTTCGAGGGGGGGAGATTCTTTGGTGCGGTTTCTATTGAGTTGCTCTGGTGGTGGTTTTTTGCCAGGCGTGTGTGAGACTTCATTATAATAGAGATGAAGTTGTAATGGGCTTTTTTTTGGTGGTTTTTCTAATAGAAAATAATTATTTGCTATATAAAAGGCTTTTCAACATTATAATGAGTAAAGAACTAAAGTTAATATTTTAAAATTATAGTAAATTGTACAACAATTGTATTCTTAATAAGGCATGCTGTGTTAAATCAATTCGTTCAAACCACTCCATTGAAAAACGGTGTCACTGTGGTTACAGATTTTATGGAAAATGCAAATTCTGTGACTATTGGGGCGTGGATTCCCAGAGGTTCTCGACATGAAACTATAGAGACCAATGGTTTAAGTCATTTTTATGAGCATTTGGTGTTTAAAGGGACAGAAACTCGAAGTACTCTAGAGCTTGTGTGTGCATTAGAAGATGTGGGTGGTTTTTTAGATGCTTATACTACCAGGCAAGAAACAGGGTTTTATGCTTTGGTTAATCAAGAGAATGCTTTTTTGGCTTTAGAAATAGTGGCCGATTTGTTAATGAATTCTGTTTTTACAGAAGAAGACATAGAAAAAGAAAGAAAAGTCATATTGGAAGAGATTAAAAACTATGACGATATTGCCGAAGAAAGAGTCGGAGATCTTTTCAATGAGATCCATTTTAATGGGTCTGCTTTAGCTTTTCCAGTGGCTGGGACTTTAAAATCAGTGAAAGCTCTTCGAAAAGAAGCTTTGTTGACTTATAAAAACCAAGTCACAGAAGATTTGCCTATTTATATTTGTGCTGCAGGAAATATAGATCATCATGCTTTGCTTCAAAAAGTAGAGGTGTTTTTTCAAAAAAAGGAAAAAGGGACTTTGGTCCTTCCTATATCTTATCAAGCGGGTCGATCTTATAAAACTATTGTTAAAAACGAATTGTCGCAGTCCAGTTTATATTTGGGGACTAGTACACCAAACCATTTATTGCCTAGTGATTTTCGCTATTCTTTTTCAATTTTTAATGTTTTAATGGGTTCTGGTATGAGCTCGCGTTTGTTTCAAAAAATCAGAGAAGACTATGGTTTAGCGTATTCTGTGTATTCTGTGGCAGACTTGTATCAAGATGCATTTTCGTGGGGAGTTTCTTTGGCTACAAAGCCTTCTCGTTTGGAAAAAGCTGTTTTGTTAGTGCAAAAAGAAATACAAAACTTTTTGAAAAATGGGATTTCTAATTCTGACTTGAATCGAAGCAAGCAAAATATTTTGGGGGGTGTTAAAATCAATTTGGATAGCACGGAAAAGCGATGCTTGCGGTTGGCTGAGCAACAATTGCATATAGGGCGATATGCTTCTATAGATGAGCTAGAAGCGGGTGTAAATGAAGTGAGTCAGTCTAAACTTTTGAGCTTGATGCAAATGTTTTTTGAAGAAAATCAGTGGTCTGCTGCTGTGATTCAACCTTCGATAGCTAAAAAACTATCTATATTAAAAGAGTTTGAAGTATAAAGAGCGTAGATGCTAAATAAAAGTACAAATGGAGTTTTTATGAAATCAAATCAACAAGCTTTCTTAGAAGAACACATTAGCTGTTGGGACAAACTTTCTATTATAGAGCAAAAGGTACTTTTAGAAAAAGCACAAGTTTTAAAATACGATAAAGGGACTTTGGTTCATAGTGCTGGAAGCGATTGTATCGGTATTTTATTGATTCAAAAGGGTGAGTTACGAGTTTACATGGTATCCGAAGAAGGTCGTGAAATTACTCTGTACAGGCTTTTTGAGGGGGATGTGTGTATCCTTTCTGCGTCTTGTGTGTTAAATTCTATTACTTTTGATGTGCATATCGATACCGAATCTGACAGTGAGGTGATTCAAATACCTTCCAAAACTTTTTTAGATTTATCAGAAAAAAATGTCCATATGGAATGTTTTGGTTATCAAGTTTCTGCTCAACGATTTTCTGAAGTGATGTGGGCTATGCAACAAATTTTATTTATGAGTTTCGATAAGCGCCTGGCTATTTTTTTGATTGATGAGTCCATAAAAAATGGTTCCGATACCCTCCATCTCACCCACGAACAAGTGGCAAAATATATGGGTAGTGCTAGAGAAGTGGTGAGTCGGATGTTAAAATATTTTTCAGAAGAAAAATGGGTCAGTTTATCACGAGGCACTATTCAAATTTTAGATAGAAAAAAATTGCGGTCTCTCACTGTTTAAAAAAGCTTAAAATCAAATTATTCGTTTTAAATAGTCGTTAAAAAAAATCGCCCCAAGAAGGTGGTAGTCTTGGGACGAATCTTGCTAAAGTTTTGTATTGTGTTTAAGCTTCTAACATGGCTAATAGATCTGCCTTGGGTCTTCCTCCAACAATTTTATTCACCACTTTTCCGTCCTTAAAAACGAGTAAGGTGGGGATATTCATAATTTGGAATTGCTGGGCTAGTTCGGGTTGCTCATCGACATTCACCTTTCCAACTTTTGCGTTGGTGGCTTCTTTGGCAACTTCTTCTAGAACGGGGGCGATCATACGGCATGGTCCACACCAAGCAGCCCAAAAATCAACGAGGACTGGTTTGGAAGACTTCATCACTTCACTTTCAAAATTATCGTTGGTTATTTCTATAACGCTCATGAAAAACTCCTTATCAATTGTTTCATGCTAGTAATTTAGCTTAAAGCGAAGCTCTATTCAGTGATTGAGTTACGATAAAAAGACGAAAAGAGCTTTTGTTTTTAAAGAATTTTCGTTTTTCTGATTTTGAATATGTATTTTAATACAAAACAAGCCATCTATGGAGAATCTTATGGATGTAAAAAACAAATGGACTTTAATTACTGGAGCCTCTAGAGGCGTAGGGAAAGAAATTGCTAAATTCATGGCAAAACAAGGCTCCAATTTAATCTTACAAAGTCGCTCCACTCAACACACTCAAAAATTAGTGGAAGATTTAGAAAGAGAAGTGAGCGTTAAAGCTTTTTCTTGTGATTTAGAATCAGAGGACTCCATTTCAAAGTTTTTGTCGGGAGTCGATGATTTACAAGTCGAGGTCGATATCGTTTTTAATAATGCAGGCTTGCAAGTGCCCTATTGTGAAAATTATTTTCAAAATAAAAGAGAAGATTATTTAACCTCTTATGCTGTGAATTGTCTGGCTCCTATCCAAATTGCCTATCACTTTTTACCTAAAATGGTAGAAAAAAAATTTGGTCGAATCATCATGACTAGTAGTGGTATTGCAGACCAGCCAGAATTGATGGGCTATGCGTGTGCAAAAGCAGCTTTGACAAAATTTGTCCAAGATTTTGCTTGCAAATTGAATGGGACTAATGTGATGATGAATGCTATGGATCCAGGTTGGTTGCGTACTGATTTAGGAGGGCCCAATGCTCCTAATCCTGTAGAATCGGTACTTCCAGGTGCTGTCCTAGGTGCTTTTTTAGAAGATCAAAAAAGTGGCCGCTGGTTTAGTGCTCAAGATTATGCTTTTATGGAGCTAAAAGAGGCCCTCCAAAAGGCAATGCAAAAAAATTAAAATCCTTAAAAATGAAAAGACTACAAACTCCTATAGGCATCTTAGGTTATGGTATAGAAGGGCAAAGCACCCTTCGTTATTTACAATCTATAGGTGTCGATGATATTGTTGTTTTAGATAAAAATCCAATTAACAGTGACTTACTGGATAACTTAAATACGGTCCAAGTCTTTACTGGCGAACAGTATTTAGAGGCCTTGAAGTTTTGTAAAACGGTGATTCGTTCTGCAGGGGTGTATCCTTTGAGCAAGGAATTGAGGGACTTTCAAAATGCAGGAGGTTTTTTAAGCAGTCAAGTAGAGCTTTTTTTAGAAGAAGTGCCCTTAAAAAACTGCGTGGGTGTCACGGGGACTTTAGGGAAGGGAAGCTGTGTGAGTATGATTGCTCATATCCTCAAAAGCAAGGGCGTTTTGTATCGAATCGGTGGGAATTTTGGAGTTCCCGTATTAGATTTGCTGTTAGAAAGTCCTAAGCTAAATATAGCAGAAACTATTTTTATTTTAGAGCTCTCTTCTTTTCAGCTCATGACTGTTTCTAGTTCGCCTGCGATCGCTGTTTTGCTTCGAGTGACATCGGAGCATTTGGATTGGCATAAAGACCTTCAAGAATATCATCATGCCAAAGCTAATCTGTTTCGATATCAAGATTCAAAAGGTATTTGCATTTATTTTGATGGAGAAAAGAACAATCAAAAATGGATTGAAGAAAGTACATCCACATGGTGGAGTTTTGGTGGCAAAGCCTCTGATGCAAAAATAGAAGAAGGAGTTTTGAGCATTCAAAATGAGAGCTTAAAACTCAAAGAATTAAAGGTTCAAGCTCTTTTTCAACTAGAAAACATGGCAGCTGCAAGCCTTGCGTGTATGGCCTTAGGAGTACCAGCTTCTCTTAGTTTTAAGGCATTAAAAACTTATGAAAGTTTAGAGTTTAGGATGCAATTCAAGGGTAATTTTGAGGGGATAGATTTTTTTAATGACTCTTATGCCACCCGACCTGATGCAAGTATTGCCGCCATTCAAAGTATGCAAAAACCTTTTCATATTATTTTAGGTGGTTCAGAAAAACATGCTGATTTCACAGAATTGGCTGAGGTCCTCACAGACTCTGCTTTATTACAAACAGTCTTCTTGATCGGAGAAACGGCCATGCGCTTGCATCAAAATATTAGCAAAGCAGAGCAATCCAAAGGCCTTCGATTGCATGTGCTACACTGTGAAAATTTAGAAACAGCTTTTCAAAAAGCAGTAGAGTTAAAGGATGCGTCTGCTGTGTTGCTTTCTCCAGCTTGCGCCTCTTTTGGTTTATTTAAAAACTACAAAGAAAGAGGAGAGGCTTTTAACAAACTTATAGATCAATTTAAAATAAAAGAGGTTTAGATGCATTTTTTAGAGTTTTTAGATCAAGGGATTAGTCCTTTCCATGTGGTGTCTCACACGCAAAAGATTTTGAGCGAAAACGGATTTAAAGAGCTTCAACTCAGTGAAGATTGGGTGTTAAAAAGTAAAAGTTCTTATTTTTTGAAGTGGGGAGAGTCTAGCATTTTTGCGTTTAAAACTCCTGAGTCTATAAACTCTAAGTTTCACTTTAAATTTGCTTTAACTCACACCGATTTTCCTTGCTTAAAAGCAAGCCCAAATCCCACCACTTTTAAAAATGGTATCCAAAGGATTCATTGCGAAACTTATGGGTCTCCGTTAAATCATTCTTGGTTAGACAGAGATTTAGGGTGTGCAGGTTTGGCTGTATTTGAAAAAAACAACCAATTAAAATCAAAACTGGTTCGACACTCGTCATCTTTTTATATTCCACAGTTAGCCATTCACTTGAATAGAGAAATCCACGAAAAAGGTTTAAAGTTAAACCCCCAAACAGACTTAGAAGTGTTTTGGTCTTCTAATCCAAAAGACAATATCAATAGCTTTTTAGAATCCAATCTTGAAAAAGATGAGAAACTTTTAGATTATGACCTTCGATTTTATGATGCACAAAAAGCAAGCTATGGAGGCTGCAATCAAGAGTGGGTTTATTCGGGTCGCTTAGACAATTTATCCTCTTGTCATGCGTCTCTATCTGCATTAATTAGTTCGGAATTTCCAGTAGATTTTGTGTCTGGCTTTTGTTTTTTTGACGCCGAAGAAGTGGGTTCAGAAACTAGAGAAGGGGCTCGTAGTTCTTTCTTTAAGAATTTATTAAAACGAATCTCAAGCTCTTTTAATATTTCTGAATCTCAGATGCTTTTGCTTTTAAATAAGTCTGTTTTTGCATCTATGGATGTTGCGCATGCCACTCATCCTAGTTTTTCTAATCGCCACGACCCTCGACATGAAATTGTGCTTGGCAAAGGGATTGTACTTAAAAAAAATGCTAATAAACGCTTTGCAAGTGATGTGTTTTCTTCGGCTTTTTTCAAACAAATATGCAATAAATCAAACTTAAGTTTTCAAGAATTCATAGGTAGAAATGATATCCCCAGTGGTAGCACGGTGGGACCTGCCTTATCGGCTTCGCTTGGAGTTTCTGTGTTTGATTTTGGTATTCCTATTTTGAGTATGCACAGTGCCAGAGAGATTGCAGCCCTTCAAGATCAAAAAACAGCCATTGAGTTTTTAAAAGCTTTTTTCACTTCAATAAACTTCAAAAATCCTTCCTTTTAGAGCCTCCTATTATTTCATAGAAGCTCAGTTTTAAGTTATATTTAGACTAATGAAAACCTTTTTTTCCGTCTTGATAGTCAATTTTAATGGCTTAGAACATTTACCAGCTTGCTTTAGCTCTTTACAAAAGCAGACATTTCAAAATTTTGAAGTTGTTTTTGTGGATAATGCCTCTACAGATGATTCTATTTTATGGGTTTCAGAGCATTACTCTAAAGCACACATTCTAAAATCTGACACAAACTTAGGTTTCGCCGGGGGAAACAACCTAGGTTTTGCTCATTGTAAGAGTCCATATGTTTATTTGCTAAACAACGATACAGTGCTTTTTCCCGACACTCTAGAAAAATTAAAAGCTGCTTTAGATAGAGCTCCTCCTCATTCAGTCATACAATCTTTAATGCTAGATTTTTCTGATCCTCAAAGGGTGGATTCTCGAGGAGATACGCTTTATTGGATGGGGAGTGCATATAATGGTCGTGGAGAATTAGCGAGTGATTTAGATTCAGAAGAAACTCTTTTACCAATAGCCTCAGCTTGTGGAGGGGCAAGTTTATGGCCAGCAAATTTATTTAGAAAATTAGGTGGCTTTGACGAGTCTTATTTTTTAATATTTGAAGATTTGGACTTGTCATTCAGGGCAAGGCATTTTGGAGCTTCTATTTACTTAGCCAAAGATTCAAAAGTCTTACACAAGGGGAGTGCCAGTATTGGTCGAAGTTCTGCTTTAAGCACTTACCACTCTGCTAGAAATTTAACCTGGACTCACATCAAAAATTACCCCATCATCACGCTTATAAAAGCCTCTCCAATGCTTGTGTTTCAAAAAATACTAAATGCCTTTTTTGCATTTAAAAGTGCTCATTTGAAAACTTGGATTCAATCACAAATAGGCCTTGTGACAGGTATAGTGCCCATCTTAAAAAAAAGAAGAAAAATATTGTCAGAATCTAAAATTTCTAGGAAAGAATTTGAAAAATGGCTTAGAAAAAAATGGTTGCTCGAAAGACTCCACCACCATAACAATAAAAAACAATAACAAATACTCTTAGAAAACACACTCATTGAGCGCATCAAAAAAGGTCTTCATAGAACTAGGTTTTAATTCAACAAAATGGCACTCATTTTGATAATTGTTAGATTGTTTTATAAATTTAAATCAGTACGAACAGTGATATAGTAAAAACTCCGTGATTATATGAGTTTTCAATCAAGGCTCTAAAGGGAAGCATATTGATGATAAATTTTGTATAATAGTCTAAAGTATTGGTAAAATATAGAGTTTTATAGTCAAACTTTTATCATTTACTCTAAAATAAGGCGTAAAAATGTTGATTTCAAAAATACAAATGGAAGATAATTTAAAACTTTTGCAAAAGCAGATAGAAGAATCTTGTACTTCTTGTTCTCGATCTAGCTCAGAAATAACTCTAATTTGGGTGAGCAAATTTCACCCTATTGAACTTGTGGAGCAAGCCTATGCTTTGGGTGCTAGAGACTTTGGTGAAAATAGAGTCCAAGAAGCCATAGAAAAGTTCACCACCAAACAAGAAGGCATGCGTTTGCATGTGATTGGGCCTGTGCAAAGCAATAAACTTAAAAAAGCCGTGCAAGTTGCAGATTCTATCCATTCAGTACATTCTCTCAAAACACTAGAAAGATTAAATCTATTTGCCAAAGAAGCTTCTAAAGTACTCGATGTATTTATACAAGTAAACACTTCTGAAGAAGACACTAAAAGCGGCGTTTCCATGGATTCCATTCATGAATTTTTAAATGAAATGCCCGAACTAGAAAACTTAAACTATAAAGGCTTGATGACCATTGGCAAAAACACAGGAAATCCTGAGGATTCCAGAAAAGGCTTTGCGTTTTTAAGAAAACTTAGAGATGAGTTTTACAACTCAAAAACACATTTTAAAAACTTTAGCGACCTATCGATGGGAATGACTGATGATTTAAAAGTAGCCATCGAAGAAGGGAGTACTATTTTAAGAGTAGGGACAGCCTTGTTTGGGAATAGAAACTAAAAAGCACCCATGAATACAGGTGCTTTTTTATGAGTTTATGTTATGGGGATAAGGTGGTTACTTTGGTTTCTGAGTTTCCTGGATAAGAAAGCCGTATTAAATAAGTACCCAACGGGAGCCCCATTTCTTGGAGAGAAATAGAGTGATTGTAAACGCCAGGGTTTTTATCGGTATTTATCAAGTGGGTGATTAGGCTTCCGTATGCTGTGTAAAGACTTAACTTTACTTTACCTGCGATAGGCACCTCATAATTGACATGGATTCTATTTTTTTTGTAAGAAAGATGCAGTTTAGAGTCTGAAAGCTTAGAAATTTCAGGTGTTTGAATAGAGGTAGTGGACTCTATATGTACTTTAAAAATCAGGTTGACTTGTTTATTTTGATAAACTAAAGCTTGACGAATAGTATAAGAGTCTCGAGCTTTTACTTTATCTGGATAGTGACCTATGTTCACCTTTAAATTTTGAGCGTCTAATTCAGAAAATATCACAGACTCATCACCATAGGGCACAATTTCACCATTTGCGGCAAACCAGTGTCCAGGATGATTGGCTGTGGAATTAGTGTAAAAACTTCCATTGGGTTGAAGTCCATAAAAATAAAGTTTATCATCTAGTAAACTCCAAATTTCGGAGGCAGTGATACCAAGAGCTGCTTCTAGTTTTGCTTTGTCTAAATTTTGACTCACCGAAGCATAATTAGAACTTGTCGCCAAAGAAACATTGTATTCAATCTCTGTAAGCTGCATGCTTGAAGAACTAGAATTTGGAATACTTGAGGAACTAGAGCCTGGATTGCTTGAGGAACTAGAACTTGGGGCATCCCAATCATAGTTTAAATTGAAATTATTATACCATTTTTGATAAGGATCGGCTGTGCCAGAAACACCCTCAATTATTTTCAATCGATAGTCGTGGTGTTTTTTTCGAGTTTCATCGTTTTTATATTGATAATCGGTATTAGAAACCACAGCAAAAACAACATTCCCTTGAGGTATTTTATTGATATTCAAAGTGGCAGTAGAATGACCCATCACAGGCTCACTATAGATTGGGGTCCCATCGGTAGCACGGTAGCAAATTTGAAGACTCATATTGTCTCCAATCGGAGTTAACTCTAGTCTCACTCGATTACCAGAAACGGTCAAAGGGATCACATTAGCTCCTGACCAACCTGGTGTAGTTCGTTCTTCTGGAGTCAGCACACCATTGTTGTTGGTAGTGACAGTGTAAGGGGTCATCTTCCAAGCCGCTGGTGTAGCATAGCATGGCTCCCACTCACATTGAATAGAGGTGCCAAAATTTTGATTTAAAAGGGTTTTAAGCTCAGAGGACCATTTTTTTAAATCCAATAGAGCCATTTTTGCACGAAACTCCATGATCAAGCGCCTAATTTGCGCATCTCCTAGAGAATCAGCCATAGTTTCTAAAATATATTTTTTAGGATCAGTCGCATGAACCCAAATCCAAGGGACTGCACCTTCACTCACCCATTCCGCCAAGAATGTAGGGAATAAATTTCCATACTGAATCCCACCCAAAGTATTTCTCCAATTACAAAGCTGCTGTGCACCATTGTACACCCCAACACCTTGAGCCCCGGGACCACCAAAAGAACCATCTAAAAGCCAACCAGAATAAGATTCAATAGGAACAAAGGGAGCAATTAAAGGGCCCACATTCAAAAAACCCATCCCTGTAAAATTATTGCTTCTTCTGGCTTCCATTTCTTGTTGCAACCAAGTGTTTCCCCCTTCTTGAAACCAATGGATATGCGCAGCTCCTCCCATAGTAGCGAGCAAAGAATGAATACCCTCGTGGATCATAGCCCCTTGTTGGGACACTTTATCGCGGTAAGAGCAAGACGGATCAAAACTATAAACAGGATAATAAGAAGCCAGCACCGCAGGATATCCACCCACCCAGCCTTGCCAGCCACCTAAATCTTCAGGATTTGTAGAACCAGAACAAGCAATAGAACCATAAAGATAAATAGCACTCCTATAACCGTCACGAACACGACTATCTGGTGGCCAGCCCATAGTATCGCGAATATAATTAAAATCCGAATTGAAGCGTTCTAACATAGGACGAATAGCCGCATCTGTCACCAATGGATTTTTAGTCGCTCCCCATTTAAAAGTCCACCAGCCATCAGAGATAGTCCCTGTAACTTGAGCTCCACAGTCATCGTGATCTTTGGTAGGCATATCATAAACAACACCCTTATCCTTAAAATTATAACTAACATTAGGAGAATAGGCAGGCCATGACCATGGATCTCCTTCTGCGGCAAAAGCATTAAAAAAAAGCCCAAACCATAAAGATATAAAAAAAAGTCGATATAAAACACTTCTATGCATAAGTACTCCTTTTTGAATTCACTATATAATACCCATCTTTTACAGGAATAGAAGCTTTTTAGCCAAAATAGCGTGTTAGATCTGTGTAAAAAGTGAATTACTAAAAAAAAACACCTCAAAGGAATTATATGAAGTCTCACACACGCCTGGCTTTTTTAAGTTAGAAGTTGGAAGTGGGAAGTTTTTAGTCACTAAAGATAAACAGCTTTTTTTGGGGCACGCATCCCCGCATTTCTGGCACGCACTTCGCCAGGCTCAATGTAGCACTTTACGCAAAATGCTATTCTGATTTTCACGAAAATCTCTTTTTACATAAACTTCATGCAGTCTTTCATCTTTCACACGCATCCCCGCATTTTTGACACGCATCCCACCGTCTATAAAAGTTGTAAAATTACAGGATTTATAGGCAAGGGCAATTTGCACAGCTTGCCGTAGCTGAGCTAGGGTCTCCAAAACGATTTTCAGGATTGGGGCACTTTTGCAAGTCTCCATTAGGGAGCACCCAAATCTCTTTGCTAAAGGGGCAATCTTGCTGTGATTTGGTGGAGCGATTCTGCAACAAAGTGCCACTAATAGGGATTTTAGCCTTTTGTTTTAGTTTTTGGGCAGTAAATCGCCACGAGGCAGTAGGGCTATCGTCTAGGGCATATTCATCTAAAAATTCTGCAGAACTCGTACTTAAAAACACAGCTTTATTGAATTTAACTCTTTGGATTTTTTTCTCTTGGGCATAGTCCAAAATATCTTCAAGCTCATCTTGGTTTTTTTTGCACACTGTGACTTGCAGTGTAACACTTGCGACTTTTTGATGCAATGCTCGAAGCCTTTTTTGCTCTTGTATCAAAGCTTGGATGTTTTGCAGGTATTCCTTTTGGTTTTGCCCCAGCATCAGCAATTCATTAGTCTCAGAAGAAAGTCCCATCATACTGACTTTGATGTCACTACAGTGCAACAAAAGTTTTGTCTTCCAATAATCGACTCCCAAAGGGAAGCTCCCGTTGGTAGTGAGGTTGATTTTGGCGTTTAATTGGCGAGAAATCTCTAGTAAATCTTCGAAATAGGGGTATAAGAGAGGTTCGCCCATGGTGCTAGGGATTATCTCTTGCAGAGAAGCAGAGCTCAAAATCTTTAAACTTTTTTGCAAAGTGCTTCGACTCATTTCTCCTAAACCCATAGCTTTCCCTTTTTGTTTTAAAAAACAAAGGGGACACGCTAAATTACAGCGATCGGGGTTAGTCAGTAAAGTGATTCTATGATAAATAAAAAATCATCCTCGTTTTTTATCTCGAATGTATTTAATCGCATTTAAACCTGCAATAGTACCTTCTCCCACAGAAACTCCCACTTGAAATGGACCTCCCACACAGTCTCCGGCAGCATAAAGCCCAGGCACGGTGGTCTGCATATCTTTATTCACTACAATTTGATTCCCTTCTACAGCAGCACCAATTTTCCTTGCAAAATCCGAAGCCGAAGCACTCCCAAGAGCCACAAAAAGACCATTCAACTCTAATTTAGCCCCGTCTTTAAACTCAACGCCCTCTAAATTTCCATCACCAAAAAGCTTTAGGATAGGCGTTTGAATCACCTCAATATCATCGGGGATTTTCACAGTCAAAGGTTGACCATTGGTCAAAATTTTCACCTTGTCGGTCACATTCAACAAATCTTTGGCCTCGTGCAGAGCATATTCACCAGAACCCAGCACAGCCACACTTTTGGACCTATAAAAGAAACCATCGCACACAGCACAATAACTAATCCCTTTCCCTTCAAACTCAGCAGCACCAGGCACATTCCCGCGTTTCCTAGAAATCCCAGTAGCCATAATCAAAGAAATAGAACTCAAAGATTGAGTCTTCGTCTTCACCACAAAATTCCCATCAAAATCTAGACCAAGCACCTCATCATCTAAAAACTCAGCCCCCAGAGTTTTCGCTTGATGGATCCCAATTTCAAAAAGCTCCTCACCAGAAATCGGCTTCTCCAAACCATAATAATTCTCGATCAAATGAGCCTGAGGCAATGTCCCAGCATCTTTACCAATAATCATCACCTTTAAATTCGCTCTAAGAGCATAGAGTGCAGCCGCAATTCCAGCCGGTCCCTTACCAATAATAATCAAATCGAACATAAAAACCTCTTCTATAATCTAGCAAAACAAAACACGCTATAAAACCGCCCTTTGTCGATTGCTAGCATAAAACTATAGTAATAATAGCATTTTACACAATTTATTTATGTGATTCAAGCACAATAAGCAAAACAAAAGAAAAAATGAAGTCTCACACACGCCTGGCTTTTTTAAGTAGGAAGTGTAAAGTTTTTAGTCACTAAAGATAAACAGCTTTTTTGGGGGCACGCATCCCCGCATTTCTGGCACGCACTTCGACAGGCTCAATGTAGCATATTTCGCCTAAACTCTGTGATTCCCAGCGTTTTTGGCACAGTTTTTGCAGGGGACTCATACGGTTTTTGTAGCACATTTCTGGCACGGTTTTTGCGTAGTGACCTTTAACTTTTCAAGCTCGCATCCCAGCACTTTTTTGGCACAGTTTTCGCAAACATTCCTGGCAAGTTTTTTGTACAGTTCGCCTCACTTTTTTTGCATATTTTACGCATAATACCGTTTGATGTTTTAAGAAAGAAACT
>JAAYJH010000119.1 GCA_012523035.1 Fibrobacter sp.
GCTGTCCACCAAAACCATTCCCCACCTACTTCGTGAAGAGGTCTAAAAATAGCGGCCACTCCTTTTGCTTCTAAGCCTAAGAATAAATCTGCTATTTGGTCAATGTCTGCAATCATATTTTTATAGGTGCTTGAATTTTCATTCCATTCTGTGGTCCCGGGTTTAAAGGCATCGCTATAGTCAAATTTTGTGAATTCAGGGTTTGCACCTTCGACATAAAATTCATTGGTGAGTTTGTTAGGGTCTCTCCAGTGCCAGGTAAATGCTGGGATCCCGCCTTCTTCCCATAGTTCTTCGGCCAAGCGAAGACTAGTGTTGGTGTAGTCTTGACTCCATGAACCGTCGGCTTCGGCACCAGTGGCAAACATAAAGTCAAAGCCTACCATGGCAGGGTATTTTTGACTTTTTGTGAAAATGTCTTGAACATCTAGTTGTTCTTTTAGTGTAGGACCTCCCTCTAAGTCTCCGGTCATCACACCAGAGATGGTTTTTTTGCTGAAGTTTTCTACTAAGAATTGGTAAACTTTTCTGGCTTCTATTGTGGCGTTTGGAGTGACTAAATGAGGGTTAATAGTGAATGGAGAGGCTTCAAAATTGCTTATTTCAAAGTAGTCTACATCGATCCAACCCCAGTTTTTTACTAAAGAGATGGTGTTTTCACCTGATTTGAGGGGAGCCACACTCTCGATGATTTTAAATTCATTGCTTTTGGTTTCTGGAAAATCCAAGTCGCCAATGGTTTTGCCGTTGATTTGTAGAGTGTTGATTTTATCGCCATAAGTATTGGTGTAGGCTATTAAAATGGTGTAGTTTTTTGATTCTGGCACAGTCACTTTGACGGAGATAGAGCCTTCTTTCATTTGGACTAGTGAAGATCCAGATGCACCAGCGCGATTTGCAATGGTAGCACCCCCATCGATGCTTCCGTCTTCGGCTTCGTATCTATCGGCGGCCATTAGCATAGAAGCCAATAGAGAAAAAGCAATGATCATGTTTTTTAATTTCATAAAAACTCCTTTAATTTTCTAATACCCATAGACACTTTTTTTCCATCCTATTGAACTATCTAAATATAATATAATCTACGAGCTAAAAGTTTTTGTTTTGAATAAAATTTGAATTATGCTTGTTAGAACGCGTTAGAGGCATTATAGTGCTGCCATCGCTGTTGGATTGAAGTGGTTTTCATAAGAGTTTTTTTAAAACCAGGCGTGTGTGAGACTTCATCCAAAATAATCCGTGTTGGTGAATGATTTTTAGGATATTGAGGGCGGTGAATCGATGTTTTAACTGGATTTTGAAAAAGGGTTTATTTTATTTTTGAGTATAAGGAATGGCTTGTACAAAAAGAAGTGGGCCAATGAATAGTATAAAAATAAAAGCCTGTCTTTGAATCGACTGAAAAGTTTTGGTGAGTATGTTTTTAAGCTTTCAAAATCAAATGAAGGGTCCACTTGGTTTTGGATCAAGTTTAAGTAATTGGTGAATAAGGCTTGATGTGCTTTGTGTCTAAAAAAGTGAAGTTTTTCTGCTCGAGTGAATCTAATTTCTAAGAGTTTTTTTTTCATGAAGCCAGCCCCTTGCTCGATTAATTCTGAATAAGCAAATAAGACTGATTTTGTCGTTTTAAAAAGAGAAAGGAGCTTTAAGTTTTGCTGGAGCATTCGAGAGCTTAAGCCTATTTCCATGCTGGTTACAATTTCATAAAATTCATCTTTGTCGGGGTTTTCTGTAAAATGAGTTTCTAAAGCTTGTATGGCCGCTGGTTTTAGGTATAAAAAAAAGGATTGCAAGTGATAAGATATTTCATGGTTTTCGGTTAAAGAAATCATGTCTGCATCCGAACTTTCTGCTTTTTTGAAGTATTCTTCAAAGCGATTTTGATAATAAACAATGGAGTCGTTTATTAAGCAAAGACGATTCCAGTCTCTGTTTGGAGTGGAGGCTAAATAGCGTCTCCACATTCCAAAATCATAGCCTTTGTTGGGAGTTAAAAAAAGTTCTACCTGATTTTGCTTTAAAAAGTCAAGGGCAGAGTTTTCTATATCTCTTTGGTTGGTGATATAAACAACAGAAAGACCCAAATCACTTAAACACTTTAATGTAAATCGAATGTATGGGGGAATGTCGCTTCCATTCACATAAGATGCATAAAGGATTTTTAAGTCCAATTAAGATCTCCTTTTTCTAGAGAAAGTTTTTTTCTGAGGTTTTTTAGACTGTTTTTTTTCTGTGGCAAGTACTTCTTCTACTGATTGTAATAAACCAAGCTCTTCTGCGACTTTTGCTCGGTCTTTTTTGAAGCTTTTCTCTTTGGGTTCTTCTGTGATTTTACCTAATAAAGCAAAATCCGCTTCTCCGCGTACGGGGTTGATCCTTAGTAGTTGTACAGTGACTTTGTCCCCGCGTTTTAAGGTTTTTCCGGTCCTTTTGCTGTACACTAGATTTTTATCGGGGTTATAGATGTAGTAGTCTTTCCCTATTATATCTCTAAAACGAACCAGACCTTCTGCCATAGGTGAGCTTATAGAAACATATATGCCCCATTCTTCTACTCCATTGATGCTCCCTTCAAATGTATCACCAATTTTATCTTTTAAGAGCCAAGTGGAGCAGACTTTCATAGACATCCTTTCGGTCTTCATGATTTTTATTTCATTAGTAGAGATCCAGTCGCAAACTTCAATGAGATTATTGGCCCTTTCTTTTTGTTCGGTTTTGGGTGTTCGAGAGAGTTCACGGTGGCACCATAAGTCGGCGTATCGGCGAATTGGAGAAGTAAAATGAGAGTAGTCTTGCCAATTCAAAGCAAAGTGTCCAAAACTATTGCTGTCGTAATGTGCTTTTTGCATGCTTCGGAGGATTCGAACCATTAAAATATCGTTGCCAGAGGCTCGTTTGACTAAATGTTGATACAATTGAAATACAGTCGGGTTTAAGTTGGAATCGCCTCGCCGTGGTTTACCTAAATCGCGAATCTCTATGGGTGCATCTTTGAATAAATCTGGGTGCAAATAATAGAGTTCCATAATATCTTTAGTGTCAGGAGCTTCGTGTATTCTATAGATACCTTGTAGTTTTCGTTTTACTAGTTCTTGTGCACAGCAATTGTTGGCTATCAACATGCATTCTTCTATCCAAGAGTTGGACTCGTCGTTTTGCCTGGGCACAATATCTATGGGTTCATTGTTTTCATCGAATAAACACTGGAGTTCGGTGCTTTCTAACTCTAAAATCCCTGTTTTATTTCGAGATTCTCTTAATTTTTTTGCCACCAGAGCCAAATCGGTGATCAATGGATTCCCTTCTGTGTGCCATTCGACCGCTTGCTCATAACTAATAGAGTGTTTTACATGCACAATGCTTTTATAAAATTCATAAGATTGGAGCCTTCCATTTTTATTCAATTGAATCATGCAGGTGAATGCCAAACGGTCCACTCCTTCTCGAAGAGAGCAAAGGTCTTTAGAGAGTTTTTCTGGCAACATAGGCACGGCTTGCCAAGGCAAATATTGGGTGTAGCTTCTGGTTAGAGCTTCTTCGTCTAAGACACTGCCTTCGGGCACATAATGACTCACATCGGCTATGTGCACTCCCAGTTCAAAAGCCCCTCCCGGTAATCTTTTCACAGAAATTGCATCGTCGTGGTCTCTGGCACCTACAGGGTCAATGCATATGACTTCTAAATCACGGTGATCCACACGCGACTTGAAATCTTTTGAAGAAGGTTCTTTGAGTTTGCTTATAAAATCTTCAATAGCCTCTCCAAACCCTGTGGGCAAGGAGGCACTCCTCATAAATTCATCTGTGACTTCTTTCCAAGTCATCTCTGGAGACATGGAGTGTTCAGAAACTTTTGCCAAAAAGGAATGCTTGAGTTTAGGGTGTGGATAAAGTGTAAAAGAAATGGTTTGACCCTCTTTTCCAGGGTCTTTTTTGCGTCTGGCGACCACATATTCTTTTTTTGTAGAATTTTCAATCACTATCCAGTCATTTTTTGTCTTTTTTAAAACGCCTCTTTTAATGGTGTGCCTGTGTGGGTTTGGGTCTCTTTGATCTCGGCGGCCTCGTTTTTCTAGGTGTTTTTCTGCAGGAGCAGTACCGTCTCCTAGTACATATTCTTTAGAGCTAGTCCTTTTTAATAAACCGGCTTCCACCATTTGAGCTAGCAAGTGTTTAAAAGAAAGCTTTTGCTTTTTGGTGATCCCTAGGACTTTTCTAAGGCGGCTTCCTACCATGGCTTCGTCTCGAATCACAGCGAGAATTTGATCTTGGATAGAATCGTGATACATATTATATGTCCTTTTTTGGGGTGTTTTTGTAGGGGAGAGCTTGTTCTATAATTTGATGGGCGAAATCTCGAATGTACTCCATCGATCGATCGGCGTAATCTTTTGGAAAAATAGGAGGGTGTATAATGATTTGAATGGGGCCTGGTTTTAAGCCCAGGGTGTTTTTAGATAAAACCTTTCCTGTATCAATCAAAGAAATAGGAACAATAGTGAGCTTGTGTTCTTTGGCAATCCTAAAAATTCCATTCTTAAAAGGATGCATCGTCCCATCGCTAGTGCGTTTACCCTCTGGAAAAACACAATAATTATAGCCTTGATCAGTTCTTTTTTTGATCAATTTACCCATCCCAGCATTTTTTTTAGGGTCTTTTCTATAAATGGGGATAGAGCCCGTATTATTCATAATCCATCCAAAAACGGGGATTTTCCATAAGTCGGACTTTGCCAAAAAAGCTGTATGAGTCACACCCGCAAACACCGCATTGATATCTAAAAAACTTTGGTGATTAGCGACCATCACAAAACCGCTTTTTGAAGGAAGATTTTCTAAACCTTGCACAGTCATTTGGATTCGAAAAAGCTTAAAAACGGGTCTAAAAAATAGAGAGGCTATGTGGGTGTAGGCATGCCAATCTCGGCGAGGAAGGCACACCACCAGTCCATAAGCAATGCCAAAAGTGCCTGCAGCCAAACTCACCAATGAATAGTATAGAAAAGCTAGAAATCGGTGTCTTAATTTGTATTGGACCAAGAAGTCCTCTTGAATCATGCTAGGCTCCATTGTAAGGTTTGACCAGCTGCCAGTGGGACAACTCCGTGGATTTGAAGAGGAACTTGCCATTCTTTACGGATCAAACGGATGCTTTGAGTGCTTCTAGCGATACCATAAAAATCTGCTCCAAAACCAGCCACAAAGTTGGCAAGTCTGTTTAATTTATCTTCTTTTTCAAACTCTTGCATCAAAATAGGTAAAATCACTGGAGCCGAATAAATCCCCGCTGCTCCACAAAAAGATTCTTTTTTTTCTTTAAGGTGTGGGGCACTATCAGAGCCAAAGAAAAACTTTTTATTCCCGCTAAAAGCAGCTTGTCTAATCGCTTCTCGATCTTCTGGTGTTTTCACAATAGGCTTACAAAAATGATGGGGCATCAAATTTTCACCAATAAGATCATCTAGGGTCATCGTAAGGTGGTGCACTGTGATTGTGGCTGCAACGGTATCTGGCATATCCAAAACAGCTTGCACCGCTTTTGCCGAAGAAAGGTGTTCAAAAACAATGCGAAGCTTTGGGAATTTCTCTGTTAAAAGTTGCACTTTGGGGATAAAAGCCGCCTCTCTATCTAGGCAAAACGCACTAGGTTCTTCTCCATGAACAGAAAGCACAATATCTAAGTCTTCCATCATAGAAAGCACAGGAAAAATATGTTCTAAATCAGAGATGCCGTCTTCGCTATTAGTAGTAGCACCAGCAGGATAATATTTTCCAATCAGCACCCCTATTTTCTTAAAATCTTCTAAATCTTGGAGTTTAAGTTGAGGGTGAATTTTAAAACTAAGTAAAGTTTCTAAGCGTGGTGCTGCCTCTTGTATGGCTTTTTTGTAATTCAAAATGCTTTGTACACTAGTCAAAGGGGGCAGTGTATTTGGCATCACCAAAACGCGTCCAAATTGCTTAGCAATATCTTGGGCATAAAAAGCAAGAGCTTGATCTTGCCTCAAGTGGATGTGAAAATCATCGGGAAGTGGTAAAACAAATTCATTCATAAGTTTAAAATAAATAAATACGACTTATAAAGTACACTTAATCGTCGATTTCTATTAATTTCTTAGAACTAGTGCCTCCTAGCAACACTCGAACCGCGTATTTAGGCTTATTAAAAAATTTAGCAAGCAAGTCACACACCGCTTTATTCGCCTCTCCATCCACTGGGGGGCTTTTCACCTCCACTTTATAAGAACCATCTTCTAGGGGGCCAATCACTTGCTCTCGTCTAGAACGAGCGCGCACCTTCACTTCGATTTTCATACTCAAGAGTTTGTAGAGTCTTGTTCCATCGCCTTCAAAAGCTCTTCTTGGCTATGGAGCAGAGCCCTAACTCGAATAAAATAATTTGTTTTAAGCTGTTTGAGTTGTTCAATTTCACTTCGCAAATCTTCGGCATGTTTCTTAGTGTTTTCCACCTCTCGAACTGCTCGTGCCTTAGCCTCTGCAATAATGAGCTCTGCCTCTTTATCGGCGTTGTGTCGAACCTCGTCCAAAGTCCGTTGCATAGTAACAGCAGTATCTTGCAGTGTTTTTTCAACTTGCTTATAATAATTCACTCGTTCTTCTGCAATTTTAAGGCGTTCAATCAAATCGGTTCGAGTCCTAGAGGTCTCTTCAAAAGTTTTAGCCACAGTCTCCAAAAAAGCCCTAACCTCGTCGGGGTGAAAACCTCCAAATCGTTTTGTAGCAAAGCTTTGATTTCGAATATCCAAAGGAGTGAGTTCCATTTTTACCTACCAAGAAAACCAATTCAAGCTCCCAAAGAGCCCATGAGTGTCCAAAACAGTAAACTCTAAAATTCAACAAAGAAAAACTCGGCTGAAGCATAGCAAAACCGAAACTTCTCTCAAAAATCCAGAGAATACCCTAAAAGATATATAAAAAACAAAAGAAAAACCCACCAAAAACAAAAATAAAACCATTATTCATGAAGTCTCACACACGCCTGGCTTTTTTAGAAGAGGGAAGTTGTAAGTGTTTAGAGATAAACCGCATTTTCTGGCATGCACTTCGACAGGCTTAGTGTAGCAATTTTCGCACAACATCCGTCCCCACTTTTCGCACCGTTCCCTCTGAATTTGCATAACATCTCTCACACTAACCACTTCCCACTTCTAAGTTTCCACTAATCTGGCACGCACTTCGAC
>JAAYJH010000120.1 GCA_012523035.1 Fibrobacter sp.
AAACTTTTAAAGTATTTTAACTTATAAAATATAGGAATAAAAAGAAATAAACTTTAGTTAGTTTTGAGTTTTCACTAAAATAATGTGTTTTACAAGTGATTTGGAGGCGAAGAAGAACTTTTACGGATACTATCTTCTTTTTGAGACACAATTTGTGTGGCAATGCTTTTGACTTTTTCTGACAACCACATCCAAGAGTGTGAATTTTTTGTGTAATCAGCTTCGCCAAAAGTTTGTACCCGATTGTCTTTTCGAAGTTTTTCTACTTGTTGAAACGCTTTTGCGTCTCCTTTGGGGTAAACAGCAAAGGTAGAACCATTAAAACTATTTAAAATACTAAAAGCCGGTACATCCGAAGGACCATCGGCAATATAAATCATGTTTTCAAAAGGGATTCGACGATTTTCTGGTGCAATAGAAGAATTGACATTGATTTTTTCGGGGTGCTTGTTGCTCCCTTTGTTGATTTCAAATAAATATCTGGTTTTGGAGGTGTTGTCTAGTGCTATGGCCACTTGAGAAATTTCTTTGGACACTTTATCTTTTTTTTCTTCTAAAAAACCAGGCAAGGCAGGACTTTCTATAAACTCACAACCAAAAATTCCATCGACATAAGAAGCTATTGAGCTTCCACGAATGGTTTCTGCAAAACCTGTGCTCACTACATAGTGCTCGAGAGATATTCCATGTTTTTTAAAATCTTCATTTTCTTCAACTTGTTTTTTTATTTCTGGGAAAAACTCTGGAAGACCCGGATAAAACTCGAGTTCCTTTCCACATTCTCTTAAAATTTGATTAGAAAGGCCTTTGAATATGCCCTGTTTCACATAAGTTAAAATATGATTCAAATAACTGGTGTCTCGATTGACATGGATGCCCTGATTGGCATAATGGGACTCTAATTGATTGACTTCGTTCCAAAAGACTTTGGCATCGACTTTGTATTTTTTAAATAAAGGCTCTTGCATATAGTTAGAAATCAAGGTTTTATCGAAATCCCAAACCATAGCAATTATATTTTGAGCAAAAGCATTTTTCATTTAAATACCTATTAGTAAAGGTTCAGGATTAATGGGAACTCCTTGCAAACGAATCTCATAGTGTAAATTGGGCCCTGTGGTTCGACCTGATTTCCCTACAATTCCTATAGGTTCCCCCCTTTGGACCGAAGCTCCTTTTTTGACAAGGACTTCGCTCAAGTGAGCATAAAAGCTACGAATATCTGGACTGTGTTCAATTTTGATGACTAAACCATAACCTCTATGATTTTGAGATTCAATTAAACGACCATCTCCAGTGGCATAAACAGTGTCTCCTTCACTGGCGGCAAAGTCTATGCCCCTATGAGGCATTTCTTTTTCTGTAAACGGATCCAATATCAAACCGAAACGATTGGTTACCACAGGTTTTATATTTAATGGAAGACGGGTGGGAAGACTCTTGGCATAACTTGAATCCTCTTCTAACTTTAATAAAAAACTTTTATATTGAGCAAATACCTTTGAAATAGGTTGTTTAACAGTGTCTGAGTTTGTGGCTATAGAATCTATGGAACTTAAGCCGCTGAGTTCTATAGAAGTGTCTCTCAAAATTTTTGCTTCTTTGAGTTGGTTTTTTAAGTTTTCTAAATTGGATTGAATAGAGCCTATGTTTCGCTCGATCCTTTTATTTTCTTTGTATAAACTAAAAATTTGCGTGGTGCTGATCGTGTCAAAAATCTGGATTGGTGAAAATAATAAAAAACCAAGCATAGCCACGATAACCCCAATAGCCCACCAAATCAATCGAAACAAAGAGATTCTAAAAGATCTTGGCTTCTCGGTATTGGATGGAAAAAAATGAAACTCAACCTTCTTCACTGGTTCTATTAGGAGTTTTAGTGTTTCTTGTCTTTAATTCTTGGATTCTAGTTTTATTTTCGTGAATGGCTCCCAGTAGTTCTACAATAGAAGCGTCATCTTTTAGGGATTCTAAGTTATTTTTTTCAATGTAAGACATCACTTTTTCACCAAGTTTTTTAAACTTGTCATTCAATCTAGATTCTTCGGCTACTAGGTCGATACGGACTAATAATGCCGAAGTATAAGTGAGTACACCATTTTTTAGCTTTTTTAAAGGTGTTTCTGCCATGTTTGTTCTCCTTAACCTTTATTAAAATAGTACTTTTTATAATATAAAACAATGGAGATCTTTTTATGAATCGAACTGAACGCCGTCGCCACAAGAAAAAATCTAAAAATTTTGTTCCTAAAAAGAGCCAACAACTGGATAAAAACCTAATTATTATACTAGCCTCGATTGCTGTTTTGTTTTTTATTGGAACCACCTTAATTAAATATTCTACCTAAGGAACTCTGCCTCATGAAATTTAAAGTTGCAAAATCTGCATTTCAAGACGCACTACAGTCTGCTATTAGTGCTATTCCTAATAAATCTACTTTACAAATTTTAAATAATTTTGCCTTTCGCTTAGAAGGTAGTTTGTTAGAAGTGACTGCCACTGATTTAGACCTAGGCATTCGAGTGAAGGTCGAAGTCGAAGGAGAAAGAGATGGGGCGGTAGTGGTCAATGCTAGGAAACTCTTTGATTTGATTAAAAATTTAGTTTCACCAAGCATTAGCACTATTGATTTTGAAGTTCAAGACTATCTGACTACTATTCGTTGGAGTGAGCACGGTAAAGCCAATATTACTGGTTTTGATGCGAGTGATTTCCCTCCTTTTCCAGAGCTAGAAGATGCAGAAAACTTAGTCGTTTCTGGAACAGAGCTTGCTTTTCTAGCCGATAAAACTCTTTTTGCAGTTTCGACCGATACCACTCGTCTTACTTTGAATGGTGTGTTTTTAGAATCCAACGAAAAAGGAATATCCATAGTCTCGACCGATGGGCACCGACTAGGCAAAGCTAATTTAGAACAGGAAAACCCTACGAGCATCAAAAATGGGGTGATAGTACCTCCTAAAGCCATCCAACATGTGCTTCGTTCTGTCTCTAATGACTCTAATATCGAAGTGAGTGTGAGCGATTCTTATATCATGTTTAATAGTGATAGTATCCAAGTTATTTCTAAATTGATCGAAGGCCCATACCCCAAATACGAAAATGTGATCCCCAAAAACTTTGAACGAGTGATTCAGGCTAATACTCTAGAACTATTGAATAAAATCCGTTCTGTGATGCCTATGGCAAATCCTAGAACTCGTTTAATTCGATTCCAAGTCGATGGTAATACTTTGGATTTGAGTGCCTCTGACTCTAATATAGGCGGTGACTCTTTTGAATCCTTAGCTGTAAACCATGAAGGAGAAGGTTCTTTTAGCATTGGATTCAATGGGCAATTTATCTCTGAGATTTTATCTATGTGTAAAACAGAGGAAGTGCTTTTAAAAATGAATAACCCTGTGGGTGCTTGTATTGTAGAGCCTATTGGAGAAGGTCTAAACTTTTTCTTTTTATTGATGCCTCTTCGTTTGATAGAATGATTTTCTAAATGTATCCAAACATCCGTAAGCGCATTAGTAAAAAAATAACCAAAGCGATGTTTGACTTTAATCTCCTAGAAGAAGGAGATAAGGTACTTATTGCTATTAGCGGCGGAAAGGATTCTAGTACTCTGCTACAAGAACTAGCTTATAGAAGGGGTAAAATAGACCCCTCTTATCTACTCGAAGCTATTTATATACAAGCTGATTTTACTGAAACAAATCCGCAAGACTTTTTAAGAGAGATGTGTCAAAATTTGTCAATTCCATTGCATTTTTTAAATGTAGGAGTACAACAAAGACTCAAAAACAACCGAAAGCTAAACTGTTATTGGTGTTCTACTCAAAGACGCACAGAGCTTATTCACTTTGCATTGCAAAACGGCTTTAATAAAATCGCTCTAGGGCACCATTTAGATGATATGGTAGAAACTCTACTGATGAACATGGTCTATAAAGGGGAGATATCTGGAATGGCTCCCAAGCTGATCTACAATAAATACCCTTTGAGTATTATTAGGCCCCTTTGTTATTGCGAAGAAAAAGAAATTATTTTGTATGCTAAAGATGCAGGTTTTTTGCAATATTCTTGCACTTGTAATTTTTCTAAAAACAGCCACCGCAAAAGGATCCGAAGCGAAATCCATAGCCTCACACAAGGCAACTCTACTTACAAGCAAAATTTATTTAAAAGCATGCGAAATATTCATATCGATTGAAGTCACCAATTCACCATGCTCCCCTCTATAATCCAGTCACAAAGTGCTCGAATCCCTTGATAGTCGGGAAGTTTTTTTAATCTATCTCTTTTTAATCCTTCGATAAAGCGATTCCACACTTGCTCGTTTTTGCCTTCTAAACCAAGGTGTTCTTCTATGGCCCCTTGAGTCCAGATCCAAATGCCTTTTTTTTGTAATTTATAGTGGATATTTTGAAGGGCTCCTTTGGCTTCGCGCATGGCAGCCATCATGACAAAAGCTTGAGCCGCAGGAACTCTTGAGTTTTTAGTGACAGGGATTCCATGAACGAGTCTTATTTTTTCTCGAAATGCTAGTTCTTTAAATAAATTCATGCAAGTTTCTAAATCGGGGTCATTTTTTTCTAAAAAACCGTCGTAAACAGCGTGGTTAAAGGCATAATCTAAATCCACAATAGCACGCACGGGCATGTCCATTGCCGAAAGGACCTGCATGCTTTTTCGGGTATTACTCACTCCACCTTGGCGTACCAAAGCACATTTAATCAAGGCAAAAGATTGCCCTGTCATCTTTTCAAATAAAGCCGGTAAAAGCCTCCACTCCGTTTTACCTTCTGTCAAGAGCACATAATCTGCAAACAAAAGTTCATTGCTATTAGATAAAGAAAATAGCATTTGCAATTGACTTGGTGCACCTTGGATAACCTGGTGTACTGCGTCTTCCATTCGTTTACGCATAAAAGTGCCTCGATTTCGATTTTTTCGAATCAACAAGGAGGTGCTCACATCTTCGCTGGTCACCATTTGGGCTGAGTGAGTTGCAAAAACAACTTGAAAACCTTCGTTGGATAGTTTTTTAAGAGAAACTCGCACTAGTTCTACTGCTTGAGGGTGCAAAAACAGCTCTGGAGAATCCACTAGCAAAAGTTTTCGACTGATAAAGTGATTGTGGTGGTTCTTTTTTATTTCGGCTAAATAACGCACCAAAGCCATTTGAATGGCCCTTTGAGAGCCTGCTCCCATGTTTTTTAGATCCCTTTCAAAACCATCGTCTTCGTCAATCACTTTAAGGCTAGCGGCTTGTAAAAAAGTTTCTAAAGAAGGCGGAGGAATGTCTAGTTCTACTTTGATGCTTGGAAACAAAGGATTTAATTTTTTATTGACATCTTGATCAAAAATTTTTAATTCCTGGGCTCTCAAATCACTTGAACTAGAAAGCAAATCTCCAAACCGTTCAATGACATCTTTAAATTCATAGCTAATACGACGCTCTAAAGGTTTTAAGATTTCGTGCAAAAGTTTTGCTACAGCTTGATTCCCTTTGTAATCCCATATGGTCAGTGGTTCTGGAAACAATTGTTCAAAGGTTTCTAAAAAGACAAAATTAGGGCGTTCCCACCGACCTTTTTCTTTTTGACCTGGTCTATCTATATAGACCAAAAGCTCTAAGTTTTCTTTTAATTCTCCTGGGATCCTTTGGATTTTTTTTACTCTTAAGCTTTCGTCTTTAAGATAAGGCCACAAGGCGTCTCTTTTTTCTGGTTCTAAACGATCCAAAATGGATTTAGAAATCCCCTTAAAAAGCCCTTCTACTTCTACAGGTTTTTCAGGGTCATCAAAATAAGAAATGTCCAAGGCAAAATGAGAGAGTAACCACCGTATTCCCATCAATATATTTGTTTTTCCTGCGTTATTATAGCCAATAAGTGCTGTAAAATGGCTCAAAGGAAAACTTTCTTTTTGAATGGATCTTAAATTTGAGATTGTGATTTGACTGAGTTCTAAAGCTTTTTTCATATTCAGAAAATAAGTTATTCTAGACTAAAAAGCTGTTTTTTTTAGAAATAGCTTTGACTTGAACTTTTTTATGGATCTCCAACTTAAAATAAAAGGCTGAAACTTTTAATTTATATTTCATGTAAAATGAATTGAAAAAATAAAAATGCACTCGCTTTTATTAACATCTGGGGTCTCTGGAGGACTTTTAAAATAAAGCCAGGCGCTTCTAAAACTTCATAAAAAAAGAGTCCTTTTATTTTAATTTTTAACTTCTTCTCGATTTGAGTTTTGCCAAAAAGAGCTCCTATTTAGAAATGCTTTTGTATTGTGATTTGGAGTGCTAAGCGTTTTATTCAATTTTATAATTTATGCTATAGGATTTTTCTGTAATTTGCACGAGTATAAGGAGTTTCAACGAATGATTTGTGGTATATGTTCTTTTGATTTTTTGGTTTTTATGCCGTACTTTTAGTGAGAAAATTTTCGTAGTGAGTTCCGTTTGTTTTTCAGAATCGTTGAGTGATTGTGTTAAAAATGAGATTAAAAAGGTATTTTTTTGAAAATGAATTATATTAGAAGGAGGCACTTTAGATAGGAGTTGAAATGATTATTGTCAATACAGATTATATTACCGGTAAAGAATTGGAAACCGTTTCTATTGTGAAAGGAAGCACTGTGCAATCTAGACATTTAGGAAAAGATATATTCCAAGCCTTAAAATCCATGGTGGGGGGTGAGCTTTCTTTTTATACAGAAATGATGGAATCTGCACGAGCTATTGCGACCAAAAGAATGATAAACGAGGCTTATAGATTAAACGCAGACGCCATAGTGAATGTGCGTTATATTTCTTCTTCGATCATGCAAAACGCCGCCGAAGTGGTGGCCTATGGAACAGCTGTGCGTTTTAAAAAATAGTCAAACCACTCGCTTTAAATAAGAAACCGAGGCATAAACCATAGGGGTAGCTGCAAAAGCTTCGATGCCTAATTTTGCAAAGTATTGAACCATAATCATAAAAATAAGGTCTGGAACGGGGGCGGTCCCTGCAAAAGCTATCAAAACAAATATGCTAGTGTCAAAAGCATGCCCCAAAACAGAGCTTCCAATGGTGCGGATCCACAAAAACCTTTCTCCTGTGATATTTTTGATTTTCACCATAGCCCAAGCGTTCAATAACTCGCCCCCTAAAAAGGCAATCAAAGAAGCCACCACAATCCTTGGCACATATGCAAAAATAATGGAGTATGCTTTGGCTGTTTCTTCTATATACTCTGGGTAAGGAAGCAAGGCCCCTACAAAAGTTCCAAACACCAAAATAATATTGCAAAAAAAGGTCAAAAAAATCACCTTTCTGGCTGTTTTAAAACCCCAAACTTCTGTTAAAATATCACCTAACATATAAGTGAAAGGAAAGAGAATGGTGCCAGCATCGAACCAAGTGATCGAAAACACCGAAATCAACTTGACTGCCATGATGTTAGAGGTTAAATAAAGTGTGATTAGTAAACCAGATACAATAATCAAAGCAGTGAAACTATCTTCTCGGTTTTTTACAGGGTTTTCCGAAACCTGACGCATAAAGAACTCCTTAGTTTTTGTAAAGATACAAAATATTGGATTGCAAACTCAATGAACTAACGCTTTTTCTTCTATAATTTAAATGAAAATTTAGAGTTTTATCGTTTAATATTTTTCTTGGACGATTATTCAATCATTCTTGACTTGAAGTCATCATGCAATTTTACAACAATAAAAAGGTCTAGCCGAATATTATTACACAAAAAAGCTAATCCTCAAAACACCTACGAAATATACAGACGAAATTCAAAGAAACTTCATTTTTTCAGCCCCATCATCTCTTGGCATATGCGATAAGCAATGTTTTTCCCCTTGGCATGATCTTGGCGTGCCCCAGCTAAGCGATAGCCTCGCACACAACACTTCCGCTGGGTCGGGCTGTATTTTTGGGCTAACCAGTTAGCTCCAAAAACGGAGCCTTGCTCACTAATAAACAAAGCGATTAACACCAC
>JAAYJH010000021.1 GCA_012523035.1 Fibrobacter sp.
AGATAAATTACAAGGTTCGTTTATATCTACAGATACTATTAAGATTATGCAACACATGGACTTAGCTGGGCAATTGATAGCCAAATATTTGACCATCGATGCACACTTTGAAGGTGATGGCTTTAGATATGTCCCCTTTGACCCACCTATTCTAGAGATCAATCGAGAGGCTTTGGCCTATGGAAGTTTTTTTGAAGGCAGTGAATGGCAAGAAGTCCCAATAAAACTAGATTCTATTCCTAGAACAGATGTTATATTTAATTATTGCTTTGAATTCACTTCAAACAAAGCTGCTGCCGATAGTGCGGATTTCTTTGAAAACGCAAAAGGGATGCCCATATGCGGTAGAGATAGTGGAGAAGTCACCATTTTAGAAGGTAAAACCAAGCCAGAAGGCAAAAATATAGTGTCTATCTACCCTATATTAGATGCTAAGCCTGAGGGTTTAGAGTGTTTTAACATTAAAATTTTCAATATTTATGGAGCAGTATTGCCAGGCAATAAAAAGTCAGATTTTTTTGAACTTTCTATTAATGATGCCAACCCAATACCTCAAGATGCCAGTGTGACAGGCGAAGAAGACAAAAAGCTTTACTTTAGCTCTAAAAATTTCCCTTACACCACTACAGACACTTCTGGAGAAGATACGCTAGAAGTGCTTAAAATTATTAGCTTGCCATCCAAAGGTTCCTTGTATATTAATGGTGACACAGTTAAAGTAAATCAAGAAATCCTTGCAAAAGATATCGATAGCTTGTATTTCCTCGGAGAAAAAGACGAATTTGGGTCTCCATACACAAGCTTCAAATTTAATGTTCAAACCAAGTGGGGCACCGGAGAAAAACCTGCCACCATGACTGTGAATTTAACCGCCGTCAACGATGCTCCAACCATTGCAGCTGGGCAAAGCTTTAACATAGAAGAAAACAAAAGTGTAAACTCTACAGTGGGCACGGTAAAAGCAATAGATGTTGATGGAGATACACTCACATTTAAAGTGCTAGGATTCACCGCATTAAAGGCCGATTCTACAGCAGACACCATCACAGTGGACTATTTTAATTTTAACAGCAGTGGTCTTATCACTACCAAGGTCGTTTTAGACTTCGAAACTATGCCTCACCTTTATCGATACCAAGTGGAAGTGAGCGATGGAGAATTAACAGATACTGCTTTTGTGTATATCAATTTGCTAGATGTCAACGAGGCTCCAATTGTAAAAAATGCCGAATTTGATATTGAAGAAAACGATAATCCTAACAAGGTTTTGGGCTCTATAGAAGCATCAGATGTCGATGCTGCTGACACTGTGCTCTCTTATTCTATTAGTGGCGAAGACAGTCAGTATTTTAAAATAGACGCGAAAACCGGGCAATTGTCTGTAAACAATACCGTATTTGACTATGAAGACTCCATACCCAATGTGTTTACATTCTCAGTAATTGTGACCGATAATGTTTTAGGAAGTGCAAAATCCACGCTTTCGGATACAGCTACAGTGACCGTGACTGTTTTAGATGTGAATGATGCCCCTACTGTGGAGGGTGCCGAATTTGATATTGAAGAAAACAACAATCCTAACTTGATTTTGGACACTATAAAAGCATCAGATGTCGATTCTGGTACAGTGCTCACTTATTCTATCAGTGGCGAAGGCAGTGAACACTTTGTGATTGACGCCACAACCGGACAATTGTCTGTAAACAACACCGTATTTGATTATGAAGACTCTAAACCCAATGAGTTTACATTCACTGTAACCGTAACTGACAACGGTTTACAAGGTAAAGGTCAAACTCTTTCGGCCACAGCTTCTATCAAAATCACTATTATAGATACGCCAGAAGCTCCAAAATTCACTCAAGACAAGTATGAATTTGATGTCGAAGAAGAACACGGAAATAATGTCTTAGTAGGCCAAGTCGAAGCCACCGACGAAGATACAGAAAAGAGTAAGCTGACTTATAAAATCCTTTCTTCCATAGTAACAAATGAAGGAAAGCTAGTAGACTACTTTGTGATTGACTCCAAAACAGGTGAAATCCGAGTCAAACCAGGCTTGATTTTGGACTATGAAACACATGATCATTTTTACAGCTTAAAAGTGAGCGTTTCTGACGGTGCCTTGTTCGACACCACCACAGTACTCATAGAATTAATCGATATCAACGAGGCTCCAATAGTCAAAGGTGCCGAATTTGAGATTGA
>JAAYJH010000121.1 GCA_012523035.1 Fibrobacter sp.
GATGACATCACAAAGTGAATATCGACCGACAGAATACCTACAGGGTTGGATGGGTTTTTGGTTTGAAGATCATAAGAGATTGATTGTAGCTAAAAACTTTCAAATAATGAGAGTTGAATATATTCATAATACATGGAAAAGCGACAAAGACTTAAAATCCGAAAATGTCTTTATTGGAGACATTAATAAAAGTCTAGAGAAATATAAAATAGAAATAATGAAAGCTCGAAGTGTTAGTGAGTTACTCCAACTAGAAGCTCGTTTTACAAAAAAATTATATAAATATATGGCAATCCTCACTTCTCAAACTTCTTTTGTTCGAGAAAGGGAATCCACAGACAAAGCAAATATATTTCTAAATCACGGAAACTATTTAGCATATGGCCTTGCAGCAACTACCACCTGGGTATTAGGAATTCCTCATGCCTTTGCTGTAATGCACGGAAAAACTAGACGAGGAGCGCTAGTTTTTGATGTAGCAGATCTAGTAAAAGATGCCATAGTCCTCCCATGGTCATTCATATGTGCCAAAGAAAACATGTCAGAACAAGATTTTCGAGAGCAAATCATTCAAAAGTTTACCCAATTTAAATCTTTAGATTTTATGTTTAATTCTGTGAAAACCATGGCCTTAAATCAAAAATGGGAGGACTTCCCTTTATGATAGTCATGTTTGTTTCTGAGTGTGAAAAAAACTCTCTCCCCAAAACTCGTCGCATACTAGACGCCTTTGCAGACCGAATCGGTTCAAACACATGGAGAACACCCATAACTCAAGAAGGCTTGAATACGGTTAGAAAAATGCTCCGAAAAACAGCCTCTAAAAACACTGCAGTAAGTTGTCACTGGATCCGCTCTCGCTCCAGAAGTGAACTAGTATGGATTGTTGGTAACAAAAGAAAATTTAATGAAAGAGGCGTAGTACCGGTGAATTATACAGATGGTGATATTGAGCAGTATATGGATAAAGAAAAGTGGCAAAAATTGACGTTAATGCGCAGTGCTGTGGTAATTGCGGGGCTTTTTCATGATTTTGGTAAAGCAAACATTTTGTTTCAAGCCAAACTAAAAGGCAAAGGTAAGAATAAGTATGAACCAGTGCGCCACGAATGGGTTTCTTTAAGAGTGTTTCAAGCTTTTGTTGGAGATAAATCTGATGAGCAATGGCTTAAAGCCTTAACAGAAATTGAAAAAAATCATGCAGATGAAATTTTTAAGGATGGGTTGAGCCAAGGCGATAGCAAGCCCTTAGTGAATTTGCCTCCATTTGCTCAGCTAGTGGGCTGGCTAATTCTTAGCCATCACAAATTACCCGTTGTGCCTGAATGGAAAAAGACTCTTACTCCCGAAACTAAACCTAAGAATCTTGGTGACAAAAAACTGCTCGATACTTGGTTTGGTATAGAGCTAAGCACTCATTGGAACTCCTATAATTTTGCGGATGAAGATTCGCCAGAGCTTTATCAAGACAATTGGACTTTCCACCAAGATGGGCTGCCCTATAAAAGCTATAAATGGCGTTTAAAAGCAATGGCTGCGGCGGGTAAAGCCCTGCAAGATTTGAAACAATTCCCTGCTGAAAACCTATTGCATGACAATTTGTTTAGTAGCCATTTAAGTCGTTTAGCCCTAATGCTTGCTGACCACCATTATTCAGCCCAAGAAGAAATAACTGCTGATTGGCGCGGCCCTGATTATGCGGTTTATGCTAATACCAACCGTGAAACTAGCGAATTAAAACAACAACTAGACGAGCATTTAATCGGCGTTGCTCACCATGCAAAAAAAATAGTTGGCAGCTTGCCGTTTTTAAAAACCAGTTTAAACACGCTGGATGATAATGCTTTTCTAAGCAGCACCAAGGTCATTAATCAGAATTTTGCTTGGCAAATAAACTCCCAAAAAGAGGCCAAAAAGCTAAGTGCAAGCAGTGCTAAACAAGGTTTTTTTGGCATTAACATGGCTTCTACAGGCAAAGGTAAAACGCTTGCCAATGCCAAAATTATGTATGCCTTGGCGAATGAGCAACAAGACTGCCGTTTTAGCGTTGCTCTAGGTCTAAGAACGCTAACCTTGCAAACGGGCAGAGAATATAGAAAACAACTAGAGCTAACTGATGAACAACTGGCTA
>JAAYJH010000004.1 GCA_012523035.1 Fibrobacter sp.
ATACAGATGGGGGAAACGACAAGTTTTTATCTCGAGTGATAGTATGTTATGTTTGAGTTTGAGTAGCCAGGCGTTTCTGAGACTTCCTTACCATAAAAAATATTTTATAGTGATAGAATGCTTTTCATTTCGTGATGGAATGCGTGACTTTCAAAGTACTTGGCTTCTTTGAAGTGAGGCAAGTAGAGTTGCACTTTGTAGGCATGGAGCATTTGGTGTTTGGAGCCTAAAACGGCGAGGTCGCTTGCAGTTAAAGGGGTGTTTAGCATTTTTTTGTAATAGACTCCCTGGTGGGCGTACAGTCTGTCGGCCACAATGGGGTAGCCTAATTCGGATAAATGGGCACGAATTTGGTGTTTTCGACCTGTGATGAGTTCTGCTTCTAGCACCGAAAATGGAGGCTCTAATAGACCAAAGGGTTTTTCAATGATTTTTTGTAATCGAAAGAGTGTAGTGGAGGCTTTTCCAGAGGGGCTGGCATGCATTTTTAGCCGAATTTCACTGTCAGATTTTTCTTGAAGAGCCATGTCCACTCGATGAATATGGTCTGGAAAGCGGCCATGCACCACTGCGATATAGATTTTTTTTAATAAAATTTTGTCTAAATGTTTTTGAAATCGAGCAGAGATATCTTTGTTTTTTGCAAATAAAATCAAGCCGCCGGTGTCTCTGTCTAAGCGATGCATTGGGCTAAGTTCTTCGTTGTCAAAGTGTCGCCTCAATATGCTGGTGAAGGTGTTGAAAAATATCCGCCCAGTGCGGTGTATGGGCACTCCCGCTGGTTTGTCCACCAACATAAAGTCATCGTCTTCGTGAATAACTTCGAAGTGAGTGGGCACTTCTGGTTCTGTGTAATTTTCGACCAAGTAAAGTATTTGATCCCCTTTTTTTACTGTGGATTCTAAGCCAGCCACTTTGCCATTGATCTTTAGTTTTTCTTGAACAATGAGTTTTTCCCACTCTTCTCTACTATGATAAGAAAAGCGTGCCACCAATGAGTCTAATAAGCTAAAATCTTGGTGTTCTGGCCTCACCACACTTTCGAATTTCATGGTCCCAATATACTGCATTTTGTAAAATTAGTAAAAAAAGATCGCCTCAAAAAAAAATAAATTTAATTCAAATAAAACGAATGAAAATAAATTTCATGTGAAAACTATAGGGCTGCTTTCAAAAAAATCAAAAGGTCTTAGTCTTCGGCTTCACCATAATCACGATCATCATTTGGGTCGGGAATAATAATCAAGCCCAAGGTGACTGGTTCTGAGTTTTCGTTCAAGTAAGTTTCTAAATATAGGTTGGTAGAAAGTCGAATAAGACGCAGATCCATCATAGAGCCACCTTTGTGAATACTTTTGGGCTTTCGATTCCAAAATAAAATCTTTTTATTGATGTATTCTAAGCGATTTTTTTCAAAATTATAAAACCACCTGGAAGCTCCCGATTTAGACTCTTTGTACTTGCAATTGAGCTTATCTATATCGCATTCAAAGGAGATGTTTTCTTGGTATTTTTGATTCCATTCTCTGCTAAAAGCACAAGAACGAATGGATTTCCCTCCATTCCTTTGGCTATTCAAATCGTCATTGAGGTTCACTATATCCATCGAAGTGTTTTTGACTTGCTCCCATACATCCATCAAAATAATATAAGATTCAATGTCTTTGGGGCATTTACCATCTAATTCTACCGATTCGTGTGCTTTTAAAAGTTTAGTTTGTAAATCTATATCCAAAATCGATGGGATTTCACTTTTTTCTAGTTTTTCTAAGACTTTTTTTGGAGGAATGACTACGGTTTTTTCGCCTTGTTGCACCATATAACCCAACTCGTCTCGAATCATATTCAAGCATTGTTGCACATGAACTCCTACAATATTTGAACCACCAGATACAAAATCCACCCCTATTTTTACATTCCACACACCAGCATCACTCAGATTCGATTTGTCTAAATCACAAAAAGATTCTTCTCTAATTCCATCGATATAAATAATTTTAGCGATGAGTTTGGTTAAGACTTTTTGTCCTTGGTGGATGTTGGTGAAACTCCATAAGTCTGGCTGTGTGCGAATCAACTCTGAAAATGCTTTATCTCCGTCTAAAGCAGGGAGCAAAGAGTCGTTTCTAGCATTTTTTTCTTGGAGTAAAGCAGAATATTCTGTACTAATATTAGGGCTATCAAAAATAGATTTTTCTTTGGCAAACAGATTGGATGTCCATAAAATCAAAAAGATTAAAAAGCAAATTCTCATGTCAAGCGTGTCTCTTTTTTTTGAATTGCAAGAACAATAGATTGAATAAATAAGCAAGGACTCCTATCAAAATAATAACGGGGCCCACCGTAAAATTTATATAATAGGCGATCATTAAACCACTCAAGACCAAGAATATCGAAATCGCGACCGATATATAAATCATCATTTTGAGGTGATTCGCGTGAGACTCTGCGATATATGCAGGGATAGTCAAAAGGGCGATGACCAAAATCAAGCCCACCGCTTGCACCGCCATCACTACAGTAAAAGTGATCAAAGAAATCAGCAACAAGTAAAGAGGAAAAACAGGCACCCCTTTGATTTGTGCAAATTCTGGATCATAAGAAAGTGCCAAAAACTCCTTAAAATAAAAAACGGTGAAGAATAAAATCATAAAAAGCAAAAGGCCCATGAATACCAAAAGAGAAGTGGGCACAGTCAAAATACTCCCAAATAAAAAACTCATCATATCGTTGGCATAGCCAGGCTTTAGATCGGTGAGGATAATACCCAAAGCCATTCCAAAAGCCCAAATCACACCTATTAAGGTGTCTGAACGGCTACGGTTTTTCCAAGTCAAAAAACCCATCAAAATAGCACAAACCAAAGCAAAAGCAAGCGAACCTAACATAGGAGAAAATCCAACAAAAGCAGCCAATCCCACTCCACCATAAGAAGCGTGTGCCACCCCTCCAGATAATCCAGTGAGCTTATTGACCACAACAAAAGAGCCCATTACCCCGCAAGCTATAGCCACTAAAACCCCTGCAATCAAAGCGTTTTGCATAAAGTCAAAGGATAATATTTCTAACAGCATAAAAACTCCGTTTAGGGATTCAAATGAAAGTGTTCTTTAAATGCATTGACAAAGATAACAAATTAGGGAGGCTATAATCGATTTCTTTTGCCAAAACACCTTTAGAATTCACATGGATAGTGGTCCAATTCATCTTTTTTGCCTGGATCAAATTTTCTAAAGAATCCTCTAAGTACAAAATAGATGAGGAGAGTACTTTTTGGCTTCCGTATTCTTGGATTAATAGTTCTTGAGCGGTTTTATAGGCCTCTATATTTGGTTTTCCTTCCCACTGGACAGCCTCTAAATCGATAATGACTTCAAAAAGGTCGGCTATTCCCATCGATAAAAGGCCTGCTTCCACCCAATCCTTTCGGGCGTTGGTAAAAATAACACGATGACCCTTTAAACTTTTTATTAAATCTCTTTTTTGAGAATTCCTTCTAGGGTATATCAAAGCGTCGTTAGTGTGTATAAAATCAAAAAACTCTTGTGGATCGCTTTGGTGTTCTTTTCTAAGCCCTGCTAAAGTAGTGCCGTATTCTTTCCAATACTTTTTTCGTATTAAAGAGGCTTTGTCCAAAGAAACTCCCAACTCGTTTTGCACAAAAAGTGAAATGCGTTTGTCCAAAGAATCCAAAACTTCTCGCTCATCTTCGCCATACAAAGTCAAATCATAATCAAAAATCCAAATATTAGAAGCTAAATTATCAATCACAATGGATTTACCAGACCTCCAATTTGACGAGCCAAATAAGTAGCATAATTATCGGTCATGCCACTCACAAAATCTAAAACCTGATGGTAAGCTTCGGCTGTGGACACGCTCTGCCCTATTTTGGCTTGTCCAATCAATCGAACAATACGATCCGCACGATAAGAATTTTTACCCATTTCTCGATATTCATAAACTCCAGTAATAAAAGCATCTAACACAGTACTCAAAGTAGTATAACTGCCCACTTCTAGCTCTGTCTTTCGACGATCGGGATATATCCTGTCTCGCCCCAGATTTTTAGCCAAACGAATCCCTTTCATCACCTCTGATTGAGAAAGTTCAATTAAACTTTTATTTAGTTTTCCAGCCATAATCTCATCGTAATGATCCACAAACACTTGCGAAACATCGTCTATCAAATTTTGAATCGCAAGGCCACGAATACTAGACAAAAAATCTCTAAAATTTTGCCCACTTTCTTTAAATTCTAGATCGACATCGATATTTTCTCCACAGAGAAATATAAACATATCTCGAACTTCGGCAAAGGTCAAAATCCCAAGCTCTATAGCATCTTCTACATCTAAAATCGAATAACAAATATCATCGGCAGCTTCCATCAAGTAGCTCAAAGGGTGTCTGGTCCACACCCCGTTTTCTAATTCTGGAAGCCCCAAAACATTGGCTGTTTCTCTGTAAAGCTCAGATTCTGTAGCAAAAATACTAGTCGGAAATCCATACAAAGCCGTTCTTGGATATTTAAGCATAGAACCTATAGTGGCATAGGTCAAACGCATACCACCATCTAAAAAATGATACTCCAATTTCGATAAAATTCGATAACCTTGTGCATTGCCATCAAAGTTTTCAAAATCACACATCTCATTGTCTGTCAAACTTTTTAGTGGAGCACTCTCTCTATTTTTTCTAAACCACTCTCGAATCGCCGCTTCTCCAGCGTGTCCAAAAGGTGGGTTACCAATATCGTGAGCCAAGCAAGCCGACTGCAAAATCATACCAAAATGGTGTTCATTCAAGTGTTTTGGCAAATGTTCTTTGATACGGTGATAAACGCTAATGGCAAGACTCCTACCCACACTAGAAACTTCGATACTGTGGGTGAGTCGGCTGTGCACATGATCATTCACAGAAAACGGGTGCACCTGTGTTTTTCGACCTAAACGCCTAAAAGCAGTAGAAAACACAATACGGTCATAATCGCGATGGAACTCTGAACGGTTAGGGTCTTGTGCTGCTGGGTGGGCATAACGGGTAGCTGATAATAAAGAATCCCAAGATAACATAGTCCCAATTTAGTTTATTTTTAACAATAAAGTAAAAACACCTTTAAACAAAGACAAATTTTTCATTCGACAAACTTTGTTCTCCATCAAAACGATAAGCCACCAACTTGCCATTTCCCTTTGAAGTAGCCACACTATAATCTAAACAACACACATTGTGCTTTAAAACTTGAGGCAAACCCTCTAGCCAATAATGCCCAAAAAACACCGGCTTTTCGGTTTCTTTATAATAATCGGCCTTTTGAATATCTTTTGGAACTTCAAAATCCTCAAAATCAGTATTTTTCATTAAAAGCAAGCTCTTAGCGGTCTTCTCTTTGGGGTTTTCCCACCATCGAATACGGCTACGATATCGAATCACTCCTTCTGAATCTCTATAGGACAATCCCTTAGGGAGTATCATCTCGGGGCCTTTCAAAAAGCACTCTATGGGTTTAAAAAGAGGATCCTCCTTAGAAATCATACGGCACAGAATCTCTTCGTTTTGCACTGCATTCACAGACTCTTTTTTTAGCACCTCCAGCAAAGACGCATCAAAACCCGCATGTTGAGCCCTAAACTCGGGCTCTTCGATATAAATTGGCAAGCCCAGCAACCACTTTAGTGCATCCGCAAACTCAGATTCTTTATTTTGAAAAGACCGAAGGGTCTCTGCATGCATCAAAATTTTATTAATCGTATGCTTTCTCAAATAACCGGTGGGTTTAAAAGTCCAAAAAGCGAGCAAATTAAACTCATGATTGCCAAGCAAAGCCCTAGCAGCCCCTGCTTCCACCATAGACCTCACCAAAAAAAGCACCTCTCGCACTTGGGGCCCTCTATCCACATAGTCTCCCAAAAACAAAGCCTTCCTAGAAGGGTGCCTATAAACTCCAGAAGTTTTTTCATAGCCCAACTTTTGCAAAAGGGCCTCTAAACGGTCCAAATGACCGTGAATATCACCTATAAAATCAATCATAAAATTAAATTTATAAAATAACCCACACAAAAACACTTTTGTTTATCGAAGTCTCACACACGCCTGGCTTTTTTAGTCAAATTTTAGAAACAATAGCCTCTACAGCTCGTTTAGCCGAAGAAAAAGCAAACTGCAGATTATAACCACCCGTATCACCATCGACATCCAGCATCTCTCCCGCAAAAAAGAGTTGAGGGTATTTTTTAGAAGACATCGTTTTTACATCCACCTCATCTAAACTCACGCCCCCAGCACTCACCATAGCCAAATGCCAACCTTTGGTGCCCACCACCACAAAAGAATCTGCCTTCAACAATTTCGCCAGGGCTTTTATAGTTTTCACAGAAAGACTCGAGGCTTTTGCAGTGGGCTTCAACTCCAGCCGCTCGCAAAGGACGGTGATCAAACGCTTCGCAAGTCCACCCCTTTGAATAGAAGGGCATTGAGACAAAAAAGTATCGACTTGTTTTTGACTCCCATTCGCTTCTTTTTGAATCTCCAAAAACAAAGCTTCTTCACTAGATTCTGGCAGATAGTCCACACTAAATCGGTCTCCTTTTTCTACATAACGAGAAAGCGATAAAATAGCAGGACCGCTAAAAAACTGGTGAGCAAACAACAAAGGGCCTAGCACCGACTTAGACCGCTTCCCCACTCCTATTTTGAGTCGCACTTGTTGTATAGCCACCCCTGCCAAATTTCGGTAAGGGTAAAAATCCACCACAATAGGCACCAAAGCCGGCTTCAGCGGTATCTGTTTGACTCCTAAATTTTTAAGGATAGAAAACACCGAGCCATCGGAACCTGTAGCCGGGTAAGACGCCCCCCC
>JAAYJH010000122.1 GCA_012523035.1 Fibrobacter sp.
AAGCATCCCCTTTATTTTCTGAATCAACATCATAATAAGACTTATTTTGCCCGCCAATATCGTAATTTTCTGCTTCAATCTTTCCTGGAATTTTACTCGCTACTCCAAGATATGGAGTTTGTGGGATTACGATTTGAGGCCCTAAACCCACTAGAGTGACAATGCTTTCTTTATCTAAGCTTATAGAAAATCGACCGTTTTCTGAAGCGATTTCACCTTCATTTTTCACATTTTTGCTTTCTGATGTGACATACTTTGTCCAAGATTTAATTGCAGGCGCTCCTTGTACAGATATATCTAGTGTTTTTGTTGCAGCAGCATCACGATTAATGATGACAATTACAACAGAGTCTGCTTTTTTATAAGCAGATGCAAACACTTGATTCATGGGTTTCGCTGTTGCCCCCACTCTTATGGAACCAGGCCGCACAAAACGAGCATATTGAGAAAATACATAGCCTCTTTTAGAAGGTTTACCTATTTCATTGGATGGAATAGAAAGTTTGTTAGAAAAATCTTTTTCCATAATAAGACCATAGTGACGACGAATATACCACCAAGTGTATTGATTAAAATTACCTACAGCAAGTGCACGGTGTATATCGTACCCAACATCTAAAGCACGCACCGTGTCTAATTTTGCCTGCTGATCTTGATCTCCTGTTTGGATCACACCACGCCACATATTTGCACTACCCTGACTTTCTGTATAATGCTCTGTCATCCAAAGTTCTTGTTCTTTTAGTTTTTGATTGGCTAATGGATACTGAAAATACTGATCATTTGTATTTGCGTTGCTTCCATAAAAATGTACTCCTACGATATCTAAATTTTTTAAAGCATTGGCGTCATTTAATATTTTATCATACAATGTTTTTACATAGGCAAAAGATTCTGCTGAAATTACTTTTGTATTATTTTTTCGCAGTTTATCTGCATAATTTTTTGTGAATTTATATAATTCATCAGCACTCCAACAAGTCCATTCATTACACCAATCGGGTTCATTTTGAATAGATATAGCATAAAGAGGAACCCCTTTATTTATCATATGAGCTGCAAAATCATTTAAATGATCCACATAAGCTTGCCAATCTTTTTCTGCAATTTTTCGATCGCTTCCTCGCATTCCAGAAGGTGGATTCCATGGACTAGCATACACAATTGCCCCGTGAGACTGAGCAATTTTAGCGGCATTTAAATCTTTATCCCAGTCATTTTTATTTTCGTTCACTGGAATGCGTAAAACTGTTAAACCCAATTCTCCTTCTCCAGATCCAAAAGCTATTTTTCCATCTGCTTCAGATAAAGCACCGCCCCCTTGCCAAATATTGTGAACCATACCTCCAAAACCACGAATTGTTTGGTATTCTTCATTTAAATCAATTGTAAGATTTTGAGCTGACAAATTAAATGTACAAAGCAAAACGAAACAATAGAATGGACTAAAATTTATTTTCATATGTTTTCCCTTCCAATTAAGTTAATAACACCCACACACCCTTATTCACCTCATATTTTGAGGAGAATAGCTACTTTATCTTGAAAAACACCTAAAAACACTTTATTCGCATCACTTTTTGAGGTGATTAGCTTATAATAGTAAAAGTTCTTTTTATGTGTTTTATTAAAGACATAGGTTTTGATCTTTATTTGATAATTGAAATTCGTTTGATTAAATTTCCTTTTTG
>JAAYJH010000022.1 GCA_012523035.1 Fibrobacter sp.
CACGCATCCCAGCATTTCTGGCACGATTTTCGCATGACTTCTCCGTCACGCATCCCAGCATTTCTGTCACACATCCCACCATCATTACGAGCACAGCATTTAATTAACTTATTGGTTTTTTATATTTTGATTTTGATTCATTTTGATGTTTTTTATAATTCGTAAGTGTATATAAATAATGGACTTGAGTTTAAAGGTGCATTGTGAATAAAAATTCTAATTATTAAAAATATGGCGAAATTATGAAAAAATAGCTAATATTGTAAGTTGCTTGTGTTGGTAAGTTGTGAAGTAATTGAGGCTTTCAATATAGAAAATGGTGATTTTTTAATCCAGTTTTTAAAATATATTGGATTGACAATTTATGTCAAAAACATTTATTATACTTTGCATAGGTTAAAAACTGTATCATACAACTTATTGGAGCAATTCAATTTTTAAGGAGATTTTATGTCAAATACAAAACCATATAGGATTTTGCATACTTCGGACTGGCATCTTGGAAATAGCTTAAAAGATAAAGATAGGAGTGCGGAGTTTGAATCCTTTTTGAATTGGTTGCTGGGTGTTTTGGAGTCCAAAGAGGTCGATGCTTTGATTGTAGCAGGGGATATTTTCGATGTAGTGAACCCTGGACACAAGGCACAAGAGCTGTACTATCAATTTTTAGCAAAAGTATCATCCACAGGTTGTAAGCATGTGGTGATTACTGCCGGTAACCATGATTCTGCTTCTTTATTAGATGCCCCCAAAGAGATTTTATCGGCACTTTCTGTGAGTGTGGTAGGGAATGTTTCTAAAGAGGCTTTGGATAAGCAAATTATAGAACTCAAAGAATCTGGAGAGACAAAAATGATTGTGTGTGCCGTCCCTTATTTGAGAGAGGCCGCACTTCGTGAATTTGCAAAAGAGACAGCGAATAGAGATATTGCCAAATTGGTGATCGATGGAACTACACAGCACTATAAAGAGCTTGGAGATAGAGTGCAGGCTATGGGTTTGCCTTCGGTTCCTGTGGTGGCTACTGGACACTTGTTTGCAGCCAAAGTGACAGGTGATCAAGACAAAGAGTTGAGAGAGGTTGTTGGAAATTTAGGTTTGATTGAGGCCAGTGTATTTCCAGATGTATTTGATTATGTGGCTCTTGGCCATATCCACAGGCCACAAATGGTGGGTGCTTCAAACAAAGTTCGTTATAGTGGGGCTCCTTTATTAATGGGTTTTAATGAAACAAAACAGTCTAGGAGTGTTTATTTAGTGGACTTTCCAAAAAACCAAGATTGTGTGGTGAGTGCTGTAGAGGTGCCTGTGTTCCAGGCTTTTGAAAGAGTTCAAGGAGATTTAAAAACTATAAAATCTGCTCTATCTAAGTTAAAAGAAAGCAATTCTAATGCCTATGTAGAAGTGATTTATGAAAGTGAAGTTATCATCAATAATTTAGGTTATGAGCTTAAAGATTACTTAAATGATGTGCCATTTACCGTAGTGAGTTTAGAAAATCGAAGTTTTTTAAAACAAATAGGGATCCTCGACTCCGAAAATATTCAAGATTTGCAAGAAATGACCGAGTTAGAAGTATTTGAGACACTTTTAAATCGTAATGAAGAATTGACAGAGGGTACAAAAACAGAGTTGGTTCAAGTTTTCAAAGAACTTTTAGTCATCGCCAGTGAGGAGGAATAATGAAAATATTAAAATTAAACTTTAAAAACATCAACTCGCTTATTGATGAATGGGAAATTGATTTCACAGATCCAAAATATGTAGAAAGTGGATTGTTTGCTATCACTGGTCCCACTGGTTCCGGTAAAACCTCTATTTTAGATGCCATCACTCTTGCTCTATTTGCAAAAACTTCTAGGCAGTCCAAAGTAACTACCTCCGAAAATCAGTTGATGACTTTTGGTACGGCAGAGTGTTTTTCAGAAGTGACTTTCGAAATTCATGGTCAAAAATATTCTAGTTATTTTTCTCAAAGAAGATCTCGAGGCAATTCTGAAGGCAATTTGCAACCCGCCAAGCATTCTTTGTATAAATTGGTGGGAGAAGAAAAGCAAGTGATCTCAGAAAGCTTGAGTGCTACCAAAGAAAGTGTAGAAAAACTTGTAGGCTTGAGTTACGAGCAGTTTACTCGAGCAGTGATGCTCCCTCAAGGAGAATTTAATCGATTCTTGACCGCAGCAGAAAACGAAAGAGCCCAAATTTTAGAGCAGTTGTCTGGTTCTGGTAAATACCGAAATATTTCTATCCACGCTTTTAGAAAGGCAAAGGAAGAAAAAGAAAAACAGTCAAAAATAGAAGCAGATTTAAACTCTATTGAGCTTTTGAGTGAAGAAGATGAAAAGCAAAAAAAGCAAGATCAAATAGACTTTGAGAAAAAGTACAATGCCCTCAAAAAAGATTTAGAAACAATCACAGTGAATTTAAATTGGTTGAGAGGGATAGACCAAATAAAAAACCGCTTAAAAGGTGTAAAACAAGAAATTCAAAATCTTGAGCAAGAAAAAAAAGACCTTGAACCTCAAAGAAGTGCTTATGAAAAGGCAAAAAAAGCGGTAGCAGTAGATGCAAGTTATGAAGCATTGGTGCAAACTCAAAAAACCTTGATCAAGCAAAAAAAAGCTCTTCAAGAGAATGAGAAAAAAACAAAAGAAGAAAAAGTATTAAAAGATTCTCTAAAAATTGACTTAGAGAAGGTGATCCTTGATAAAACAAATCAAATCAAAATCAACGACGAAAGAGCACCATTGTGGGATAAAGTGAACGCAATGGACACAGAAATGAAGGCTATCGAGAAAGATTGTCTGAGTTTAGAACAAGATTTAAAGAAAAAACAAGATGAAAAAGATATAAATCTAAATTCACTAAAAGAAGTCAATCAAAATATAGAGACTATTGCTACAAACTCAAAAATAGCGCAAGATTATATTGAAAAAAATCAGGTTGATGCTAGTCTTAGAGAAAATTTGAATCTTTTGCAGCGAGATTTAAAAAGTTTTGCAGAAAAAAGCAGTCAAATTAAAAAACAAGAAACAGAGATAAAAAAGAATTCTGATTTAGAAAATAAACTAGAAGAAAATTTAAAATCTCTAGAGCTAAATTACAAAAATATTGAAGTTCAAATAGAAAAATTATTAAAAGACGAGCTAGATTCTTTATCTTTATTGTTAAGAGACCGCCTAGTTGAGGGGCAGCCTTGTTCAGTGTGTGGTTCTGTAGAGCATCAATACAAAGAAGAAAAATCACAGGTCACACACCCGGCTATAGAGTATTTAGAACAGTTAAAGCGGCTACAAAAAGACAAAGAAAAGCTCCAAACAGAAATAAATGATGCCAAATTATCTTTACAAAGTCAAAAAAACACAAGTTTGAATTTGACAAAGAAACTAGAAGAGCTTGGTGTAGATATAAAACAATTAGAAGAGCAACTAAAACTTGAACTGCAAAAATATGGCATTGTTTTTACTCGTCAATCAAAACCGATTAAAATCATAGAAGTTTTAGAAGAAAAGAATCGTTCTTTTGTGGCAAAGCAAAAAGAAATAGAAGATCTAAAAGAAGAATCCAGAAAATTAGAGATATCTAAGCAAGCATTGACCACTAAAAATGAAGAGTTAGACAAAATAATCCAAGAACAAGAAAATAATTTAAAAAATAAAAAATCTGATTTTATGGATAAAAAAGAAACTCGCATTCAAATTTTTGGAAAAAACACCGTAGATTCAGACAAAAAGAAACATAGCGAGGCACTCAAGAAGTTAGAAGGAGTAGAACAAAAACTTCAAAAAGAATTTAATCGTTCAGAGAGCGAATTAAAAAGTTTAGCTGATCGATTTAAAGAATTAGAGTCCGAGATCCAAAGTAATACAGAGCAAAAAAATCAACAGAAAGTTCTTTTTGAAAAGAAATTGATAGAGCAAGGTTTCAAAAGCGAAGCAGAATATAGATCGGCCTCATTAAAAGAAGAGGACTTAAAAAAGCTCCAAAATATTTTGGAATCCAATCAAACCAATCTCGATCAAAAGCAAGGTGAAAAAACATCTTTAGATAAAATCTTAAAAGATGAATTGTCAAAAAATCTATGCACAGAAACTATAGAGGCATTAGAAGAAAAGCAGAAAATATGCAAAGCAGAAGAAAAACCTCTGAGTGAGCAGTTGATAGCCATTCAAGCCTTGCTAGCCAACCAGACTCAAAATAAAAAGCGTAGTTTGGAGCTTTTAAAAAACTTAGAATCTCAACAAAAAGTTTCTGAAATATGGGGCACTTTAAGTGATCTCATAGGCTCCAGTAATGGAGATAAATTGGTGAAATTTGTACAAGGAATCACTTTAAAAAATTTGACAATAAATGCGAATATGCACCTTAAAAAATTAACAGATCGTTACACGCTATTGGCTGATTCTGAACAATTAGATTTGCTATTAAATGATAGTGATTTGGGGAAAATACGAAAAACCAGTAATATTTCGGGAGGAGAGTCTTTTCAAGTGAGTTTGGCTTTGGCTTTGGGTCTCTCTTCTATGGCAAGCAATAAAATAAGGCTAGACACACTATTTTTAGATGAAGGTTTTGGAACATTGGACCCTAATACATTACAATCTGCAGTGAGTTTATTGTCTACATTACGCCAAAATGAAGGAAAGTTGATTGGAGTGATCACCCATGTGGAAGCTTTAAAAGACGAAATTCCTGTGCAAATAGAGGTGAGACCTAACGGTGGAGGTTATGGTAGATTGGATGGGCCTGGTGTTATTAAAGTCTAGCTTATCTTTTCGACTAGGTTTTTAGTGTCTATCGCGATGAGTAACTCTTCGTTGGTAGGCACTACCATGGCTACTGTAGATTGCTCTTGAGTGATGATCCCGTTGGAGTTTTTGCCGTGTTCTTGGTTTTTGAAGTCATCTACTTTAAAACCCAAAAGGCTTAAATTTTGAAGTACTTTTTGGCGTACAATCACACTGTTTTCACCAATGCCTCCGGTGAAAATAAGAGCATCGATGCTAGGCAAGGCCATGGCTATTCCACCTAATTCTCGAGCTAGCTTGTAACAAAAAACCTCTAGGGCAATTTGGGCTCGTTCATGCCCTTCTTGGGCAGCTTCTGTGATGCTTCGCATATCATTACTCAAGCCAGACAAGCCTAATAAGCCACTTTCTTTATTTAAAAGAGTGTCTAAACGGTCAAAATCATAGCCCAAAGTTTTGTTTAAGTAAAAGAGAATGGCAGGGTCTAATGATCCTGAACGAGTGCCCATAAGGACACCCTCTAAAGGCGTGAAGCCCATGGTGGTGTCCACACAGTCTCCTTGTAAAATTGCGGTGGCAGAACTACCATTGCCTAAGTGGGCTGTGAGTAGATTGAGGTCTTTTTTTTCTTTACCTAGTAAACGAGCCGCTTCTAAAGAGACATATCGGTGAGAGGTTCCATGAAATCCATAGCGTCGAATTTGATGTTTTTCGAAAATTTCGTAGGGCAATCCATACAAGTAAGCTTTTGGGGGCATCGTTTGATGAAAAGCGGTATCAAAAACAGCGACTTGTGGTAATTTATTAAAGTATTTTTGAGCTTCTTGAAGTCCAATCACATGAGCTGGCTGGTGCAAAGGGGCAAACTGTGTGATACTCTCAATGTATTGGATCACATCTAAAGAAATGAGTTTGGACTGGATATATTTTCCGCCGTGCACCACACGATGTCCCACAGCTTCTATGCGGTCTATGAGTTGTTCTTGGATTAAAAACTGTTGTATTTCAAAGATAGCTTCGGAGTGAGTGGGGGCTTCTATGGACTTGCTTTTGTTTTGAGTGTGTCCTTTTGCTTTAAAAAAACCGTTGCTCCCTATATTTTCTACAATTCCACTGGCAAGACCTTCTTCTGTTTGGGTGTCTATGACTGCAAATTTAGCGGAAGAACTACCACAATTTAATACCAGAATAAGCATGAAAACCTCTTTTGAATAGTTTGTAGTGAATGTCAAAGGCTTTGAATATCCAAAATTTTGAAAAAAATAGAAAATTAAAGTTTGACTTTTTAAATTTATACTAAAATAGCTTTTTTTAGAGAAAAAAGGCAAATGTTGAAGTAGAAGGATTCGTTAAAGGCTTTATGAAGTTTATCGGCGGCGGCGTTGAGGCATAAAAGGGCTGCTTTCTTTGGAGGCTTTTTTGATGGTAGAGAGATTTTGTTCTCCTATTATAAAGCTGTCTCCTTTTTGAAGCCCCTGAAGGACTTGTATTTTGACACCGTCGTTGATACCGGTTTGAATGCGTTTAGGGATAGCTACTCCACTGGAATCTATCCAGACTCGAGCGCTTTTTCCTTTTTTTGAGGGTGATGAATAAGCTTTTGAAGGTTCTGTTTTTGGAGTGTTTTGTGGTCTAAATTGTGTGGCTTTGATGGGGATAGTGAGTGCTGAATCCACTTTTTGAGTGATAATGGTGCAAGTGGCGGTCATTCCTGGGAGTAGCTGTTGTTTGGGATTGCTGGCAGATATAACCACTAGATAAGTGACCACATTAGAGGAGACAGTGGGGTTGAGACGAATTTCTTGGACAGTACCAGAAAAGGAATCTAAGGGGTAGGCATCTACTGTGAAATGAACGCTTTGTCCTGTTTGGATGACGCCAATATCTGCTTCGTCGATGCTTGCCATGACTTTCATTTGGCTTAAATCTTTGGCTAGCACAAAAAGAATCGGTGCGCTCATGGAGGCAGCTACGGTTTGCCCGACATCGACCGCCCTTTCTAAAACAACTCCGTCGATTGGACTTTTGATAATGCAATTGCTTAAATTTAAAGAAGCTTGTTCGACTTCACTTTTGCTTCTAGCCAAAGCGATTTTTGAGACTTGATAATTGTATTCAATAGTTTCTAATTCACTGGTGCTTATGCTTTTGTTTTCGCTTAGTTTTTGAGCTCGCTCTAAGATGCGTTTTTTGTATTCAAAGTCATTTTGGGCTGCTTCATAAGAGAGTTTGGCTTGCTGCAGATTGGTGATCCATTTGGATTTGTCTAATTCGGCTAAGACTTGCCCCTTTTTGACCGGTTGGTTAAAATCTACATTGATTTTGGCTATGTCTCCAGAGACTTGAGTGCCAATTTCAACACGATCCACTGGCTCCAAAGACCCTGTGGCAGAGACACTGGTGAAAAGAGCTTCTTCTTGGACGATTTCGTATATGAAAACATTATTTTCTAAGTTTTGAGGCTTAAAAAAGAAATACCATGCGGCAAAGGCAAGTGCGGCAATAAAGAGGCTTAAAATACTGATTTTTATAAGTGCTTTCATAGTCTGTTTTTTGAAGGGGTTCTAAATTTGGATGCCTGCGATGTTGTGAAAGTTCCATTTAAAATAGAAATTCTCTGTTGAACTTTTGCGGCTAGGCGCTTCTGCTTGTCTAAATAATAGAAAGTTTAGTAAACTCATCTTTATGTAAATATTTTTTTAGAAAATGACTGGTGATATTTTGCTGTGTGGCTGGGGGAGTTTTGCTTTAAAGTTGATGTGGATAGTGAATATGGTGGTGTTGTAAAAAGCGTGTAATTGTTTTTTTTTAGTAATGAAATGGATTATATTTAAGTTTTACAACCTTCAAGTAGAAGTTTTTTATGAAACTACCATTTTCTCTTTTTTCTCTTTTTATGAGTGCGACATTTTTATGGGCACAAAACCCGACAATAATAGAAGCAGCTGGCTGGCTAGAGGCTGCTTATGTGACTTGGAAGCCCGTTAATACAGCCGATTCTTATAATGTGTATTATAGTGGCGAGGGAGTGACGGATCAAAAACTCGACAATCAACTGATTCGTCGTTATGATTCTTATTATAGAGCAGATGCCATTGGGCTTGCACCAGGAAGCTATACTTTGAAGGTTGTTCCCGTGATCGATGGAAGAGAGGTTTCGGCTACCACTAGTTCAATTGTCAATGTGAAAGCACATGATCGTTCTGGCTTTGCTTTTTCAAATGCAGTGGTGCCTGGTGCCTATAAAGCAGATGGCACCCCCAAAAGTGGAGCTGTGATACTTTATATTACCGAAAAGACTAAAAATACGGTCTCTTTAGAGGTGACTGGTGCTAACACTAACCCTTGTGTGGGTTTACAAGGTATTTTGGACGGTTTTAAAAAAGCCAAAGACACACGCCCTTTAATTGTTCGTTTTGTCGGAAATATTACGGATTTAGAATCGATGAACTCAGGTGATATCGTGGTGGAAAATTCTAATAATGCATCGAGTTTTATCACACTAGAAGGAGTGGGAATAGATGCTACCATTAATGGCTGGGGAATTCGTTTGAAAAATGCGAGTAATATCGAAGTTCGTAATTTGGGTTTTATGAATGTGGATAGCGACGAAGGAGATAATTTAAGTTTACAGCAAAAAAATGATCATATTTGGGTGCATCATAATGACTTTTTTTATGGTGATGCAGGAAGTGATGCTGATCAAGCTAAAGGTGATGGAGCTCTTGATTGTAAAAAATCGACTTTCGTTACATTTTCGTACAATCACTTTTGGGATACAGGAAAATCGAATCTTTTGGGTCTGAGTGAAAATACTACCGAAGGCCTTTATATTACTTATCATCATAATTGGTACGATCACTCTGATTCTCGTCATCCGCGAGTTCGTTTTTATTCGGCACATGTTTATAATAATTATTACGATGGTATTTCTAAATACGGTATTGGCTCTACAAATGGAGCCTCCGTTTTTGCGGAAGGAAATTATTTTCGAAACTGTAAGTATCCTATGTTGATCTCGATGCAGGGTACAGATGTGTGGAATGAATCCAAAGCACAAAATGATTATACAAATAAGCCTACATTTTCTAAAGAAGATGGTGGAATTATTAAAGCTTTTGATAATTATATCGAAGGTGCAAAGCGTTTTGTAGCTTTTGGTAGTGGAGGCTTTGATAATTCTTCTGTGGATTTTGACGCTTATGTGGTGAGTTCTAAAAATACTCCTGTGCCTTCTACAGTAGTGTCAGCATATGGAAATAATGTTTATAATAATTTTGATCTTTCTTCGGTAATGTATTCCTATACAGCAGAATCACCAGAAGAGGCTAAAGCTTCAGTGATGGCTTATGCTGGGCGTATGAACGGTGGAGATTTTTTATGGAACTTTAATAATGCTGTGGACGATACGGCGTATAGTGTGAACACTGCACTGAAATTGGCTTTGGTGAGCTATTCTAGCTCTCTGCTCGGTGTGCAAGGAGATGGGAGTGTTTCTGGTAATAATCCCACTTCTTCTAGTTCTTCAAATTCAGAGCCCACATCTTCTAGCTCTTCAAAAGTAGAACCTGTATCTTCTAGTTCTATGGGGTCTTCTGTGGATATAAGTGCCGATATTGTGCACAATTTTACTATAGATGGCACCACTAGTTCTTATTTTAACATAAACGGTAATTTATCTACTTCTAAAGGGAGTGTTTTTTACGCAGGACTTTCTTTAACACAGTGCTTAAAGGTAGAGTCCTCTACACAAATTACATTTAATTTAACAGAAGCTGCAACGCTCACTTTGGTTTTTAACTCTGATTTTTCTAAAAAAGTAAAAATAAATGATAAATCCTATACAGCAGTTTCTGGGGTATTGACGGTGAATTTGGATGCTGGAAACTATACGATTATAAAAGGAGATTCAGGAAATTTGTATTATATGAGTCTTGCTTTGAGTGTGATGTCAAATTCTACAAGGCTTTCTACAACTCCCTCTGTTTATTTTGATGACTATAGTCGTCAAGTCTATTTTTCTAAAGGAGTGGAGGTAGAGTATTTAGATGTGATTGCTGTCAATGGAAAAATATTACACCGAGTTTATAATCATAGTTCAAAATTTGATTTGAGTCATTTAAAATCGGGTCTTTATATTGTACTTGCAAAGACTAATTTTGGTAAAATTCAAAAGACAATTTATAAAAAATAATATTTAGTTTTTAATCGCTTTCAATAAATTTTGCTTGGAGTGAGTAAAGGCGTTTTATTCTTTTGTAAAATTAAACTTCATTTTTTAAGATTTTTTTGTGAGGATTTTTTTTGTGTTATAATATAAGTATTTTTAATCTTTTAGAGTCTTGTTGGGGGAGTTTTGCTTTAAAGTTTGTTTTAGAGCTTGTATTAAATTTTGCTGCTGAATGAAAATTTATTTTGAATGTTTGGGTGAAAATCAAGAGACTTGTAAATGGAGGCTCTTTTTTTGTTTAAATATTTCTATTTTGAGTTTATGAAGAAGTTGTTTTTGTTTTTAATTCCTAGTTTGTTGTTTGCTTTTGATTTAACTGTGCATAAAGAGGTTTTGGATAATGGTTTGACAGTGCTTTTGTATCCAAATACTCAAGTGGCTACCGTTTCTTGTCGCCTTTTTTATGCGACGGGTTCTGTGCACGAGGTGCCTGGCTCTTCTGGACTTGCCCATATGCTAGAGCATGAACTTTTTAAAGGGACAAAAAAAGTAGGGATTTTGGATAGCATTCAAGATGCTAAGTTTTTAAAGGAACAAGATTCTTTGCAGTTTTTAATGCGAAATAGCCTTTTGAAAGGAGATTCTTTGGAGGCTCTTAGATTGAAGGCTGAGCACGATTCTGTTTTGACAGAACACCGTAAAATATTTGTGAAAGATGAATTGTGGAGTGCTTATCAAGCGGCGGGTGGAACAGGTCTAAATGCGTTTACTAGTGATTTGATGACCGCATATATTGTGACTTTACCAAAAAATAAAATGGAACTTTTTTTGTGGCTAGAGGCAGATCGTATGCAAAATGCAGTGCTTCGCGAGTTTTATTCAGAGAGAGATGTGGTGAGAGAAGAGAGACGCATGCGTTACGAAAACAGACCCACGGGGCGTTTTTATGAGACCCTTAATTCTATGATTTACGAGGCTTTTCCGTATAGAATCCCTACGATTGGTTGGGCTTCTGATATAGAAAACTATACTAGAGAAAAAGCAGAAGAGCATTATCAAAAATATTATAAGCCTAGAAATGCTATTTTGACGCTTGCTGGAAATTTAGACACCGCGGTGACTATGAAAATGGTTAAAAAGTATTTTGCTGCTATAGCTCCAGGAGAGGAGTTGCCTGCATTGACTATTCGAGATCCAGAGCAAGTCGGAGAAAAACGACTGACCGTGAGCCGTGAGGATGCACCTAATTTGTTTGTGATGGCTTTTAAGACCAAAGAAGTCGGAGATTCTAGTCTTTATGCTTTGGATATTGCCGAAGGGGTGTTGAATGGCCGTTCTGGAAGGCTTTATAAAAGATTAGTCGAAGAAGAACAACTTGCGGTTTGGGCCCGTGCTCGAAATAGTCCCAATAAATATGTATCAGAATTTTCGATTCAAGCAGAGCTAAAACCCGAGGCAGACTTTCAAAAAGTAGAAAAGATTATTTGGGAAGAGTTAGATAAATTAAAAAAAGAATCTCTGGTCCAGCGAGATTTTGAAAAGGTGAAAAATAGGGCCTATGCTTCTTTGGTGAGGAGTCTTACCGATATGGAAAATGTAGCAACGATGCTTGCATGGTACGAAATGTTTGGTGACTATCGAATATTTTTAAATTGGGCCAAAGTTTTGGAGCAAGTGAGTCCAGACGAGGTGAAAGCGGTGGCACAAAATACTTTTTTGAAAAACCAAGCGACTATAGGAATTTTAAAGAAAGGGGCCTTTTAAATGATCGGGTTCAATAAAAAATACTTGGCTTTGTTGTCTATTTTTATAGTGGCTTGTGCTGCTCCAAAAACAGAAATAAAAGAGGAGTCTCTAGTGGTGGATGCTCCAAAAGGAGTTTCTGAACATCACGAAGATAGTGCTGCAAATAATGCTCAAAGCTTCAAAAATGCTTCTGATTTGCCAAATTCTTACAAAGACATTGTGTATCCAGAATTTAAATATATTGCCCCGTATCCAGATAGTTTTCGAGTGGAGCTCTCGGACAATATTACTGGTTTTATAGTGAGCGATTCTTCTTTGCCTTTGATCTCTTTTCAAGTTTATTTTAAAGAAACCACGGTGCCTCAAAAGCTTTCGGAAACTGCGAGTTTAGAGCTGTTGTCTCCTATGTTTAGACTAGGGGGTTCTACAAAAATTTCAGCAAAAGAAATAAATGATTCTTTGGAGTTTGTGAGTGCCTCTATTTCTGGAAGTGTGGGGACTTTTTATAGTCAAATTTCTATAGATTGCTTGTCTAAAGATTTTCAATCGATGCTTTTACTTTCAAAGGATATTTTTACAAAACCCGCTTTTGAAAAAGAACAGTTAGAAATACAAAAAAGTGCCTTTATCAATGCTTATGAAAGACGCTTTGATACTCCAGAAAGAGTGCTTTCCACACTTAGAAGAAAGGTGAATTATGCCCCTAGCCCTCGTTTTTTTGACCCTACAGTAGAAGAGTACAAAAAGGTAAATGCCAAAGATTTAAAAAGCATAGGCGCTTCTAAATTTACATCCAATCGAGTGGTGTTTTCTGTCGCGGGGGATATTTCCAAAGATTCTGCTTTGGTTTTGCTAAAAGAATATTTTAAAGACTGGAAGTTTATCGATAAAAAAGAAGAGCCTCCTGTGCTTCGATTGCAAGGCAAACCAGGTGTTTATGTTGTGGAAAAAGACCTCACACAAGCCAGTATTTCACTCAATCAGGCTTTTGTAAAACGCCCTCATCCAGATTATTACCCTGCTGCTGTGGCTAGTTTTATTTTGGGTGGAGGGAGCTTTTCTTCGCGTTTGACCACCAAAGTCCGTTCCGATGAAGGGCTTGCTTATAGTATTTATAGCTCTGTGGGGAATAATTACAACGATACCGCTTTGACTACCATTGCTTTGCAAACCAAAGTAGAGAGTGTGGGGCTTGCCATAGAGCTAATCCAAAAAGAAATTGAAAAATTAATAGAAAAAGGACCTAGTCCAGAAGAAATGGATTTGGCCAAAAAAACTTTAATAGAAAGTTTACCCAGTCTTTTTGATAGCCCAGCTAGCACCGCTTCTATTTTTGCCCTCGATGAATTGGTTGGAAAGTCCAAAGATCATTATTTAGAATATGTAAAAGAAATCAATGCGGTGACACCAGTCCAAGTGCAAGAAATGGTGGCCAAATATTTTGATTTTAAGAAAATGACTATTTCTATTGTGGGCCCTCCATCGGCGTGGAAAGATTTTGAAAATGTGACAGTAATTCCAATAAAGGAATTGTATTTTAGAGAATAGTATATGTCAAAAACAGCCACCTTTTTTTTGATATTCTTGCTTGGATTTTTTCCATTATTTGCGATGCATAAAAACGCTTGCTCTAGTGCTAAACTTTGCTTGAATATAGATCTGGAGGGGTGTAGTACAAATGACAAAAAGGCCCAATCAAAAATCAATTATAATCAAGACTTTTGTGCCCCTTTTGTAGAGTTGAAAAATAGAGGCATGGATTTGCATGGAGAAATTGCTAGAGAAGTTTATGGTCGTTTGGGGCAAAAATACCGTGCTATTTATGTGAGTGAAGGGGTTTTAGATGTGAGCCCTCCCATGATGAGTTATTTGTTTGACCATATGCCTTTTACAGCAAAGCTTATCAATGCCTATCAGGGGAGTACTTATTCTATTCGATATAATGCTTTTAACAGGAGGGTGTTTTCTGGGACAAATGGTCGGAGTTTGTCTGGAGATTTTATTTGGGTCGCTCAAGATAGTGCAGGGCATAAATTGGGCTTTAGGAATGTTTTTTTTGGTGTGGGGCGTGCAAAAATATTAAAGTGGAATTTGCAAGGCACGGCGGTTGCTTTTTTGGACATGGATCCAGTTTCTAAACACAAAACAAAATACAAATTAACTGCTGTGGTTTTTCCAGGAAATTCTGTGTTGAACTCGATTATGAAAATGGATGTTTTTAAAAAAGTAGTTGAAGAAAAAATAGACTATATTATCAAAGATATTCAAAAAGCATCTACTCGTTATGCCAAAGGAGACAAAAGCCCTATTTTTAAGAACAAAGAATTGAAAAATCCAGAAGATGCAGTATATTTAAAAGAGTTTGAAGCAGTAGTAAACGGTGATCCTTGGGTTTTAGGGGATTATTTTAAGAAAAAAGGTGTTCATGCCCCTGGTAAATAGTTTAGATGATTTATTTTCGCAAGTGACAGAGCGACGGAAAAATTTATTAATGCAAACGGCGTCTCATAGGACGCGTCATTTTTGCATGGTTTTAGAAGACTTATTTGATCCGCATAATATTTCTGCAGTGATTCGAACAGCCGAAGTTTTTGGCTTACAAGAGGTCTGCGTGATCGAAGAAGATAATGCTTACCGAGTGAATAAATCGATCTTAAAGGGCTCTTTTAAATGGATGACTTTGAATTTGTATCAAAAAAGAAAAACCTGTATGGAGCAACTCAAAAACAAAGGTTATAAAATTGCTGTAGCAAGCACCAACACTCAAAATTCAGTCTTAGATCTAGACTTAAACCAGCCCACTGCTTTTTATTTGGGGAGTGAGTTTCATGGGAATCATCCAGACACTTTGGCTGCGGCGGATTATGAGTTTAAATTGCCTCAATATGGTATCACAGAATCCTTGAATGTTTCTGTGGCAGCAGGTGTTTTAATGACCTATTTAGATGTGTTTATGCAAAAAAAAGGTCGTGAACATTATGCACTCACAAAGAGTGAACAAGAAGAATTGCTTCGTATTTGGCTAGATAGACACCTGAATGGCGTTGAAAAATACCCTCCTATTGTAAAAATAACAGATTAAAGGGTGTTTTTTATGATATTTATGATGTTTTTAGTGGGCTTATAAGTTAAATTAAAGTGAATAATGAAAAAAAATAAAAGTCTATACTTTGTTGTTGGGCTAGTGGTGTTACTAGCTATAGTTATTCTTGTCTTTGGAATGTTTTTTTTGAACGACAAGGATCCCCGAGAAAGCTTTGATATATATTATCTTAGATTCACTCAAGTGAGCACTTTAGTGTTAGACGACCCTGTCAAGGTAAACGGTGTCAAACTTGGGAAAGTAGAAGATATTATGTTGAGCGAGCATCGAGTGGTGGTTAGCATTCGGCTAAGAGACGATGTTAAAATACCCAAAGATTCCGAAGTTCGGGTTCAAAACATTGGAATTATGGGCGAGAGACAGATTGGAATGATTTTGGGAGACACCAATGTTTACTTTTCTCCTGGAGACACTATCGATGGAATTTTTGATGCAGGTATTGCAGAAGCCATCGGTCTAGCAGGTGAGGTCTTTGATAGCACCAAAGTTTTGATCAGTTCGGTTAAAACGGTGTTAAACTCTACCATTGCTTCGAATGATTTTCAAGAACAATTTAAATCCATTTTAGCGAAAGCAGAAGAGTTAGAAAATCGAGTGATTTTAATAGTGAAACAAAGTGACCCTCAGCTGAAAAAAAGTCTTGCTAGCCTCAATGAAGCTACAGTGAAAGTGAATCTTTTGTTGGATAGTATAGATACCCCCATTCAAAATTTGTTTTTGGGTTCTAGTCATTTAATTTCTAATGCAGATAAACTTTTAGAAGATCTAAATGTGATGACCGCTCGTTTAAATGATATTACTTTGAAATTGCAAAATAAAGACAATACGGCGGGGTTATTGTTAAACGATAGAGTCTTGTACGATGATTTATTAACGACAATGCATTCTGCAGATAGCTTGTTTAGGATTATTTTACAAGATGGTTTAGATATCAATGTGGATTTCTTTTGAGGTATTATGATTAGTAAAAAATTAATAGTGACTAATAAATTTGGGGTGCATGCTAGGCCTGCAGGCATGATTGTGGATATCACAGGAAAGTCAAAAAGCGAGATTACTATTATTTTTGATGGACAAAAGGCAAATGCAAAAAGTATATTGAATGTGATGATGTTAGCTATTCCTCCTGGCTCCGAAGTTCAGTTCGACATTAAAGGTGAAGATGAAAATGAAATTATGGAGCAATTAGAGAAGCTTTTTAATGAAAACTTCCACGAAGAATCGTATTAAAGCAAAAGAAAGAATTGTATTAGTAGGAGTTCCTGCTTCTCCTGGCTATGCTATGGGGCTTTGTCATACAGTCAGTACGCGTGAAGTGAGTATTACAGAAGAAAATATTCCAGAAGAACGAGTAGCTACCGAAGAACAGTATTTTTTAAAAATATTAAACACAACTACAAAAGAAATCAATCAAATAAAACAGGTCACTGTAGAAAAATTAGGGACAGAAGAGGCTCGTATTTTTGAAGCACACCTGATGATTCTCAAAGACCCTACTTTGGTCAATGGTGTTTTAAGTTTAATTCAAAAAGAAAAGAAAAGTGCACAGTGGGCAGTCCATTTTTATGTCAGCAGTTTAATAAAACAATTTGAATCGCACACTTCTGCTTTGATGAAAGAACGAAGCATAGATTTAAAAGATTTATATCACCGCTTGATGGACGCTTTTGACGATACTGGCACCGTGATTATAGATGAATCTATTAAAGAAGGTGTGATTTTAGTCGCTCACGAATTGAATCCAAGCACTTTGATTTCTCTAAATAAAGATCAAGTCCTAGCCTTTGCCACAGATTCAGGAGGCCGCACCAGTCATGTGTCTATTTTGGCTCGATCTATGGAGCTCCCTGCGGTATCGGGTTTAAAAAATGTATCGGCTTTGGTGCGTCTCGGAGACAATCTTATTGTAGATGGCACGGGTGGGATGATCATTATCAATCCCAATGAAGCAGACATAAAAAAATACCAAGAGAAATTGGAAGTTTTTAAAAGGCAGCAACGAGAATTATTCACGATGCGCCAATTAGAGCCTATCACTCGAGATGGAAAGTATGTGACTTTACACGCTAACATAGAGTTGGTCTCTGAAACGGACAAGGTTTTAGATTATGGTGCCACTGGGGTGGGGCTGTATCGGTCAGAGTTTTTGTTTTTTAGAAAAGGCCTCCCTTCTTTTGAAGAACAAGTCGAAGCTTATAGTTATATTTTGGATAACTTAGCTCCGCATGCGGTCACCATCAGGACTTTGGATGTAGGTGGCGATAAACTCATTTCTGAAATATCGCTTTCTAACGAAGCCAATCCATTTATGGGGTGGCGTTCTATACGAGTGTGTTTAGATCATCTGGAGCTTTTTAGGACTCAATTAAAAGCCCTTTTAGTAGCCAATAAAAAAGGAAACTTACGCCTTTTGCTTCCTATGATTTCGTCGATGGAAGAACTCTTGAGTTCCAAAGAACAAGTGAAAAATGTGATTCACGAATTAGAGCAAGAGGGCTTTGACTGTCCAAAAGTCGAATTAGGGGTGATGATCGAAGTGCCTGCGGCGGTGATCCTTGCAGACAAACTCGCCAAAGAAGTAGATTTTTTTAGTATTGGAAGCAACGATTTGATTCAATTTACTTTGGCAGTAGATAGGACGAACGAAAAAATTTCTTCTATGTTTCAGCCTCATCACCCAGCGGTTTTAAATATGATTCACAAAACAGTCACTGCAGCGCATCGAGAAGGGATTCCTGTGAGTGTTTGTGGAGAAATGGCGTCGGACCCTTTAAGCTCTCTTTTATTGGTAGGCCTTGGAGTCGATGAACTTTCTATGACTCCGTGGAGCATCATGGAGTGCAAAAAGATTATTCGTTCTATCAACTTTGAAGAAGTGAGAGAAATCGCACGAAATGTTTTAAAAATGAATGACACGGATACCATAAATGCGTATCTTAAAAAGAAGTATGCCCAAACCATTATAGATTTAGGCATTTTCAGCTATATCTCGAATTCAGATTTTTGTGAAATTTCTGATTCTCCGTTACAACAATTATAATCGATTAAGGTCCATTTTAAAAATGATGCAATTGAATAGCAAGCCGTTAAAAGTCATTCAAAATTATTTTATAAAAACATTGTCTTTACTCTTTTTAGGTGCTTTATCGGGGCACTCTATAGAAAGTGCAGAATCTATCGCTAGCATAGAAATGCTGGCCTGGGATAATTTTCAAGAACAAGTGGTTCGATACGAGCGGAGTTTAAAAGCTTCAAAAGACACTTCGCTAAGTGACTTGATTAGAGAATATTCTAAAGCCTCGGCTTTTTATTACCAACAAGACTATGAAGCGGCTTATAACGCGTACCAATCACTTTATCCCAAAGATTCTTCATTTAGGGCCAGTGTCTTGATTCGCATGGCTCGGATTCGTTTAAAACAAAATAAAATAGAAGAAACCAGACAAATTTTATCTAAAGGTGATTCTTTATTGGCAGATGATCATTGGGAGAAACAGTCTTGGAGGCTTAGAGCAGAAATTGCTTTACTAGATAACAAACTATCACTATCACAAAAAGCCGACACACTCGAAGCATTTTTAAACAAATACCCCAAAAGTGAAGAAGCCATCAGTTTGCGGTATCGATACGCAGTTTTTTTGGACAATGCAAACAAAAAATCTAAAGCCAAACAAGCCTACCTCAGAGTATTAGGGGATAATTCTCGATTTAGTGACTCTGCTTACATTGCCTTTAGAAACATTCGAGAAAGTGCTGTTCCAGAAACTTTCAACGAACGATTGTCTTACACCAAATTCACTTGTAAAAAAGACTATCATCAAGAATGCGTTCGATTAGTGGATTCTCTTTTTGAGACTGAGAGTTCAAAAATTAGCAAACAAAATCGCATTGAACTTTGGCAAAGCAAAGCTGTGGCTCTAAGGGCTTTAGGGCAAGACGAAGCCTCCATCGAAGCATTTCAATTCTTATTAGACTCTATAGAAATTCGCCCCATTTGGATACAATCTACACTTCGGCTCATGCGCAAGCAAAGGAATAAATACGAATCAAAAATTAAAATACTAGACTCATTATTAGAAGAGCGCAATCGTTTTAGCAATGTCAATGCAAATAATCTTTGGGTTCGAGGTTTTGAGCACGAACAAAACCAAAGGTATGCAGAAGCAATCCAGACTTTTGAAACATTAAGCAACCCTCGTTTCAAAAACAGCAACAAAAGAGAATGGGCAAAATTCAGAATTGGCTTTATTCATTTCAAGCAAAAAAACTACAAAAAAGCAGAAGAAGTGTTTTTAGAAGCAAAAAAAGACCCTTTTTTATGGAGTGGCAGTGCCAGCCGCATGTTTTTGGGAGACATTTACAAAATTCAAGGTCAAGACTCTTTAGCTAAAGCTGCATATTTAGACTGTATTCAAGATTTTCCTTTAGGATATTACGCACATCGCAGTCGAAGCAAACTCATCGACTACAATTTAATGGACTCTAGCAGTGTGCCCTTTGCCCGCGGTTTCGAAGCCAACCCAGCAGAAACCTTAAAATGGATTCAAAAAAATCAAAACTTAGGAAAACCAGACACTACATACTCAGCACAACGCTACCAAAAAATACGAAATCTCTTCTTATTGGGTTTTACCGAAGAAGCTTTTGATTTGTACAACGAGGCACGGCACAAAAATGCGAGGCGTTTAGATTTTTTGTATGAATACGGCAGCTTATTTTTAGAAATGGGGGAAGTGGCAGACGCCTACCGACTCGCTAGACAATTTCAAAATATAATCCCAAGGCAACGATTGCTTCGAGCACCCATTCAAGTCTTGAGATTCTTATATCCCACTCCTTATTTAGAAGTAGTGAAGCACTATTCTGGCAATCACATAGATCCATTTTTTGTCTATAGTGTCATGCGTCAAGAATCCATTTTCAACTTTGAAATCACCTCTCCCGCCGGGGCTAGAGGCTTATTACAAATCATGCCTGCCACAGGAAACATGCTCGCCAAAAAAGAACGCATCACCGCCTTTAATGCCGATATGTTGTACAACCCTTATTTAAATATTCGCCTAGGCATTCGTTATTTAATCGACTTAAAAAAGGAATATAACGACGAATACATGTATGTCTTGGGCAACTACAATGCAGGTCCAAAACCCACCAAACGCTGGCAAACCGCAGGAGAAGGCATCGATTTAGACATTCGAGCCGAAGAAATTAGCTATTGGGAAACTCGTGACTACATCAAACGAGTGATGGGCAATTATTGGATCTATCAAGAAATTTGGGGTGAAACGCTATAAATGTTATTCTTTTTTGCACTCACCTTAATCCCCGCCATTTGCTTTGCCTTTGGAAACATATTAGCCAAACAAGGTCTAAGCACAGTAGCCAAAACATGGAGTCTAAAAACGCCTTGGTTATTTATCAAACAGGTTTTTCAAAACAAATACTGGTGGGCGGGCATAGCACTCTCTGGGCTTGCCAATTTAGGGTATTATTTAGCGATGGCACTCTATGACATCAGTCTGGTACAACCCATGATGGCCTTAAATCCGGTTTTAACCGCCTTATTTGGATTTTGGTTTTTAAAAGAATACCTCACCAAAAGGATACTATTTGCCATATTTTTTGTCTTCATAGGCCTTTTACTCTCTGCAAGTCATGCAGGCGAAAGCTCCAGTCTCCAA
>JAAYJH010000123.1 GCA_012523035.1 Fibrobacter sp.
TATTTTGAGCATTTTATTCTAAAATAAAATGCTTTTTTTAATTTTAGAGAATAAGTTTTATTTTTAATAGTATGATCTGGGTGAATTAAAGGCTTCACTTTTAAAAAAATGCATTTCATATTTTTTATAGCTTAGAAATTTAACAACATAACTACATTTAAAATACTGTAGTTCTATTAAAATGGATACTAGTAAAAAATATTTTTGATGAAAAATTGCACTCATTAGTAAGAGATTGACTCCATTTTTTTCTAAGCGAGAATTGAGAATAAAAGAATAATAAGAAGAGAAGTTTATTATTTTTGAAATCTATGCTCGCGAACGAAGTTATGCTTCAAAAAAATTAAAACATTAAAGCAAAATTTAATAAATAGTTGAGAATTCAAGATAGTTGAAGCTCGAGTGTATCAAACTATCGAAGCTTTTTTGGGATGTTTTTTTTGTGCTCTTGTTTTTTAAGGATTACAATGCTAGACCCTTCATTCTTTTCCTCTAAAAAATATTTAGATATATGCTTTTTAAGTTTTTCTCTTAAAAGCTTATCTAATGCTTTTTTTACAGAACCATAACTAGCAATCCTCCCACCGTGAACAATTCTTAAAGTTTCACCTTCACTTTTAAGCATTGTTTTTATAAATTCTTCTACCTCATGAGCAGCTTCTTCGGCTTCTTTTCCGTGCAAGTCTATTTCTTCATCTACTGAACTCCAAGTACTGATCTTAGGATTTCTTTTTTTCTTTTTTTGTGTAAATTTATTCCTTTTATTTGCCGAGTTTAAATTTTCATTCAAGTCTTTGTTTTCTATAAAAGTTCTTTTCATATGTTCAATCTGAATTTTATTGTCTTTATTCTTTTCATCTTCTTTATTTAAAAATCTCATTATTCACCTAAAATTTTTATGGTAATTCCAAGTCCAATCTTCTGGATGCTCTGAAATCCATGTTTCCACTTCATTATTTATAGAATTTTCTAAAATATGATCAGGAGTTTTTGCTTTGTAAAGGGTCTCAAATCGAAGGACTATAGATTTGTTTTGTTTGTAAACTCTAAAACTAACTAAAGAGGCTCCCATTTGATTTGCTTTGATTGGAAGTTTTAAATACAAAGGGCTATTCAATCCAAAAAGCTTTGTATTGCAAGGGCTTGCACCTTTCCCTTGATCGATGAGTAAAGCTAAAATACCCTTGTTTTTAAAACACTGTCGAAGTGCATTCCCCGCTTGGTTTTCAGGATATTCATGCAATATGGGATGTTCTCGAAGTGTTTTTAAGGCTTGGTTTAGTAAAGTATTAGAGAAATCGGCAGTGAGTAAATAAACAGGTCTATGATATTTACAAAGTGAGCGGTGTAAAATTTCAAATGGGCCTTGGTGAATGCTTATGACAACTATTGGAGAATTGGATTGGAGTGCTTCTAAAAAGATTTGTTCATTTTCAATGACTAGGGGTGTTTCTTTGAGCAAAAAACGATAAGAGTCAATGGCATTGAAATAAAGTTTTTTAAAAACAGCTTTAGCAGAGATGCCCGTCAAGCCAGTTTTTATTAAGTGAGATTCGACTCGCCCATAGGCTCTTTTTTGATGAGTGAGTTTGTAGAACGGGTGCAGAATTAAAAATAAAATTTTAAAAAAAAGATCAGGTAAAAAGAAAAAAAGAAATAAAGTTTTTTTGAATAAGAAATTTAAAGCTCTCATGGTATGATGCCAAAAAGTTCACTCAAAATCAGCAGGGAATTCTAAAATGTTTTTTGCTAGTTCTTGATCAAAAACTCGCTGATTAAGGCCTTCTCCAGCATAAGAAAGTGTTGGAGATATTTCATAAAGCATTTTTGGATTGATTTTTACATTAGATTCTTCTAACCAAAAACGATGCAGCAAGCCTAATAGTCTTTTGGCACTTGCAGGGGAGTCTTCTCCGCTAGCGTTTTTGATAGGTGCAAACTCCTCTCCTCTAGAAACTCCATATAAAGTCATAGAGCCTAAAATTGGAAAGGCATCAAATAAGAACTGCTCAAATTTCCAAGCGTTTTTTTCTTCTAGTACATGCTTTCTGGCGGCATGCCATGGAAGAGGGGTGTTTTGTAGCTTTTGAAGAGCCTCAATTTTAAATAAATGAGTCGCAATATTTGCACCGTCAAATAAAGGGGTGCCATCGTCTTGAAGGCTATTTCTCAAGTCTTCTGGGATATCAATGTATTCGATAACAGTGGGTAAATTATTGTGGAGTGCAAAAACTCCCACCTTTTCATTAAGGTGTTTTTTGTGGACTACTTTAGAAGAACTTAAAGCACGACCGTCGGTCGCCAGAGCACCAATAAAAGCGGGGTCAGCTATTTTTGTGAGTAAATTATCGACACCATACATAAAGACATATCGAATCCCTTTACTTTTTAGCCAATCTAAATTTCCACTTTGAGCAATGGCTCTAAAACAACCCCCATTTCCATCGGGTACCAAAGCCAAATGCCCGTCTTTGTCTTGGATGGCTTTGCCTTTTTCATCTAAAGCACAGAGGGTCCCTTGTTGAAAAAACTGTATGTTATTGGGATCTAAGCCAAAATGTTGATTTTTTGTAAAGTGTTCTATTGTTTCTTGGTGATTTAATGGGCTAGTCATAATACACCAAGGAATAGATGCACCGAATCGCCTAGATAAATTGTCTATTCGTTCGGCTTGAATCTGAAATAATGTTTTTTTGCTTTCTAAGCCTATATCAAAAGCCCCCTTGGGACCCTCAAAACCTAATCGAGAGCCTTGACCTCCTGCGAGCAAAAAGACGGCCACTTGAGAATTTCTAAGTAAGACTTCTCCAGTCTCTTCCCACATTTTATATTGGCTATTGTCTCTTGCTAATTGAAATGAAAGGGGAGAATAAGAGGAGTTTTTAGAAGTGTCGTTTGCTTTAGAGTGTTGTAAAAAAAGTTTATTTAAAAGCTCAAAGTCTTGCGATTGAATTTCTTTTAAAATGGAATCTTGTTTAGAAGTTTCTTTGACTTCTAAGTTGTTCAAAAGGTGCTCTTGACCCCATTTTTTTAAGGATTCTAATAAATTCATTGTTTACCTTATGCCAAAAAATATAATCATGCCTATAATCAATGCAAAAATAGAAATCAGATGCATTCGCCAGGCTATTTTTGAATTTAAGAGGGGAGTATGAGGGTACTTGTCTTTCCATTTTTTTTGATAATGGTGGTGAAGCGGTGCACATAAAAAAAGTCTTTGCCCTGTCCCCGTTATTTTTCTAGTTATTTTGAACCAACTGATTTGAAATATCACTGAAAAAGCTTCTGCAATGATAATGACTCCAATAATAGGTAAAAATAAACCAGCTTGGACTAAAATAAACATAATACCAATAGTGGCTCCAAAACCTACGGAACCCGCATCTCCCATGTAAATCTCTGCAGGTGGGCTATTAAACCATAAGTAAGCGAGCAAAGCTCCAGCTATAGCCATAGCAATAATGAAAAGTTCATCGCAACCTGGCAAATAAGGTACATGCAAATAAGTACTGAAAATAAAGTTCCCACTCACATAAGCCACAAGACCTACAAATACCATACTAGTTAGAATGGGCACAGAGACTAGGCTGTCTAGTCCGTCTGTAAAATTGGTTCCATTTGCTGTGGCTGCAATCACAAAAGCCATAAAACCAACAAAGATCCAATTGGGAAGCTGTATTTGAAGCACAGAAATTGGAAAAAAGGGAACCGTTAAATTGGCCCTTAAATCGGGAATGAATTTATAACAGAAGATAGCCACTACTACGCTAAATAAAAAGTAAAGGGTGAGTCTTAAAGAGCTAGAAAGCCCATCTGCTTTGCTCATATAATTGGCGGCTTTTATTTTTCCTTGCTGGATTAAGCGTTTGGTTTTTACCTTGGCAATATCATCAAAAGCCCCTACAGAAGAAAATAAAAATAAAATCACCAGAGTAGAAATAGAATAACCATTCATTTTTGCGGTAAATATAGAGACTAAAATCACAACTAAAACTAAAAGGATACCCCCCATAATAGGAGGTGATTTTGTATTGGAGTGTTTGTCTAAATCGGAAGTGGCATCTAAGTTTTGAAGAACTCGAATGTATTTTGGCATTAGGGTGAGTACTAAAATAATAGAAGTTAAAGCAGCAATTCCAGCTCTAAATAAACGACCATCGAAAATTTCAAGACCAGTACTATGGTATAACCATTGAAAAAACATATAAAAATCCAATCGGAGTGAATAAAAAGAATTTATAATATTTAATAAAAAAAAGAGGCTATAGAAAGCCTCTTGTCTATAAAAGCAAGTATTTTACTTTAAATTACTTGTGAGTAGTGAATTGATTGCATTGACATACTCTATTGGATTAGGAAGAGGAGAGCCTTCAGAAAGTAAGGCTTGACCGTACAAAGCTTTTGGCCATTCACCCAAGTCTTCTTTGGCATCCATTTTTTCTTTGAGCATTTTTAATATAGGGTGCTGAGGGTTTATTTCTAAAATTCGCTTTGTTTTTTCTGTTTTAGATTGGCCCATGGCTTCCATAATGCGTTCCATTCTAGAACTCATGGCATCTTCACTATTCACCAGACAGCTTGGACTTTCTTGGAGTCTAGAAGAAACTCGAACTTCTTTAATTTCTTTGTCGAGTGCTTTTTGAAGTGCTTTTAATAAGGATTTAAACTCTGTTTTAGAAGCCTTTTCTGCTTTTTTTTCTTCTTCTGTTTTTTCAAAGTCCACATCTCCTCTACTGATATCGTGGAACTTCTTGTCTTTGTACTCGGTTAGAGAAGACATCATAAATTCATCGATAGGATCAGTTAATAAAAGCACTTCGAAGGATTTATTTTTAAAACTTTCTAGCAGTGGGTTAGAGGCAATGCTGTCCTTAAGATCTCCTGTGAGGTAGTAGATTTCTTTTTGAGATTCTGGCATCCTGCTTATATAAGTTTCTAAACTGATGATTTCATTGTCTTTGGTCTTTGTGCTTTTAAAACGGAGTAAATCTTTGAGCTCATCTAGGTGTTCCCAGTTCATATAGAAGCCTTCTTTTAAGATAGCCCCTAGTTCAAGCCACCAGGCTTCATATTTTTCTACCTCATTTTTCGCCATGTTTTGGAGAGTTTCTAGAGTTTTCTTGATCACATGCTTTCGAATTTGAGTGACGATTTTATTGGATTGTAAAATTTCACGGCTCACATTGAGTGGCAAATCTTCGGAATCGATGACACCTCGAACAAAACGCAACCAAGGTGGAAGTAAATCTTTGAAATCATCCATAATAAAGACTTTTTTCACATAAAGTTTAAGTCCGTGGGCGTTTTCGTTGTTCCAGATGTTATACGGGGCTTTTGAAGGGATATAAATTAAGCTCCAAAATTCCATAGTCCCCTCGGCATGAGAGTGGTTCCAAGCGGCTGGCTCCCCTCCGTCATGAGAGACTATGTTGTAAAATTCTTTGTATTGATCTTCGGTGATTTCTTTTTCATTTTGACGCCACAAAGCAGGTTTTTCGTTCAAACGAACCGCTTCTTTGATTTCTATTTCGCCTTTATCGTTTTTGGTCGATTCAGGGTGAAAATAAATAGGATAAGAAATGAATTCACTGTATTTTTGAACAATATTTTTGATTTGCCACTCGTTAGCGTATTCAAGGGCTTCTTCTTCATCTTTTAGATAGACTGTGATTTTGGTTCCCGCCTCTTGTTTAGGGGCTTCTGTGATTTCAAAGTCTCCTTCACCATCTGAACTCCATAAATAAGCCTGAGATTCACCTGCTTTTAGTGTAAGGACTTCTACTTTTCGAGCCACCATAAATACAGAGTAAAAGCCTACACCAAATTGCCCAATTAAATCTAAATTTGACTTTTCATTGTCTTTTAAGTTTTTTAGAAAATGTTTGGTTCCAGAGCGAGCAATGGTGCCTAGATTACTGATTAAATCTTCTCTATTCATTCCAATACCATTGTCTTCAATGCTGATGATTTTAGATTCTGAATGGACGGATAAATCAATTTGAAGTGTAGTCGAATCTGGAAGTAAAGCGGAGTTGGATACAGATAAAAATCTTCTTTTGTCTAAAGCATCTGCAGCGTTAGAGACCAATTCCCTTAAAAATATTTCTTTGTTGCTATACAAAGAGTGAATCATAAGATTGAGTAAATCTCTTACTTCGGTTTGAAATTCCATTTTCTCAGTAGACATAAAGTCCTCCATCATAATTTTAATTTTAAACAATAAATAGAGTGAATGATTTTATTGTTTTTGTAATTTTGCTTTAAAAATAGTGAATTTTGTAGATAAAGGCAAGTCTATAGGGCACTGAAACAAAAATGAAAGATTTTGTGATAGACTTATGTGTCGATCGATCTAGTTTTGTTTAGGAATTATTTGTTATATTTTAGATTATGTTAATATCTGCAATTGTCGCTATTTCTCAAAATAATGTCATTGGAAAAGATGGACACCTTCCATGGCATCTGCCCGCTGATTTACAGTATTTTAAGTCCAAAACTACTGGTCATCATATTATTTTAGGTAGAAAAAACTACGAAGATATTGCAAAACCGCTCCCACTACGAGTCAATTTAGTTTTAACTCGCTCTGCGTCTTTTGAGGCACCTGGTTGTGTGGTTTTGCATTCTTTAAAAGATGCTTTTATGTTTGCAAAAAATGCCGGTGAAACCGAGTGCTTTATTATTGGTGGGGCTGCACTCTATAAAGAGGCTCTACCTTACTGCAAAAAACTTTACTTGACTAAAGTGCTCGCCGATATTGATGGAGATGTTTTGATGCCTAGTTTAGGGGATGGGTGGGAGTTAATTTCTGAACAAAAAAGAGAAGCAGATTCGAAAAACATTTATCCCATGCTTTTCCAAGTGTTTCAAAGAGCTTGAAAAAAGCTTAGGCGCTTCTAATTATCAATAAAAAAATATTGATTTTACTCTACATTCATCACTTGTTCACGAATGCTTTCTACTTGTTCTTTGAGTTGAATAGTTAAGGTGGTGATTTTAGCACATTGGCATTTTGTGCCAAGAGTGTTTGCTTCTCTAGCCATTTCTTGTAAAATAAAGCCGAGTCTTTTTCCTTGAGGACCGTCGGATTGCAGTGAACTTAAAAAAAGTTGATTGTGACTTTTAAAACGAGTCATTTCTTCGTGGATGTCGAGTTTGTCTGCAATAATGCTTGCTTCGTGAAGTAGCCTGGTAGAGTCGATTTCTATGCCTTGCAAAAGGATTTTGAGACGGTTATTGAATTTTTCTTTCCATTCTAAAATCCGATTGGGTTCTAGCTTTGCTATTTCATCGAGGGTGGTTTCTATATGTTCTATTCTTTTGACTATGTCGTGTTGTAAAAACTCACCTTCTTTTTTACGCATCAGAATAAGAGAGTCGAGGGCGATATCTATTTCTTTTTTTAAATGGACTCCCAGTTGTTCAATACAAAGATTTGGGTTTTCGTAAGTGATCAGGTGGGGGAGGCTTAAAATATGGTCTAGGCGTACTTGTCCGTCAATGTCATAAGTGTTTTGTAGGTTTTTGGCGATTTCTAAGAAAGATTCTACTGCCTTGGCGTGATAAGATTTTGGGATTAAATTTTCTTCTTCATTCCCTATGGAAATGCTTAAAAATATAGTGCCTCTTGCAATTTTATCTTTGATTTGTTGCTTCAATTGGGCTTCTAAGGGACTGAGTAAACTAGGAATTTTAGTGGATATATCTAAAAATCGATTGTTAATGCTTCGAATTTCAACGCTAATGGGTAGCTGATTAAAAAAAGAATCCGATTTTCCATAGCCTGTCATAGAGGAAATCATGTTTTAATCCTTATCTTTTTCTGATACTAAAGCTATAACACGCTCTGCACCAAGGTTTTTCCTGCCAATTTTAGTCAAGAGACGACTAAAAAACTTATCATTGTCTGTGAATAATTTTTCAATGATTAAATTTTGTGATTCACACATACGGATAAAGTCTTGAAGTGTAAACAAGTGTATGTTTGGAGTGTCATACCACTCATATGGAAGTTCTTTTGACTTGGGCATTCTTCCGTATCGCCAAAGAGCCGCTCTAACAGACCAGTGACCAAAGTTTGGAAAAGAAATAATGGCCTTTTTTGAAACTCGTAAAATTTCGTGTAGCAAAGCCAAGGGTGACTTGATTTCTTGTAGAGTGCGATTTAAAATGGCGTAATCAAAATGCTGTTTTTTAAAACTTTGTAAATTCCTTTCGTCTAGATCCTTTTGGATAACAGGTACTTCTTTTTTGATACAGTTTAAGATGGCATCGAATTTCTTTTCAATACCTAAACCCTGAATCTGTTTTTTATTTGTGAGATTGTAAAGAAGGTCACCATTTCCGCAGCCTAAATCCAATACGGAAGCCCCTTGAGGGATAATGCTTTCTAGAATAGCATAGTCTTTTTTATCGTTAAAAGCGGGGAGTTCTCGTGTGTCTTGTTTTTTGGCGTTGGTATAGTTCGGTTGAATAAAAGAGTGTATGGCCTTGCCTATATCTCCAACTTCTAGTAAAAATCCATCGTGTCCAAATAAAGTGTCTAACTCTAAGCTGGTGATTTTTTTATGTGTATTGACAAGGGCATTGGTGATTTTTCGAGATTCATGAGGTGGAAATAACCAGTCTGTGCTTAAATTAATATTTAAGAACTCGGCTTTAGTGTTTATAAATGCATTTTCTAATGAGCCATATTCGGTTTCTAGATCAAAAGTATCTGTGGCGTAAGTGATGTGTAAATAACTATTAGCATCAAATCTTTCTACAAATCGATCCCCTTGATAAGTCAAGTAACTTTCTAAGGGAGATCCCATTAAAAATTGATTGGGATTAGGATTTTTGATATGTTTTCTTTTGAACTTTTCTTCCATGCTAATGGCAGAAAGGTAGGTGATGTGTGCAATTTTTCTGGCGTTAGACAAGCCAATAGCGGGTACTTTAGAGTCATAATAATCTCCGCCATTAAAATGAGGGTCTTGTTTGATAGCATCTCTGGCTACTACTTCAAAGCCTAGGGCTTGACTGGAAAAACGAGAAGAAGAAGCGATGATAATGCATCTTTCTATGTAATCTGGGTAATAAATACTCCATTTCATAGCTTGAAAACCACCCATAGATCCACCAATCACCGAATGGATTTTGCGAATACCTAGGGCATCAGCCAGTTTTTTTTGAGCCCGAACCATGTCTCCGATGCTAATATTTGGAAACGAAGAGCCATAAGGCTTTTGAGTATCGGGGTTGATGCTTGCAGGGCCAGTGGTTCCCTGACATCCGCCTAAAATATTGCTACACACGACATAAAATTGGTTAGTGTCTATGGATTTCCCTTCACCTATTAGAGCGTCCCACCATCCTACTTTAGGGTCATCATATGAATAAAATCCAGCCACATGGGCGTCAGCAGTTAAAGGGCTGCAAATCCAAATAACATTGTCGGCGTTTTTGTTGAGTTTTCCATAGCTTTCGTATTGGATGTTTAATTTTTTAAGGACCTTGCCATTTTCAAGGACAAAACCTTCTGTTCCCAAGTCAATTTCAATGTTTTGGGGGACAACGGGGCCTAAACTCCCTTTATGCTTAAATTCAGTCATGCATTAAATATAGAAAGAATTTGTTTTTTTTTGTTTTTTTACTAATTTAAATTTATGAATCAAAATCTAAGCCAACTAGCTCCATATTTATTGGAGTTTCCTAAAATATACGACGAAAGGGGAAATCTTAGTTTTATTGAATCCGAAAAGCATATTCCTTTTGAAATCAAGCGTTCTTATTGGATATACGATGTTCCAGGAGGAGAAGTCCGTGGAAGTCATGCATTCAAAACAGAACACGAGCTTTTGGTAGCATTGTCGGGCAGTTTTGATGTGCTCATTCACAACGGAAAAGAAGAGCAACGCTATTCACTTTCTAGATCTTATTATGGACTTTATATTCCTCCAATGCACTGGAGAACTTTAGATAATTTTTCAACTAACGCTGTGGCATTAGTTTTATCTTCTACTTTTTATGATTCTACCAACTATATTCGAGATTTCGAAGAGTTTTTAAGCTTAAGTTAAAATGATAAAAACAAAAATTACTGATTGTACTTTGATTCAATTGCCTCGACACACTAATCGTTCGGGCTCTTTGAGTGTCGTAGAAAATTCTGGTTTATTTCCTTTTGATTTGAAAAGAGTGTTTTATATCTATGACATTCCCGGTGGTGAATCTAGGGGAGCTCACGCTCACTTTACTTGCCACGAGGTTTTGATTGCTGCTAGTGGTGCCTTTGATGTAAAGCTAGACGATGGTTTTTCTACTAGTTATATTCGATTAGATAGGCCTTATTTTGCACTGCATATACCTCCAGGCATTTGGGCCGAAGAACTTTCTTTTTCTTCTGGAGCTATTTGTTTAGTTTTAACCTCTCATCTTTTCGAAGAAGAAGATTATTGTAGGGATTACTCCACTTTTTTAAAATTAAAAAAAGGTTAATTATGCAATGCCTTTTGGTTTCTGCAGAAACTTATAAGCAAGCTTTTGAACAAGAGTTTTTAGATTATCGTTCGGTTGCTTTTAATGAGTTAAATGCCTCTAAAGTACATTCCATTCAATATTTATTGTTTCAAAAAAATAAAAAAAATCTTGCGGGCATCTCATTTGGTCAAAAGGGGAGTGCTTTTTATTCTCCTTTTTCGGCTCCATTTGGTGGATTTATATTCAATAAAGAACTTCGTATCGAAGACTTAGAGGCACTAGTAGACTCTCTTATACAATATGTGAAAACTCAAAAAAGAAACTATGAAATCACATTCCCTCCTCTTTTTTTGAAAAGTATGGACCCTCGTTTTCTTTTTTTACTTCAAAAAGAAATCTCTGCGATAGAGCTGAATTATGTGATGGATTTAAAAGCAAAGGAATATCAGAAACTTTTAACCCGAGAAGGGAGGAGGAATCTCAATAAAGCTAAAACTTTTCCTTATTCTTTAGTCCTTGCTTCTTCATCACAAGATAAAGAATTAGCCTACCAAACCATTGCTCAAAACCGAAAAGAAAAGTCTTATCCTCTCAAAATGAGTCTAGACGACTTGAAAAAAACAGGAAAAGTAATGGACATTCATTTTTTTAATCTCTATTACCAAGAGACACCTGTGGCCTCGGCTATAGTTTATCTCTTAAATCCTCAAACCGCCCATTTAATATATTGGGGTGACCTTCAAGATTTTTCAAAATACAGGCCGATGAATTTTTTGGCTTTTAGCTTATTTCACTTTTATAAAGATTTAAAGTATGAGTTTTTAGATTTAGGTCCATCTTCTGAAAACACTCGACTCAATTCGGGGCTTTCTCATTTTAAAGAGGTGGTGGGTGCCTTTCCTTCTTTAAAATATAGCGTTAAAATACAAGGAACGGTAGATGAGTAAAAAACTGAAAATTCCTTTTTTGGATTTAAAAAAAATAAACCAGCCATACGCAGAGCTTTTGAATTTAGAAGCTCAAAAAGTCATTGAATCGGGGTGGTATATTCGAGGAGAGGCGGTGGATCAATTTGAAAATGAATTTGCGAAATTTTGCGGGGTTTCAAATTGTGTTGGTGTAGCCAGTGGTTTAGACGCATTGCACTTGATTTTTAGAGCTTATATAGAAATGGGTCGTTTAAAATCAGGAGACGAAGTGATTATCCCCGCCAACACTTATATTGCAACGGTGCTTGCAGTTTCCAGTGTGGGCTTGCAACCCGTATTGGTAGATGTCTCCAAAGAAACTTTCAACCTAGATGAAGAAAATATCATCCAAGCTTTGACTCCACGCACCAAAGCCATATTACCTGTTCATTTGTACGGGCAATCTGTAGAAATGGACCCTATCCTTCACATAGCTAAACAGAAACAACTTTTGGTCATAGAAGATGCTGCCCAAGCACATGGTGCATTTTACAAAGAAAAGAGGGTCGGTGCTCTTGCCAATGCTTCGGCTTTTAGTTTTTATCCCAGTAAAAATTTAGGAGCACTTGGAGATGGAGGAGCTGTGTGCACTTCTGACAACGAGCTTGCAGACTTGATTCGTAGCTTAGCAAACTATGGCTCCAAAGAAAAATATGTTAATTTGTATAAGGGGATAAACTCTAGGCTGGATGAAATTCAAGCCGCTTTTTTATCGATAAAATTAAGAGATCTAGATGTACAAAATTTTAAAAGACAAAGTATAGCCCAACGATATCTGCAAGAAATCACTCATCCAAACATTTTTTTACCTAAGCTTCCAAAAGTGTTTTCTCAGCATGTTTGGCATGCATTTGTTTTACGCTCTCAAAAACGGGATGCTTTTTCACTCCATTTAGAAAATCTAGGGATTGGCACATTAATATATTATCCCAAGGCTCCACACCAGCAAGTGGCTTATCGTTCTGGCTTAAAATACGATTCCCTAAGCATTACAGAATCTCTAGCCGACTCTGTGATTAGCATTCCTATGCACCCTCAGTTGTCTGAGCTTGAAGTTTCAAGAATCATTGAAGGGGTGAATAGCTTTGAGTCTTAATCTTCAAAAATTATTTCGCTTCTTTTTTAGCATTTTAAAGAAGAACTTCCGCTAGGTTTCTTGAATGCGTGGCTTTTTTACTTTAAATAAAGCTTTTTTATCTAGTTTAGTTGTATTCACTCGAATTTCATTGTTATTTATAAGCAACAAAGTGCTTGCTGTTTTTCTTGGTCCAGCTGTTTATGCTATAGTGGGTCAGTTTCAAAATTTAATGACTGTAATGCATGCAGGTGCTTCTTTGGGCCTTCAAAACGCTTGGGTTTCTTTGACAGCAGAATTTTCAAAGGACACTTCGAAAAGACTGGCGTTATGGCGAGCAGGGCTTCATTTATCCTTTTTTTCATTAGCTGCGGTGAGCCTCCTTTTAATCTTTTTATCTTGGAGTGGTTTTCTCTCTTTTTTATTCCCGACTCTTTCAGAAAAAACGCTTCGACTACTTTTATTGTGCACTATTCCTGGTGTAGCCTCAATGCTTCTGATTACTATTGTGCAATCCATACTCAATGGACTTTCTGCATTTAAACTATGGGCAAAAGTTTCTATAGGGGTGAGTCTAGTCCAATCTTTATGGCTCATTAGTTTTGTATTATGGAAGTTTAATTCTGTTTTATGGGCTTTAGCCACACAATCGTTACTTTCTTTATTATTTCTATTTATTTATTTATATCGTAAAATCCCTATAAAAAAACTATTAGAATCAAAATCAGCAAGTCTTAAAGAATGGACCAATTTTATTTGGATGGGCTTGGTACCAATGATTTTAACCCCTATTGTATTGAGTTTAGTTCGCTCTTTTGTAGGTCATACCTTGGGTTGGGATCAAGCAGGTTTATGGCAAGGGGCTTTTCGAATATCGGATTTCTTTAGTCTCATCGTTTCTTCAATTCTAGGCGTATTAATTTTACCTCAACTTTCAAAATTAAAAAATGAGAAAGCCTTTTATAATACATTGTGGCGTTCTTTGACTTGTGTTTTTATCTTTAGCTTTTTATCTATAAGTTTTTTCTATGCTTTTAAAACAATTTTAATCCAATGGGTTTTATCCTCTTCTTTTTTGCCCATTGCAGACCAAATACAGATACAATGGATAGGGGATTTTTTTCGTAGCGGATCCTGGTGCCTAGGTTTAGCATTAATGGTGAAGCAAGAAACGAAAATCTTTATCCTTTTTGAATTCATCACTCAAATAATATTTTTATCTTTTACCTACTTTGGCTTAAGCTCACTAAAAATGGCGGCACCATTTTGGGCCTATGCAATAGAAAATATGACTGGATTTTTATTGATGTTTTTCTTTTTATTAAGGAGTCACTATTTGTGGAAAAAGAAATTTTAGTCTCTGTATTACTCCCTAGTTACAATCACGAACGCTATATCGAAGACGCAGTTCGCTCTATCTTAGCTCAAAAAGGAGTTCCTTTTGAATTGATAGTGATTGACGATGGAAGCACAGACAAGAGTGTTTCCATTTTAAAAAAACTTTCAGAAGATTTTAATTTTAAATTTATATCTCGTGAAAACAAAGGGGTGGTCGCTACTTTAAACGAGCTTGCACACCTATCTAAGGGCAAGTACTTGTGCACATTTGCCAGTGATGACATCATGGCTCCAGATCGACTGAAAACACAAGCTTTTTATTTAGAAGAACACACAAAAGTGCCGGTTTGTTTTGGACAATGCATAGAAATGGATGCTTTAGGGGAAAAAAACTCAAAAGTGGACCCTCGTTTTTTAAAAAGCTTACCTAGCGTTTCTTTTGAAGAATTATTATTAGGCAAAAAGGGACTCCATGGTAGCACCGAAATGATGCGTCGAGATGTGTTTTTTGAATTAGGGGGCTTTGACGAACGATTTTATTTTGAAGATTACCCGTTGTGGCTCAAAATGTCCAAAAAACATGGTCCTCTTCCGGTTTTAAAAAATGTCTTTTCTTTTTATCGTATTCATGGCAAAAACTTGCACTTAGATTACAATCGTATTTACAGAGAAACCCTTAGAATCTTAGAAGATTATAAAGACGAACCCCTTTACAAAAAAGCAGTAGAAAACCACAAAGCCAACTGGTTTTCTCTATTAAGCCACACACAAAAATTAAAAGCATTTCAGAATTTTTTCTATCTATCCTCTCTTTCTTGGAATTTTATTCGTCGAATTCCAAAACTTTTTATCCCTTCCTATTTTTTAAAATATTAGAATCTATTTTTCCAAATTTTTGAGAAGTTTTTAAATCCTTTTCACCTATATTATTGGATAGAATGACTTATTAAGAACCGATTATTAATTTTGTAAATACTTTGAAATAGGGCTATTCTAGTTTTTTATTTCTCTAATTTATTATATTTAAAAAAAGTTTTTACTTTTTAAAAGCGTCTATTCTTGTTCAATATCTTAAAATGCAATAGGATTTTTATGATTTCAGTTTGTATTCCCACCTATAATGGAGAAAAATATTTAGTTGAACAAATTCAAAGTATTTTGACACAGCTTGGAGAATCAGACGAAATCATTGTTTCTGATGACCTTTCCACCGATTCTTCTATAGATATCCTCCAAAACTTACAGGATTCTCGCATTCGCATTCTTCGAAACTCCAAAAATTTAGGGCCAATTTATAACCTAGAAAGAGCCCTTGCAGAAGCCAAAGGGGATTTTGTTTTTTTAAGTGATCAAGACGATATATGGGCACCCAATAAAGTCAAAAAATCTTTGGAAGCATTAGAAAATGCAGATTTAGTCTTGCACAACGCCTTTATTTTAAAGAATGGGAATCGAGAAGATAAGACCCTTTTTGATCTTCGAAATTCTAAGAAAGGATTTTGGAAAAACTGGGTGAAAAACTCTTATATTGGATGTTGTATGGCTTTCAGAGCTTCTATTTTAAAAGATATTCTACCCTTTCCACCCAAACTTCCGATGCACGATCAGTGGATTGGGCTCAGGGCAGAACAACTTTATAAAATCAAACTATTGCCTCAATGTTTAATAGATTATCGGATTCATGATTCTAATGCCACACAAAGTTCCGAAAAATCAAAGCATAGTTTTAGACAACAGTTATCATGGCGTTATCATTTGCTCAAAGCTGTATTCAAGCGTTCTTCGACGCGTTCGTAATTCACAAGATTCCAAAACGCAGAAATCCATTCGGCACGGCGATTTTGATATTTAATGTAATAAGCGTGTTCCCAGACATCAATGGTTAATAATGGTTGATACCCCAATGTGAGTGGGCATACTTGATCGTGAGTGTCTATGATTTCAAGTTCTTTGTCTTTGTTTAAAACAAGCCAAGCCCATCCACTACCAAAATGGCCCAATGCTTTAGCAGAAAATTCTTCTTTAAAAGCGTCAAAAGAAGCCCATTTTTTTTCAATGGCAGCAATCAATGTTTCTGAAGCTTTAGAGCTTGCATTTGGAGCAAGACTTTCCCAAAAAAAGTTGTGATTATAGTACCCACCACCGTGGTTGATGATGCGAGTACGGAATTGAGGATCCACATCGTTTACATTGATTAGCAAATCTTCGATGCTGTTCACTTCTAGTTTAGCTTCTTCAATGGCTTTGTTTAGATTGTCTGTATAAGCTTGATGGTGCTTTGTGTGATGTATAATCACAGTGTTTTCATCGTACCAAGGTTCGAGGGCGTTGTTTGCAAAAGGAAGAGTAGGTAATTTAAATGTCATTATAGACTCCTTATGATGATTGAAGGCTTTGCCAGTGAATGTGAACAAGAGCTCCTTGTTGGACAAGCCTTTTTTGTGCATTCTCATATGATTTTAGAATTTTATTAAATAAAAAAACAGATCTTTTTTCTTTTTTTTCCAATTTATCCTGTTTAAATTGAGCGACCTTACTCAATTCATTACAAGAGGTGATAAAAGCATCCAAATAGGCGGGGACAACATTTAAAAACTCAAGTTCTACTTTTTCTGCTTTCTTGAGATGAGAAGCTATAAAGCGTTTTTGATCTTGAGCATGACTTTCTAATTCTTTCATTAACCTAATAATCCTTAGAAAATCCACTTGTGGCCATAATAGATTAAAAGGCCACATTTTTTTCCAGTGCAATTTAAAAATAGATTCATGAGCTGCATTTTTGGCTTTTATTAATTCTTTTAAATTATTAAAAACTATAAAAGCTAGATTTGGAGGGCTCGTATTTTTTGATTTACTTGTATCCATTGCAATTAAATATACATTTTAGATAAAAAACTTGATTATTTCTTTTTAAGAATTTAAATTAAAAAGGTCTGTAAAGTTTTAAAAAGATCTTATTTTTTTACGAGACAAAAATAAATTGAAATCTTCAACCGTTTTAGAATAACAAA